>JAFVBH010000003.1 GCA_017480115.1 Clostridia bacterium
CTAAGCCAACATAGAGTATACTGTTCATTGTAAGGTCTCCTTCTTGTTTGCGGTAATGCTGTATTTGGTTTTTTTACCACTAATCATTTTACAGATAAATCCACGATCCTACAAGAGGGGACCTTACATATTATCTACAAGTGCGTGCGCCCATTTGACGCGTATAAATCCAAGCCGCAGAGCGGCTTCCGAATCTCCTACCTCTTCCCTCCTACCTTCTACCTAACTTCTGATTTGCGGGGCATGTGGATTCCCGCAAAAGAGCCCTCGCGGCATAGACGCTCCGACAGCGATTGCCGAAATTCTCTTCTCACAATTTCTTCACAAAAACAGCCTCAACAGAGTGCGCTCCGTTGAGGCTGCTTTCTTTTTCAGGTTATTTTTCGGCTGCGTCGAGTAGTTCCGCGGAAGCGTCCATCGCGCCCTCGGCTTCGGCAATCGCTTCCCGACGGGCAAGGACTTCGCTGTGAACGCGCGCTCTTTCCGCGCCGGTAAGCTTATATCGGAAGAACGGAACGCCCGCAAGGAACATGAAGATGCCGTGTACAACGGTATAGAAGAACAATAAGAGCAGTTTGGTGCGCATGCTCTGCAGCGTGCCGTCCTCCAAACCGGTCTGATATTGAATGATCGCGATACCGCCTTTTTCCGCATACAGGAACAGCGGCGCAAGGGCGCTGGCAATCGCGCTGCCTGCGGTGGAACCGATAGAGCAGACAAATTCGATGCCCGCGTCCAGACGTTTCCCTGTGTTCAGTTCCAGATCGTCCAAAATATCCGCCTTGAACATGGAGGGCAGCAGATTGGAGGCGCCGAACTGCAACCCCGTCAGGAACAGAAAGGCGATAAATATGATGTTCAGCCAAGCAGGTCTGCCTGCGGAAAGATAGAAATAACCGACGATGAAGGTCAAAATATTCATAACAAGGGAATACGTTCCGGAAGCGATATACAATACCCGGCTGCTGAATTTTTTAAGCAACGCATTGATGATCAGCATGCCGACCATGGTGCCGATCCCCACGGGGAGCGCGAAAATCAAGGTTTTATCCGTAGACCCCATCATGGCAGCTGCAATGAACGGCTGCATAAAGGTGGCAAGACCGCGGAAGCTTTTCAGAAACTCGCTGAAAAGAACGGTGCGGGCGTGTTTGTTCTTCAACACGTCGCCGAAGCCCTCGAGAGGATTTTTCTTTTCCTGCTGCCGGTAGGTGATACGCTCCTTTACAGTGCTCATGCCCAGCAGCATCGTAATCGTACCGACAACACCGCAGAGAATCGCAGACAGTAAATAGTTCAGCGCTGTATTTTTCTCGCCTGTAACGGCTTTGATGATCAGCCCCATGACAAGAACGATGACCAGCGGCGCGGAATTGCCGACGGCGCTGGAGATGGAGCGGAAAGAGATCAGCTGTTCCCGCTCGCGGCTGTCGGGGGACATGACGACGGCGACCATGTTGACCGTGCCGCCGAAATAGAAGACAAAGCCCTGAATGAGCGCGAGGGCGCAAATGTAGACCAGCAGTATGATCGGGTGCTGCTGAATGAAATTCGGGATCGCGAACATCAGCACAGTAACAAGACCGCAGGGGATCGCGAACGCAATACCGAGGGGGCGGAACTTACCCTGCTTGCCGATTTTTTTATTGTCGAGGATCATTGCGTAAACAAAGCTCATCACGAAACCCGCGATACTGCCGAATACGTTAAAAAAGGACATATGCCCTGACGGAATTTGCAGAATATCTACAAAATACGCGTTTCTATAGCCTGCGATCATGCCTGTCATATTGGTGTAGAAGAACACCGCCACGAGATAAAAGATCCATTCCTTTAACGGTAAGTACTTGTTTTTGTTTTGCGTTGCCATAAAAAACCTCCGGTTGTCATTTCGCGAGATACAGTCCCGCAGTGTCTGTATTCGTATTATCCACATACCAGCTGTTGCCGATCCGTACTACGGGAATTTCAACCGTCGCGGAGATGCTGTCCCCCGCTGAGATTGTGACGGTAAGCAGCTCCACCGCGTTGACCTCGCCAGCACAGGACAGCCCCTCAAACGCGGAGAGCATGGCTGTATCGCCTGCCGCCTTTACCGTACCTTTTTCAACAGCATCTGTCAGACGCTCTTCCAACGCGGATATATAATCTTCGGCGTTGTCGACGGAAAGTTCCTCCTTCGCCGCAACAGTGACTGTCAGGCGGTAATCCGCACCGTACATCTGCTGATACAGTCCCTGTGTTGCCTTGCGCAGGACAGTCTTGCCGTCGTCGGCAATTTGTTCCTCCGCGCCGGTGAGACTTTCACCGTAGGTCGCCGCATTTGCCTCCAAGGCGCTGAACATGTAGTCGGTATTCATGAAATCGTCGCCGTAAATCTGATGCCGCACCTCGACAAGCTTCTCAAAGTAGCTCGTAAAGAAAGTATCATAATCGTCCCAGCCTACATGTTCCAACAGTCCGACGTAATACTCATACATCAAGTTGTAGACCGTGTCGATCTTCTCCTGCTCCTCCGCTGATCCGGTGCCGACAAATTCCGCCTGCGGCGCATCCTCATTGACGTAAGGACGCATGTAGGCATTTCGGATAAAATCGCCGTATTTTAGTTTTGGATTTTGGGCGAGCAGGGTGTTTTTATAAGCGTTATAACCGTCGCCGGTCTGCACAATAGTGTCCGCAAACTGGACAGCCACCTTCTCGGGTGAATAGGCAGTGTATCGGGTACGGAATGCGAATACGGTGATTGCGCCCAGCACAACGGCAAGGACAATACTGACAATCACAGCGTATAACCCGACTTTAAACTCTTTTTTCTTTGCCATGGTTACTCCTCCTCGCTCCGCGCTTCATCGGCGGGCAGTTCCTCTGCCTCTGCCGCGTCTTCAGCGCGTCGTTCGGCAAGCGCCGCGGTGATCTTTTCTTTTTTCGCGCCCACCATGTCATAGAACAGGATCGGAACGAACTGCAGCACCACAAAAATTGCCGGAATAATGGTGTAGATCGCAAGGAAACGGTTCAGCGTCGCGTCCGTCTGCGTGGCGTAGGCAATGTTCTGACTGGTGGAGAACTGATACCCCGACCAGCTGTACACCAGCGTGGGCGCCAGCCATTTGGTCAGCGCCGAGGCGATCTTGGAGAACAGTCCGTAGCCCGCATAGGCAAGCCCCTCCTGCCGTGTGCCGCGCTTGTATTCCATTTCATCGATGCAGTCAGCGATCATGATATTGGGCGTGACGTTGGTATTGCCGTGCTGAATGCCGCAGAAGAAGTTGAGGATCAGGAACGGAATGATCAGATGGCTGTTAAAGCCGACGCCTTTAGACACAAGGAACAACAGCGTCAGCGCCGACGCCCCGTAAACACAGAACAGAATATAGGTTTTCTTCGTGGAAAATTTCTTTAACGCAAAGTTGACCAGCAGCGTGCCCACCGCCGTGCCGATGCCCATAGGCAGCATCAGCGCCAGTTTCAGCCCCTTGGAACCCAGCAGATATACCGCGATATACAGCGACACTGTGCCGTAAACACCGCGACCGAAACCAAAGAGCTTTGTCAAAGAAACCATCAGCAGGTTTTTGTTGGTGAATACCAGTTTCATGGATTCCAGCAACGAGACTTTTTCAGTTGTATAGGGGACGCGCTCCTTGTTGTTTGCGAAAAAGATCATAACAAAAATGACCATTCCGATGGCGCAGATTGCCGTAGAAATGATAAGGTCAAGCCCCTGACCCTCTGCGTTTTTATACTGCTGCTGTCCCATGAGCAGTTTCATAATCAGCGGTACCACGATAATGATGACCTGCCCGCCGGACTGCCCCACTGAACGCAGGAACGAGGCGATGGAGATTGCGCTGGAGCGTTCGCCGGGGTTGGGGGAACAGAGCGCGCCAAAACAGTTGGCGGGGGATTCCACTGCGCAGGATACCGCCGTGTACAGCGAATAGATCACGAACATCCAGATCGTCGCCACGGTAAATGAATTGGTGTTGGGGGCGACGAATACCAGCATGGCGACAATCGCCAGCGGGACCGCGCCGAAGCCGACCCAGGGTTTGACCTTTCCCAGACGCGTTCTGGTGCGATCAACGAGGATGCCGATGATCAGCTCGCAAATCGCGCCTACAAAGCCTGCCACGCCGAAGACCGTGGATACTGCCACGGCAAGTCTGGAGGGGTCAAAGCCTCTGCCCTTAAAAGCAAAATCTGCGAAAAAGGTCATGGTGTAGTCAGGCATCCAGCCGGTCAGCAACGCAACACCGAACAGACCGATGCCGAAGGTCACCACTTCCGAGGGTTTCATGTATTTCTTTCGCGGAGTTACACCCGGTACGGGCGTGCCCGCGGTTTTATGTATTGCCATAAAATTCACCTGCTGTTTATTTTGTCAGATACTGCATGGCGCTCGTTTCCAGCACCGCTGTATGATCGCGCCGGTTTTCATCGCCGATCAAGGACAGCACGAAATCTTTTAAGTAATCCGCGGAAACGCCGCCCTTGATCTTTTTTCCGGCAATGGCTAAGACCGGCTTCAGACGGTTCAGCAGTTTATCCATCACGTCGTAGATCGGCGTGCCTTTTACGTATGGCTCGTCACCGATAAAGATATTGCGTACAAATTCTACGCCGACGTCTTTCAGCAGCCGGTCCTTGACCGAGGGGTCCACTTTAAAACAGAGCAGCCGTCCCAGTGTGCCGATGTTCCACTTTTTCAGCCCCTTGCCCACGAAAGTGATGGGCGCTTTGAATTTCTTCATCTTCTCCACGCCGCCGAATTTATTGGCGAAAAACTCAAAATCGTCCGCCATGGCGTCAACCAGGTCGGTGATCATGCGGTCAAACCGCCACTGAAAGTATTCCGCCGCCGTGCGATCGCCTTTGTCTTTCCACGCAAATTCGCCGGTGGGAATCGATTGAATGTCAATCCTGCCGTCTTCCATGAACGTAACTCTGCGATAATATGCCGGGCAGCCTACCAGAGAGCCGGTGCAGATGTCAGTGATCTTATTGCCGCCGGGAGAGACATGCTCGGTGAGGCTTTGCATGTGCATATGACCGGTGAAGATCAGATCCAGCCCCGCGTCGGCAAGAAAGTCTGCGGTCTGCTCCCAATCCGTCAGCTTCGCGTCACCGATCAGCTTCATAATGTTGGAGCCGGGCAGCAGAGGATAGTGCGTGATGGCAAATATGTAACAGCCGTCATCGTGGGCTTTTTTGATCTGTTCCTTTGCCCATGCCAGCTGTTCGGGATATAAGCCCTTAAAGTCTTTGGTGTCGCCGTCGCAGTTGAGGGCAAGCATACGGATCTTATCCGTCAGTTGCGAGACGTAGGAAAACCCGTCCCTATACACATTGATGGCATCGTCCCAGCCGTAGGCGTGGTACAGCCCGGGCAGCTCTTCACGATTTGTGTGTTCGACTTCGACCTGTTCCTCGCCTACAAAGCCGCGAGAATAGTCATTATAGTCGTGCCGCGCGGTGATCAGCAGCACACGCTTGCCGTGATCCTTTAGATATTGGAGCCTTTTCAGCACGCCCAGATGACTTGCCTTTTCGCCGTCAAACACCAAATCTCCGGGAATGATCACGGTATTGGTTTCGGTATCGGCGGCAATGCGCGCAAATTCCGCGTCGATAATCGCGCCGGTCTCGGCAATGCATTTCTGATCCACACGGCTGCGGCGCTCGTAGGCGGGACCCTCCGCGCCCAGTGCAGGCTCGAAATAGTGAATATCCGTGACAAGAAAGAATGAAAAAGGTTGACTCATTCGCATGCCTCCGTTTATTTTGCAAATTTACTATAATAATAGCATTATTTGTCTGTCTATTTGTGAACAATTTGAAAAGATGTGCATAGTTTGGATATTTTTTTGAAATAAGCTCAATCCGATAAAAGATAAGAGAAAACGGGCGCACCGAAAAATGCGCCCGTTTTGCGGAGGTGAGTTTCATAAAAAAGGTGATGAGGATCAGCCAAAGAAGTCGAACAGGCTGTTGCCGTAGTTGTAATAGGAATTTTGATCCTGCTCTGTTTTGGTTTCGGGACGGTTGGAGACGGAATCCAGCGTCGCCGTCAGCTGTACTTCCACATATGCATTGTTCTGACTGCGCTTGACGGTGAGTGAAACTTGGTCGCCGGCAACCTTGGATTCGATGATCGAGGTCAAGTCGTCCATGGAGGTGACGGTCTCTCCGTCAAATTCCGTGATAATGTCGTATGGTTTGATGCCTGCTTTTTCGGCGGGAGAGCCTGCGGTCACGTCATCAATATATACGCCTGCCGGCAATCCGAAGCGAAGCTGATACTGCTCGGTCACGTCCGCGCCGCTGATGCCCAGATATGCCTGCTTAGATTCAGGCAGCGCCGTACCGCTGACCAACGCGTTGATAATGGGAATCGCGTCGCTGATGGGGATCGCGTAGCCGATGCCCTCAACGTCCGTAGAGGAATATTTTACCGAGTTAATGCCGATGACCTCTCCCTTGCTGTTCAGCAGCGCGCCGCCGGAGTTGCCGGGATTGATCGCCGCATCAGTTTGTACGAGGGTCATGGTCTTGTCGGTCAGCTGAACTTTCCTCGCCAGTGCGCTGATGTGACCGACCGTGACGGACTGTCCGTAGCCCAGCGCGTTGCCGATGGCAATGGCGGGTTCACCCAGTTGAAGTGTGTCGCTGTCGCCCATGACCGCGACCTTGATCGCGGAAAGGGTCTCGTTATCAATATTGGCAACGGGAATTTCCACAACGGCGAGATCGGCGTCCGCGTCCGTCCCCTTGACGGTAGCTTCCACGCTCTTGCCGTTATCAAAGGTGACGGTAATCGTCGTTGCGTCCTCTACCACATGATTGTTGGTCACGATATACAGATGATTGTCGGTTCTGGAAATGATGATCCCGGAACCCGAACCGCTCTGCTCCTGCTGATAGCTTCTGCTGCCGAAGAAGGAGAAAGGATTCTGTATCGTGGAGATCACCCGCACGTCGATGGCGACCAGCGCGGGCATGACGTTTTCTACGACCTCGGAGACATCATAAGCGTCATCTTTTCCCGGCAGCGCGGTGGTAATGACCGCCTGCGTGCTGCCGTAGGCGGCGGTGTCGCCGGTAATTTTTTTTGTGATTCCCGCCGCGCCCTGGAAGCAAACGCCGGTCACGATGCCGAATACCGCAGCGATTGCCGCAACTCTGCCCAGCTTCTTGGCGAAGGGGCGTTCTTTCTTGATTTTTTTCGGCTTCACGGGCTGTGAAGCGTAGGGATAGCCGTTGTAGAGCGACTGCCGGTAATCGTTATAGCCGCTGTTATAAGCGTTACCGTAGGGCTGATTCTGATAGCTGTAACC
This sequence comes from Clostridia bacterium, assembly GCA_017480115.1. GTDB lineage: Bacteria > Bacillota > Clostridia > Oscillospirales > Acutalibacteraceae > RGIG2774. Next base: position 7,341 of record JAFVBH010000003.1, read on the forward strand.
GCCGTTGCCGGTTCCCTGCGCCGCGGAACCGGGCGTTTCGCCGAAATTTGCCTCTGTTCGCGTATCGGCGCTGTCGGAACTGTCAAGGCGTTGGGATTCGTTGTCGTTGCTATTATAAGGATAAAAATTGTTGTAGTCGTCCATGATCGTAGGTTCCTTTCGTTTTCGTATTTGGAAGTTTATCACTTTTCCCGCTTCCTGTAAAGCAGTTTACCCGTGATTTCTTGAAAAAAGATTGAAAAAGCTTTAAGGTTTGCAAAGTTAAAGGAACGTTCATTTTTGGTTAATTTTTTACGTTTTTTCAAGACTTTTTCAATGTTATGTGATATACTGAAAAATATACATTACATGTTTGGGTGATCGTATGAGAGTTTTGATCGTTGAAGATGAATATGCCCTTGCCGATGTGCTGAAAGCCACGCTGCAAAATGAAAACTACACCGTGGACGTGGAATTTGACGGCGAGGCGGGTTTGGAGCAGGGCCTGACCGGCATTTATGATATTATATTGCTGGACGTGATGATGCCCAAGATGAACGGCTTCAAGGTGCTGGAAAATCTGCGCAGGGAAAAAATCTCCAGCCATATCGTGATGCTGACCGCAAAATCTGAGCTGGACGATAAGGTCACCGGGCTGGATTACGGCGCGGACGACTACATGACCAAGCCTTTTGAGACGCGGGAGCTGCTTGCGCGGCTGCGCGCAGTATCCCGCAGAAAGGGCGAAATTGCAGAAAGTCACGTCTTGACAAGCGGCGATATGGAGTTGAACGTCAAATCCTGTGAGCTTTCCTGCACGGCGACGGGAAAGAGCATTAAGCTGGGAGCCAAAGAATTTCTTTTGGCGGAGTATTTGCTGCGCAACCAGGGACAGGTACTGTCCCGCGAGCAGATCGCCGAAAAAATCTGGGGGTTTGACAGCGAGGCGGAATATAATAACGTGGAGGTTTATATTTCCTTTATTCGCAAAAAAATGAACTTTGTGGGCGTTAAGCAGTGCGCCGTGCGGGCGATCCGTGGAATCGGCTATATCCTGGAGGCGGGCAAATGATCAAAAAACTGACCCATAAGATCACTGCGGTGATCTCCGTGATTCTGATTCTGCTGTTTGTTTTACAGCTGATTGTGCTGAATATAATTAATGTAAACAATAACCGCCGTTCCGCCTGTATGACAGCGGGTATGATCGCCAACCGGTTCGATATGTTTAATTTTCACAAGGGAGACGACCGGCAGTCGCCGGACTTCGTCACACCCGACGGCTATTACGCGGTAATCTATGATTTTACGGGAGAACCCGTCGGGGTGTTTTCCGACGGGGAGATGTCCGTGGCAGAGGACGCGCTGAAGACCTATCTTCAAAAGGTAATCGCGCAGGACAGGGAAGAAGGCGCGGTGGGCGGACTGTTTTACAGCGTCAAGAGAACCATGACGGGTGTTGTCGTCGTGTTGGTGGAAAGCTCCGCCACGCAAACGACGATCCGTAATCTTGCCGTCGGTTCACTGATCGTGCTGATGATTGCGGTTTTGCTGTCGGTACTGATCGCCCGGCTGATTGCCAAACAGATTGTCAAGCCGGTCGCTGAAACGTTTAAAAAGCAAAAACAATTTATCTCCGACGCGGGGCATGAGCTGAAAACCCCGCTGACGGTCATCGGCGCCAACGCGGACATGTTGGAAAGCGAGATCGGCGAAAATAAATGGCTGGGATATATTCGTTCCGAGACTTCGCGCATGAACGGATTGGTGCTGAATCTGCTGACCCTTGCAAAGCTGGATAATGCGGAGGAGACAGGCGCCGTTATGACGGAATTTGACATGAGCAGCGCCGTCGAGGGCATGGCGATGACCTTCGAGAGCGTTGCCTTTGAACAGGGGGTTCTGATCGACGCGCACATTGAGGACGGAATCACCCTGCGGGGCAATGACAGCGAGATCAAGCAACTGGCGTCGATTCTGATCGATAACGCAGTCAAGCACAGCGTTCCCGGCGGTACAGTCACGGTGAAGCTGCATAAGGGAATACAGAAAAAAAACATTTTCAGCGTCACCAATCAGGGCGATCCGATCCCGCCCGCGCAGCGGGAAAAGATTTTTGAGCGTTTTTATCGTGCGGACGAAGCCCGTACCGGTTCTGAAAACCGTTTCGGCTTGGGGCTTGCCATAGCAAAATCCATAACGGAAAAACATAAAGGAAAAATCTCCGTGAATTGCGCCGAGGGTGAAACGACGTTTACGGTTGTGCTGTAAATTCTGATTTATCGTAGGAAGAACGTCACGCGATCCTGTAGGAACGCCCAGTGGGCGTCGGAGCGTTAAGAAAATATGCCGGTGGCATATTTTTAATTCCGACCGAAGCGGCTATGCCGCGAGGGCTCTTTCCCGGGTATCCACATAAACCCGGCGGACTACAAGCGCGTGCGCCCATTCACGCAGCTGAAATCAGAAGCTACACACCTCCATCTTGCAATTTTATTTTCACCTATGCTATAATAATATGAATGAATTTAAGCTTATGAGGAGAATTACACAAATGAAAGCGTTAATGCTCGGCAACAAAGCGGTTGCCAGAGGTTTGTATGAAGCAGGCTGTTGCTTCATTTCCAGTTATCCCGGCACCCCCAGCACCGAGGTCACGGAGGAGGCGGCAAAATACCCCGAAATTTACTGCGAATGGGCGCCCAATGAGAAGGTCGCCATGGAAGCCGCATTCGGCGCGTGTCTTGCGGGCAAACGCGCGTTCTGCGCCATGAAGCACGTCGGTTTAAATGTGGCGGCAGACCCGCTGTACACGATGTCGTATACCGGCGTCAACGCGGGGCTTGTAATCGTGGTCGCTGACGACCCGGGTATGCATTCTTCGCAAAATGAGCAGGACAGCCGCCACCACGCCATCGCGTCTAAAGTGCCGATGCTGGAGCCTGCGGATTCTTCGGAAGCGATCGAATATACGAAGCTCGCCTATGAAATTTCCGAGACCTTCGACACGCCGGTCATTATCAAGATGTGCACCCGCATTGCCCACTCCCAGTCCGTTGTGGAGACAGGCGCGCGCATTGTCCCGACCAAGGCGTATGAAAAAAATATCGCAAAATATGTGATGATGCCCGGCAACGCCAAAAAGCGCCACCCCGTTGTAGAGGAGCGCACCCGCAAGCTCGCCGCCTATGCGGAGACTGCCCCCGTGAACCGGGTGGAAATGGGCGACACAAAGCTTGGCGTTATCACCTCCTCCACCGCCTACCAGTATACAAAAGAGGTATTCGGCGACAACTGCTCCGTACTGAAGCTGGGTATGGTCAACCCTCTGCCCGTACAGCTCATTAAGGATTTCGCCGCAAAAGTAGACAAGCTGGTAGTGGTCGAGGAATTGGATCCCATCATCGAAACCCACTGCAAGGCGTTGGGGCTGGAGGTTTCCGGCAAGGACATTTTCCCCATGGAGGACGAATTTTCCCAGAGCCTTGTGGCAAAGCTGCTTAACGACACTGCAACGGACAGCATCGGACTGTCCGAGCCGATCCCGCCCCGCCCGCCGGTCATGTGCGCGGGCTGCCCCCACAGAGGTCTGTTCTATACGTTGAGCAAACATAAATGCACCGTACTGGGCGACATCGGCTGCTACACGCTGGGCGCGGTCGCGCCGCTGAGCGCCATGGAAATGACCCTGTGCATGGGCGCCTCCGTCAGCGCGATCCACGGCTTTAACAAAGCCGCCGGAGAAGAAGCCGCACGCAAAACCGTTGCCGTCATCGGCGACTCCACCTTTATGCATTCCGGCATGACAGGGCTTGCAAATATCGCCTACAATCAGTCCAATTCCACGGTCATCATTCTCGACAACTCCATTACCGGCATGACCGGTCACCAGCAGAATCCCACCACCGGTTTGAATCTGCGAGGCGATCCCGCCGGTAAGATCGATCTGGAATCCCTGTGCCGCGCCATGGGCTTTGCCCGCGTCCGCGTCGTGGATCCCTATGATCTGAAAGCCTGCGGCGAGGCGGTTCGGGAGGAACTGGACGTGCACGAACCGTCGGTCATTATTTCCCGCCGTCCCTGCGCGCTGCTGAAGTACGTCAAGCATAAACCGCCTGTAAAGGTCAATCCCGATAAGTGCCGCGGCTGCAAATCCTGCATGCGCATCGGCTGCCCCGCCATTTCCATGAAAAATAAAAAGGCGGTTATTGACAATACGCTTTGTGTCGGCTGCGGCGTCTGCACGCAGATGTGCGCCTTTGACGCCTTTGAAACCGCGGAATAAGGAGAAAATATATGGAAACGAAAAATATTATGATCGTCGGCGTCGGCGGACAAGGCAGTCTGCTGGCAAGCAAGCTGCTCGGGCACCTGCTGCTCTCCCAAGGATATGACGTTAAGGTCTCTGAGGTGCACGGCATGTCCCAGCGCGGCGGCAGCGTCGTGACCTACGTCCGCTACGGAGACAAAGTCTACTCACCCGTGATCGACCGGGGGGAAGCAGATTACATCGTCTCCTTTGAACTGTTGGAAGCGGCAAGATGGTTGCCCTACCTGAAAAAAGGCGGAATCGTTGTCACCAACACCCAGCAGATCGATCCCATGCCCGTCATTACAGGCGCGGCGGTATATCCGGAACAGCTTGTCGAAAAAATGCAGGCGGCAGGCGCGGCGGTAGACGCGCTGGATTGTCTTGCCCTTGCGGAGCAGGCGGGCACGGCAAAGGCGGTTAATATTGTGCTGCTGGGCAGACTGTCCCACTATTTTGACGCGCCCGAGGCGGCGTGGCTGCAATCGCTGGAAGCCATTGTACCCGCGAAGTTTTTGGAAATAAACAAAAAAGCGTTTGATCTGGGCAAGAACGCCGGAAAATAAAGGAGTATATTGCCAATGGAACAGTATTTTCAGCCGGAAATCGAATGTGCCTCCCGCGAAGAAATCGTCAAGCTCCAGAATGAGCGGCTCGTAAAGCAGGTTAAGCATGTATGGGACAATGTGCCCTACTACAGAAAAAAAATGGAAGCCCAAGGGGTAACCCCTGCGGATATTCAGTCTATCGACGATCTGCACAAGCTGCCGTTTTTATCCAAAGAGGATCTGCGGGAAGCATACCCGTACGGACTATTGGGCGTGCCGCTGAAGGACGCGGTGCGCATTCAGTCCACCTCCGGCACCACCGGAAAGCGCGTCGTCGCCTTCTATACGCATCATGATATTGATTTGTGGGAGGAGTGCTGCGCCCGTGCCATCGTCGCGGCAGGGGGCAGTAACGAAGACGTCTGTCAGGTCTCCTATGGCTACGGTCTGTTCACCGGCGGTCCCGGTCTGAACGGCGGCAGCCACAAGGTGGGCTGTCTGACGATCCCCACCAGCTCCGGCAACACCGACCGCCAGATCATGTTTATCAAGGATCTGAACGCCACCATTCTCTGCTGCACCCCCAGTTACGCGGCATACCTTGGTGAACGCATGAAAGAAATGGGCATGGGGCCCAACGATATTCCGCTGAAAGCCGGCATTTTCGGAGCGGAAGCGTGGAGCGAGGAGATGCGGCAGGATATTCAGAATACGCTGGGCATCAAGGCGTATGATATTTACGGCTTGACAGAGCTGTCGGGTCCCGGCGTTTCCTTTGAATGCTCCGACCAAAAGGGCCTGCACATCAATGAGGATCATTTCATTGCCGAGATCATTGACCCGAAAACCGGCGAAGTCCTGCCCGAGGGAACTTTGGGCGAGCTGGTGTTTACCTCCATCGATAAGCAGGCGTTTCCCCTGCTGCGCTACCGCACCCGGGATATTTGCAGCCTGACGCGGGAAAAATGTCCCTGCGGCAGAACCCATGTCCGCATGACCAAACCCAAAGGCAGAACCGACGATATGTTAATTATCCGCGGCGTCAACGTATTCCCCAGCCAGATCGAAACCGTGCTGCTGAATCATGGTTACGCGGCGAATTATCAGATCATCGTGGATCGCGTGAATATGACGGATACCCTTGACGTGCACGTAGAAATGACGCCGGAAATGTTCACCGACAACATCGGCGAGATCGAAGCCAAGCAGAAGGAGCTGGTGGACGGGCTGAAAGCCATGCTGGGTCTGAAAGCCAAGGTCACGCTGGTCGCCCCCAGGTCCATCACCCGAAGCGAAGGCAAGGCGGTGCGCGTGATCGACAACCGCAAAATATAACAGGAGGACACGTATATGAGCATTAAGCAAATCTCGGTTTTTCTTGAAAACAAGCCCGGCAAATTGCAGGATATGACGACCCTGCTTGCCGCGCACAATATCGATATTCGCGCCCTGTCCCTTGCCGAGACCAAGGATTTCGGCATTGCCCGCCTGATTGTGGACGATGTGTTTGAGGCCGCAAATGTGTTGAAAGAAGATAATTTTGTTGCAAGCTTCTCCCCCGTGCTCGCCTTTGAGATCCCCGACGAGACCGGCGGACTGAACACCCTGTTACAGCATTTTACCGACGCCAAAGTGAACATCGAGTATATGTATGCCTTTTTGGACGGCAAGAATCAAAAGAAAGCCTATATGATTTTCCGCGTCGCCAACACAAAAGACGCGGAAGCTGCGCTGGCGGCAAAGGGACTGACCGCCCTCTCGCAGGAAGATATTTATAATAAATTCTGATTCCGCCGCACAACCGGGCACGCTTGCCTGTTGGGACGATCTTCCCGCGCGAAATCGGAATTTCAGAAAACCGTGGTGACCATTATGAATGTCTATGATTTTGACAACACGATCTATCGGGGCGAAAGCACGCTGCACCTATTCTTTTTTTACATCAAACGGCACCCGTGGCTGTTGAAAAAGCTGCCGCTGGTATTAAAGGCGATGCTGCGGTACAAAAAAGGACAGGTCACCATTGAGGAAATTATCGAAAAATATGTGCCGCTGGTGGAAAAAGACGCGCTGCGCGTATTTGATTTTGCGCATGACCCCAAGGAATTTTGGGATCGACACATGAAAAATATCAAACCGTTTTACAGACAGTTACAGCGGGAGGACGATTTGATCATCACCGCGTCGCCGGATTTCAACATCGAGGAAATTTGCAGGCGTTTGGGCATCAAACAATATCTGACCTCTACCATCAACCGCGAAACCGGAAAGATCGAGCGGATCTGTATCCGCAAAAATAAGATCAAGTATTTTTTTGAGACTTACGGCGATATGCAGATCGAAAATTTTTACACCGATTCCGTAAAAAACGATCAGCCGCTGATCGACGCGGCGACACACGCGTTTCTTGTAAAAGGCGACAAGATCACCCAAATCAAGTAATCAATCACAAGACGGCTGACCTTATTTTATTGCGGTCAACCGTCTTGTTTTATACGAATCCCTATTCTCCGGACAAAAAATTCCACCCGCGCGGGTGGAATTTTTGGACTATGGACTCAAAAAAGATTTTTTCGGAATTATCGGTATGGATTCGACCCCTCACGTAGGTGCGGTCATACACCGACAGAATCCCAGTCAATATCGTCTTCGTCGATAAAACCACTTGTTTCCGCCGCATCGATTTTTGCGGCTTCCTCCGGCGTGACCTTTGTAAAATCCGGATCCCACGCCAAAATCAGTTTTTTTACGAACTCATAAGCAAAATTCTGCTCGCTTTCCGGCAGCATATCGATAAGTCTTGCCGTATCCATTGCAATATTTGACATACAGATCCCTCCTATTTGTAAATATCGCCGCGATTGCCGATGTCGATTACAAATAATACCTCAATCGCATTCTCTCCCGTGTATTTGAATATGATCCGCCACGACCCCAGACGCAAACGCTTTCTTCCGTCTGAATACCCTTGCATCATTTTAATGTCGCCGATCGGCGGTTCCTGCGTCAGTCCCGTAATAGCGTCTCTGATTCTTTGAACCGATTCCTTATCCAGTTTTGAAAGAAATTTCAGGGAGTCCTTGGAATATCTGATAATCAAGAGAAACCACCTCTGAATTTATTATACACATTTACTGCCGGGAAGTAAAGTAAATTTCAATAAAAGTAAAAATGGAGTGACAGTTCTTGAAAAGCTGTCATTTCGCTGCCTATCAAACGATATATCCAATTATATTATTTTGATAATGTAGATTTATACTCCAACCATTTTCGGCAGTTGTTCACTGCCCGTGCACAACTGCCGAAAGGATTCTCCTCGCGTTACGAATTTTTCAAACTGAGCCCTCGCAGCATAGCTGCTCGGTCGGACGCTAAAAACAATTTCCCGATTGTTTTCTTCACGCGCCGACTTGTTTCGAATCCCTATTCCCCAGCAAAAAAATACCCGCCATAAGGCGGGATTTTTTGGCTGGGGAATAGGGATTCGAACCCCAACAAACAGAGTCAGAGTCTGTCGTGCTACCGTTACACTATTCCCCAACGGACTCCAATATATTACTACATTTTTATCCTTTTGTCAAGAGTTTTTTTGATATAAGTTTATTTTTTCAAGAAAGCAGCGCGCGATCGCTCAGGTCCTCGCCGCCCGCCTTGGCAAACTCATGCATCAAGTCGTCCACCGTAAGGCGTTGTTTTGCTACGCCGGAAATATCAAAAATGATCTTGCCCGCGTTCATCATAATCAGGCGGTTGCCGTGGGCAATGGCGTCTTTCATATTATGGGTGACCATCATCGTTGTCAGTTTGGCCTCTGAAATCAGTTCCTCCGACAATTCCAGTACTTTACGGGCGGTAACGGGATCCAATGCCGCAGTATGCTCGTCCAAAAGCAGCAATTCCGGCCGCTGCAGCGTCGCCATTAAAAGGGTGATCGCCTGCCGCTGTCCGCCCGAGAGCAGCCCGACCTTAGAGGTCATTCTGTCCTCCAGCCCGAGTCCGAGACGCGCGAGCTGGGTTTTAAACAGCTCCTTTTCCTTATGGCTGATGCCCCATTTCAGACCTCTGCCTCTGCCGCGCCTGTAAGCAAGCGCAAGATTTTCCTGAATTTCCATATCCGCGGCGGTCCCCATCATGGGATCCTGAAACACTCTGCCCAACATTTTCGCGCGCTTATGCTCGGGCAGCCTGCTGATCTCCTTACCGTTCAATTGAATGGAGCCGGCGTCGATGGGATACACGCCGGAAATCAGGTTCATCAGCGTGGATTTTCCCGCGCCGTTGCCGCCGATCACGGTGATAAAATCCCCGTCATGAAAGGTGATGCTTAAATCATTAATAGCAACCTTTTCGTTGATGGTACCGGGATTGAAGATCTTTGTGACATTCGATACTGTTAACATATCTTATTCCTCCCCTGCCACTGCCTTTATCAACTGCGCCTTGACCTTTTTCTTTTTCAGCGCAGGCACTGCCAAAGCAATGGCAACGACGATGGCGGAAAGCAGCTTCAAATCCTCAGAGGGCAGCCCCAACTGGATAACAAAGGCAATAATTACATAGTAAACGATCGCGCCGATGATCGTCGAGGTCAAGCGTACGATAAAGTTTGTAAACCGCCCCAGCAGCACTTCACCCACAATAATGCTGGCAAGCCCGATCACAATCGCGCCCCTGCCCATATTGACGTCGGCATACCCCTGATACTGGGCAAGGAACCCGCCGGAAAGGGCAACCAGCCCGTTGGAAAGCACCAGACAAAGCACCTTCATAGCGTCGGTGTTAATAGAAACCGCACGCGCCATTTTCTCATTATTGCCGGTCGCGCGGATCGCGTTACCGATCTCGGTACCGAAAAACCAGTACATAATCAATATCAAAGCAACACATACAATCACAGACAAAATGATTGCCTGCGTATTGTTACTCATGGAAAGGACGCCCGCTTTTCCCAACAAACTCAGGTTGGGGCGTCCCATAATATGCAAGTTAATCGAATAAAGTCCCAACTGGGTCAAAATACCGGCAAGAATGGGCGGAATCCTCAATTTTGTATTCAGAAGACCCGTAACAGCGCCGGCAAGCATACCCGCGCCAAACGCGCAAAGCAGCGATAATGCGGGATTGACGCCGTTGGTGATCAGGATCGCGCTGACGCCGCCGCCGGTAGCAAGGCTGCTATCCACAGTCAGGTCCGCGAAATCCAGAATTTTAAAGGACAAATACAGTCCCAATGCCATAATTCCCCAAATTAAGCCCTGGGCAAACGTGCCCGGAAGCGACTTCCCGAAGGAAGTGAAAAAAAGCGAAACCGCTTCCATAAAATCATTCCTTTTCACGAATTCACGCGGCGTATATCTCCACCGCTGAAAACACAACACAGTCCGTGCGTCCGGTAGCTGCGGACGCACGGGCCGTTTCATTCAGTTGTTTTTGTTCAGTTCCACCGAAATTATTCGGTGACTGCTTCCGTAGCCGCATCAACAACCGCCTGCAGCTCTGCGGGCAGTGTAATACCGAGTTTGTCAATGATTTCGGCATTGATCGTAAGATCAAGCTCCGATTCAGAGCAATAGCCGATGGGCATGTTGGAAATATCTGCGCCGTTCAACAACACGTCAATTGCCTGCGCGGCGGTCTTCTGCCCAAGTGTGTAATAATTCAGACCGTATGTAGCGGTACCGCCGTTGTTGACCATGTTCGCCTCACCGCAAATAACCGGAATGCCTGCGGGCGTCAGCACCTGAGAAACGATGGGCATGGAAGAAGCAAGCAGGTTGTCAGTGCCGATATATGCAGCGTCGATCTTGCCGACAGCGGACTGGCAGACCGTCTGGATCTGAGAAGAATCCGCCACGGTATACGCCTGCACCTCAATACCGAGCGCCTCGAGCGCTTCCTTTGCCAGTTCATACTGAAATACAGAGTTATCCTCGCCGGAATTGTAAAGAACGCCGACCGTCTTTACCTCGGGGGCAAGCTGGAGCAGCAGGTTCGCCTGCTGGGCGATGGGGTTCAGGTCGGAAGTACCGGAAAGATTGCCGCCGGGAACTTCATTGGAATCCACAAGCCCGGCGTCCGCGGGATCGGTAACAGCGGTCACAAGGATCGGAATCTCGCCGGTCGCCTGTTTCGCAGCCTGCGCGGCAGGTGTTGCGATAGCAAGGATCAAATCATAGTTATTTGCGACAAAGTTATTGGCGATCGTAACGCAGTTTGCCTGTTCGCCCTGCGCGTTCTGCAGCGTGATGTCAAACTGACCGGGATACTCCGCGTTAAGCGTATCCTTAAAGCCGTTATAAGCCGCGTCAAGCGCATCATGCTCCATCAGCTGGATAACGCCGATCTTATAGACCTTGCCCGCCACGGGCTTATCATCGCCGTTGGTCGTCTCTTTGCCGCACGCCGCAAACGCAAGCACCATGACCAGCGCGACGACCAGGGCGGCAATTCTTCTGAAGTTTTTCATTTCAAAGCCTCCAAACAATTTCGCATGACAGCATTCGCATACTGCCATAAATCATAAATATACAGACAAACCCGAAAATATACGCAATTACATAGGCAACCCTGTATATTTCGTAATATAGTATACGCCTATATTTCCTATTTTGCAATCGGCAATATGCACAAAATGCTTTAGCGATTTAAAGCGAAAATGTCAAAAAGAAAAACGACGCCACAGGCAACCGCCGGCAGCGTCGAAATGTACAATGATTTATTCCGCAGGGACGGCCGTCTGAATTCCCAGTTCCTCCAACTGCGCCGCGTCGACCGTCGACGGGCACTGCGACATGGGCTCAGTCGCGTCCTTGAGCTTCGGGAACGGGATCACGTCGCGCAGACTGTCCGCGCCGATCATCTGCATCAGCAGTCTGTCCAAGCCGATGCCGATACCGCCGTGGGGCGGCGCGCCGTACTTGAACGCCTCCAACAGGAAGCCGAACTTGGCGTTTGCCTCCTCGGGCGAAAGTCCCAGCAGCTTGAACATTCTTGCCTGCAATTCGGGATTGGTGATGCGGATCGACCCGCTGGAAAGCTCGATGCCGTTCAGCACAAGGTCGTACGCCTTTGCCTTGACCCGCGCCTTGTCAGTTTCCAGATATTCCAGACACTCGTCTAAAGGCGAGGTAAAGGGGTGATGCATCGCCACGAACTGCCCCAGATCCTCGTCCCAGTCAAAGAACGGAAATTCGGTGATCCACAGCAAATTATATTTTTCCTCGGGAATTATATCCAGTTTTCTTGCCACTTCGCAGCGCAGCAGACCGGTCACGCTCTGCGCAAGGGCATTCTTCGCGTCGGCGATCATCAGCACAACGTCGCCCTGCTCTGCGCCTGCGGCGGCAAGCAGCGCCTGCATTTTTTCCTCGGAAAGGAATTTTGCAAAGGAGGAGCTGACGCCCGCGTCGGTCCAGCGCACCCACGCCAATCCCTTGACGCCGGACCCCTTGACGAAATCGGTCAGCTTGTCGATCTCTTTTCGACTGAGGACAGACACGGCGTTCTTTGCGGTAATGCCGCGGACGGAGCCGCCTGCCGCCACTGCGTTTTCAAACACGCCGAAGCCGCAGTCCTTCACGATCTCGTTCAGATTAAACAGCTCCATACCGAAACGGGTGTCGGGCTTATCGGAACCGTAACGGTCCATCGCCTCTTCATACGTCAGCCTGGGCAACGGGGTCGGGATCTCTACGCCGATCGCCTCTTTAAAGAGGACGGACATATAATTTTCGATCATTCCGAGCACGTCCTCCACATCGACAAAGGACATTTCCAGGTCGATCTGGGTAAATTCCGGCTGACGGTCCGCTCTCAAATCCTCATCGCGCAGGCAACGGGCAAACTGCATGTAACGGTCAAAGCCCGCCACCATGGATAGCTGCTTGTAAATCTGCGGGGACTGGGGCAGCGCGTAAAAGCTGCCCTTGTGCAGACGGCTGGGGACGAGGAAGTCTCGCGCCCCCTCGGGCGTGGATTTCATCAGCAGCGGGGTCTCGATCTCGATAAAACCGTTATCGTAGAAGAAATCCCGCGTGATCTTCGTCACTTTATTCCTGAGCAGAATATTCTTTTGCAGATCGGGACGGCGCAGATCAAGATAGCGGTATTTCAGCCGCGTCGTCTCCGCCGTGGGACAATTTTCGACGATCTCAAAGGGCGTTGTCTCGCTCTTGCCGAGGATCAGCAGCTCCGTGACCGCGACCTCTATATCGCCGGTGGGAATATCGGGGTTCTTGGAGGAACGCTCCCGGATAACGCCGGTGGCGCCGAGCACGAACTCGCTGCGCACGGTTTTTGCCTTTTCGAGGATCGCAGGATCGGTGGTGTCATCAAAGGCAAGCTGAATGATGCCTGTCCGGTCGCGAAGATCCATAAATATCAGAGAGCCGAGATCGCGGGAACGCTGCACCCAGCCGCAAACGGATACCGTCTGTCCGATATTTGCCGCCGAGAACGCGGCGCAGTATCCGGTTCTTTTAAATTTACCTAGAAAATCCATGGGAATCAAATCCTTTTCATGTTGTCTTATTTATCTTTTCCACCCTTGAGCACGGTCAATCCAGGGGCTTCTTCGCCGTCGTCGGGATCGGGATACATTTCCTCTATTTTCCGAAGATAATAATCATCGAGCGCATCCATGATCTCATACGAGAGATCCGCAAGCTCCAGCGGCTCGGTATCGCCGGTCTGCATATTTTTCAGGTCGGCGACGCCGCTTTTCATTTCGTTTTCACCGATGATCACGGTGAACGCCGCGCCGATCTTCCCCGCGTGCTTCATCTGCGCCTTGACGGAACGCCCGCAGACGTCCCGCTCGGCATAAATACCGTTCTGCCGCAGCACATTGGTCGTTTCCAGAATGTAATCCTTGGCGGACGCGTCGGCGGCGATCAGGTAAACGTCGCATGTATTCTCCGGCGCAACAAACGTCGGCAGATTATCGCAGATCAGCTTCAACCGCTCCTCGCCCATGCCGAACCCCAGCGCGGGCAGGGGCTTGCCGCCCAGCTGCTCGATCAGCCCGTCGTATCTGCCGCCGCCGCAGACCGTGGACTGCGCGCCCAGCGCATCGGAGACAAATTCAAACACCGTGCGGGTGTAATAATCCAAGCCGCGCACGATATGCGGATCAACCTGATAGTCGATACCGACCACCTGCAGCTGCCGCTTCACCTCCTCGAAATGGGCGCGGCAGTCGTCGCAGAGATAATCCAAAATCGAGGGCGCGCCGTCGGCGATCGCATGGCAGTCCGGCGCCTTACAGTCCAAAAGTCGCATGGGATTCTTTTCCAGCCGCACATGGCAGTTACCGCACATGTCGTCGATATGGGCGGCGAAATACGCCTTTAACGCTTTGTGATATTCCGCCCGGCAGGCAGGGCAGCCGATGGAATTGATCTTTAATTGAAAGTTCTCCACGCCCAGCGAACGCAGGAACGTATCCGCGAGGGAAATGACCTCCACGTCGGCGGAGGGATCCTCGGAGCCGAAATACTCCACCCCAAACTGGTGGAACTCGCGCAGTCTGCCTGCCTGCGGCTTTTCATACCGGTAGCAGGAGGTAATATAAAACAGCTTCAGGGGCATCGCCTCGCCGGTCAGCCCGTGCTCCAAAATCGCGCGCGCCACGCCCGCCGTCCCCTCGGGGCGCAGGGTGATGCTTCTGCCGCCGTTGTCGGTAAAGGTGTACATCTCCTTTTGCACCACATCGGTGGTCTCGCCCACCGAGCGGTCAAACAGCTCCGTATGCTCGAATACCGGTGTGCGGATCTCACCGAAGCCGAACGCCTGCGCGGTCGCGGTAAACTGTTCCTCTAAAAAACGGTAGGCAGCGGCGGCAAATGGCAGCTGGTCGGCGGTGCCTCTGGGCGCTTTGGTTAAAAACGGCATAATCGTTCAGAATCCTTTCTTAAAACAGGTCGCTCTTGGCGTATTCGCGCCAGTCGAGATCGCCGCGCTCCAGAGAATGGATCAGCGCCTCGGCAGTGGCAATATTGGTGGCGACCGGTACGTTATGAACATCGCAAAGCCGCAGCAGATTGTTGTCATTGGGCTCATTGGGCTTTGCGGAGATCGGATCGCGCAGCATCAGAAGCAAATCGATCTCATCGCAGGCAATGCGGGAGCCGATCTGCTGGTCGCCGCCCTGTGAACCCGCCAGATAGCAGCTGATGGGCAGCCCGGTCGCCTCGGCGACGATCTTGCCGGTGGTACCGGTGGCACATAGGGAATGGCGGCTGAGAATGCCGCAATACGCAATGCAAAAATGCGTCATCAACTCTTTCTTGGAATCATGTGCCATTAACGCGATATTCATAATATATCACCCTTTCACAAAAAATAAGGTACGGATGGTATTTTATGCCGAACCTCTCTTATTTAAGTTATTATAATACCATAAATCCTTAACATTTTCAACAATATAAACCAACTTTTTTCAACATTTCCATGTCGGTTCTGCCGAAATTACTTCAATGCGGACACTTTCAGCGGCAAATTACGCCCCAGCAGACGGGCGGCGATACGGGCACAGGCGTCAATGGCGGGACTTTGCGCCTTGGGCAGCATGCCGCCGGAACCGAAATACCACAGATTCGGATCCTCGGGAATAATGCCGATCAGCCGCGCCCCCGCCTTGTCGATGGAATCATCAATATTTTTTTGCAAAGATTTTCTGACAGCCTTAAAACGAAAATGGTTGATAATCAGCCGGGTGCTGACCGCACAGGCTGTCTCTAATTCCTTTGCCGCCGCCGCGCAGCTGCAAAGGGAAACATCATCGGGTGCGGACACCAGCAGCGCTTTTTGCGACGGCGCCGCCGCCAGCCGCAAGCCCTGCCCGATCCCCGCGGGGCCATCGATCAGAATCACGTCATAACGGGAATCCAGCGCATTGATAATTCCGCGGAACCCCGCTTCGGTCAGCGCATCGTCAAGCGCGGACGGTGCGGAAAGCAGATCAAACCCCGCACTGCAATGTACAACAGCGTCGGCAGCGTCACACCGCCCCAAAAGCACATCGCCCCAGTGATAGACGGTCTCCCCCTGCGCGCCGGTAAAAATATCCAGCGCCCGCAAACCAATATCGCAGTCTGCCAGCAGCACTTTTTTCCCGCAGGCGACCAAGGCTTTGCCGATCAGAACACAGCAGGTGGATTTTCCCGCGCCGCCTTTTCCTGACAGCACTGTAATCCTTTCCGCCATAGACTCCCCTCCTTATTCCAACACAGCGCCCGCCGCCTGCGCGGGGGACACGGCATCGGTACGGTTAAAATAATACTCGTAGATATTCGCCGCCACATCGGCGGTGGCGCTGCCGCTGTCCACGTTTTCAATGACCACGGCAATGGCAAGCTCCGGCGATTCATAGGGACCGAAAGAAATAAAGAAACCGTTGTTGCCCTGCACAACCTCTCCGTTGCGGATTTTTTTGACCTGCGAGGTATCGGTCTTTGCCCTGCAGAGCCGCGGTACGGTAGAAAACGCCGTACGACAGGTGCCCTCTGTGGTGACCAACAACATACCGCTTTTTACAATATCAAAATTCTGCGGGGTAATATCCGCCTTTGCCGCTACCTCGGGCGTTGTCTCCAGCACGGTCTCGGAGTAATCCGCGGAACGGATACTGCGGATCACATGGGGCACATACCGGGTGCCGCCGTTGGCGATCGTCGCCACATAATTGGCAAGCTGCAGCGGGGTAAACAGGTTATCGGACTGTCCGATCGCCGCCTGTATCGTATCGCCCACATACCAGGACAGACCGCGCGCCTGCCTGTAATCGGGGCCTGCCAGCACACCGGATGATTCCGGCAGCTCAATCCCCGTCTTGGCGCCGAGCCCGAACATGCGGCTGTAATTATTCATTCGGCTGATCCCCAGCTTGTCGGCGACATTATAGAAATAGATATTACAGGAATGCTCCAGCGCGTTTTCCACATTCAGCCAGCCATGCTCGTCCAGACAGCCGAAGGTCTGATCCTTATACTCAAAAACGCCGTCACAATAGAACATGGTATCCCGGTTGATTACGCCCTCCTGCAAGCCAGCCAGCGCCATCGCAGGCTTCATGGTAGAGCCGGGGGCATAGGTGCTTTGCAGCACGCGATTCCACAGCGGAGACGCAGGGTCAGCGGCGAGAGTATCATAATCCGCATAATAAGTGGACAAATCATAGGACGGATAAGACGCGGCAGCAAGTACATCGCCGTTGCGGGTATCCAGCACGACCACGGCGCCGGCTGCCTCCAATCCCTCTGAAGCGGTCAGTTCCAGAATACGGTTTTGCAGCGCCTGCTGCGCCACCTGCTGCAACTGCGCGTCGATGGTCAGGATCACCGTATTGCCCGCCGTCGGCTCCTTGGAATAATATTCCGCCGCGTTGCCGTCAGTATCCAGCTCAATCGTCTTGGTGCCTGCCGCGCCGCGCAAATAGTCCTCCATGGCGTATTCCACGCCGTTTTTACCGATCTCATCGTCCATGGCGTAAGCTGTCGCGCGTATCTGCTGCCGCTCCTGCGCTGACAGACCAGCATCGTTCAGTTTTTCCGCGGTCTGACGGCTTTTGGCGGCATATTCGTCCTCATTCAGCGCGCCGACGGTGCCGATCAGATGCGGCGCAATCGTGCCGTTGGGATACTCGCGGTAGGAGACCACCTGCGCGTCCACACCCTGATAATCGGTACTGTTTTCCATAATGACCGCCACGACGTCAATGGGCACGTCCGCAGCGAATGTATAGGGCGCACCGGCGGAAAACTGGGTCTTAAACATCGAGTAATAGACAGATGCGATATCCCTTGCCTGCTGCACGGGATACGACTGCAGTTCATATTTTTCAATGGCGGCGTCCAAGCAGTTCTGCGCCGTGGCGTAGCCGTTCAGGTTCAGCAGATCCTTGGATTTCAGATAGCGGACTTCGCTGTCCCTGTCCGCGGGGAAATACGGATTTCCCGCCGCGTCCAGCAGCAGGGGCATCGCGTCCGTCCATGCCTGTTCGTTAACTTGAAACAGCGCGATCAGACGGGCGATGATCGCGTTACGCGCCTGCCTGTCCGTATTGTCCGTAAAGCGCACATAATCAAAGACCACGGAAAAACCCTGCCTGTCCGTGACAAGCGGCTCGCCGTAGCGGTCCAAAATCTCGCCCCGCGCCGCCTTGACGGGTACGGTGTAAGTGGTGACGTTTTTCATTTTATCCCGATAGTCCTCGCCATGCACGATCTGCACGGAAAAAAGATCCCCGACATAAATCACAGCGATCAGCAGCGCGGTAACGGCGAGAAACAAGCGGCGGATTCTGTTTTGATTTTTTTTCTGTCCCATATGGTTCACCTGCTCCGGTCGGGCAGCATGACGACGCCGCGTTTTCTGTCGGCATAAACGGCTTTATATATGTAATAGTATCCGACGGCGCAGACCTCCGCGGCAAGCACGGCGGGCAGTCCGCAGGTAAAAAACGCTACGTTCCCGTCGCCGAAGCCGCTTGCCCCGGCAAACGCGGATACTGCCGCATGCAGCAGCAAAAAGACGGCGGACGCCGCCAGCGCGGCGCTCACCTTGCGGCGGATCGCATAGCGCGCCAACAGCGAAACGCAAAGCGCGATCGCGCCCAAATACAAAGTAAACAGTCCGTCCGGCGCGGCGGCGGTCAGATCCCACAGAACGCCTGCGGCGAAACCGTATAACAGCGCGGGGATCGTCTCCTCAAACAACGAGAGCGCCACTACCGCAGGAATGAGCAACAAGCCCCTGCCGCCGAAAAAGGCGGGAAGCGCTATGCTGCCGCGTAACAACGCGGATATAAGCAATATACAAAACGCGATGGCACGTTTTCCTACGTTTCGCATGCCAAATCCTCTTTCTGTAAATTTATTTACTCGCCTTTTCCCGCAAAATCAATCAGCACGAACGCGTCGGTGAGCGTCTGCATAGGTATCCCCGGTTCGATCACGGCATAGGAAGAAATATCCGCCGTCTCGTCCCGCACCTCGGTCACGGTGCCGAGGATCAGATCCTTGGGATAAATACCGCCGATGCCGGAGGTCGCGACGATGCCGCCCTTGGAGACGGCAGTATCCCGCGAAAGCCCCGCCATGCGGCAAAGCCCATCCTTCGCCAGCGCCGCCGTACCGGAGGCAAAGCCCTCCTCGCGGCTGCGCACCTCGTAAACGCTGACCTTCACGTCCGGGTTCAGATAGGTTTCCACCACGCAGGAGGTCGCCCGCACCTGACGGACAACGCCCACGAGATAATTGCCGAAGATCACCGGATCGCCTGCCGCGACGCCGTCCGCCGTTCCGCAGTCCAGCTCGAGGGTATCATACAGCTCCGCCCCGTCGCGGGCGATCACCGTTCCTGCGGCAAAGGTATAATCCGGGTGGGCTTCCTTCACGCCGAGGAAATTTTCATAGGACGCAAGTTTTTGTTTCGCGTCCGCATAATCCACAAGCTGCGCGCGCAGCTCGTCGATTTCGTCCTGCATGTCCTTCATCGCGTTCTGATAGTACTTCGAGGAGACGAAGGAGGCGCTGAAATCGGACATCTGCGCCGACACAAAGGCCGCCGCCTTTTGCAGCGGCGTAAAAACCACGCTCACCGCCCGTGAAAACGGCGACGCCCCACCCGCCGCCGACGCCGCCAGCACAACGCCCAGCAGCGCGGCGCAAAGCAGCGCCGATATAATTTTAAATTTCGGAGAACCGATCAATTTTTTCACTTATGACACCTCAGGGGTTATTCATTGCTGACGCCGGGGACTTTATTGGAAAGGCACCTGCCTGCGCCCCGTATCACACAGCTGTCCGCGTTATCGGCCACGCGAACGGGAATCTTGACCTCAGACTTTATCAACCGCGCCATACCGCGCAGCAGTGCGCCGCCGCCGGTCAGCACAATGCCGGAATTGAGAATATCGCCCACCAGCTCCGGCGGGGTCTTTTCCACCGTGGTTTTTACAAGCTCCGCGATCTTGGTCAGCGGCTCATACAGCGCGTCCCGCACCTCATGGGAGGAAATCTCCGCGCTGCCGGGCAAACCGTCGTCCAGCCGCCGTCCGCGTATACTCATCGCGCCCTCGCCCTCGTAGGGAAACGCGGAACCGATCTTGAGCTTCACGTCCTCCGCCGTACGTTCGCCGATCAACAGAGTGTTTTTGCGGCGGACGTACTCGATGATCGCCTCGTCCATATGCTTTGCGCCGATCCGGATCGCGCGGGAGGATACCACGTCGCCCAGCGCGAGTACGGCGACCTCGGTGCTGCCGCCGCCGATGTCCACAACCATCGTCCCCTCGGGACGATGAATGGGCAACCCCGCGCCGATCGCCGCCGCCATGGGCGCCTCGATCAGGCTGACGTACCGCGCGCCTGCATCCCGCGCGGCGAGATGTACCGCGCGGCGTTCCACATCGGTCACGCCGGAGGAAATACAGATCATCGCGCGAATGCGGGTAAAAATCGCGTTATTGGTCGCCTTGCGCATCAGTAGGCGCAGCATCTGCGCCGTGGTCTCAAAATCGGCGATCACGCCGTCCTTGATGGGGCAAACCGCCGTAATAGAGCCGGGTGTTCTGCCGATCATATCCTTGGCTTCACCGCCGACGGCGACCACATTGCCGCCGCCGTCAGTATCCACCGCGACAACGGAGGGTTCATTTATGACAACGCCCTTCCCCCTGACAAACACACGCGTGTTCGAGGTACCGGGATCGATACACATATCCTGAGAAAATAACATAATAATCACACTCATAACCTTTTTATGGTATACATATGCTATTATACTATGTGTTCAGGAGATTTACAAGTAAAAAATAGGCTTGATAATTAAAAACTGATTTATCGGGACGTAAACGCCCTGACAAATCAGTTTTCACCGGCAATGAAATCTCCCGCTTCCCGGGGATTTTTCATTACACCAAAGACGCGCGCAGTTCTTCGGCGGTTTTGTTCAAAAGATACGCGGGGGGAACGTCCAGCACGGTCTTTGCGCCGTAATTCTTTTCGTTATACAGCCGATAGGCGGCGCGGGCATAGGCGACCAGCACGCTGGTGGTGAACTCGGGATTGGAGTCCAGCTTCAGGCTGTACTCGATGATATGCTTCGTTCCCTCGCTCGTAACGCCCGAGCGCAGGACAAAGCCGCCGTGCGCCATGCCGCTGTGATCGCGAAGCAGCTCCTCCTCGGTAATAAAATGGACCGTGGTATCGTAATCGGAGAAGTAGTTTGGCATGGTTTTGATGTCATGCTCAATCTGCGCAAGATCGGCGCCCGCCTCGGGGACGACGTAACAAACGCGAGTGTGCTTTTCACGGGTCGTCAACGCCGGCGTTTCGCCGTTTCTGATGCTTTCCAGCGCCGCCTCCACGGGGACGGTATACTGTTTCGCGTTTTTAACGCCTTTCACGCGGCGGATCGCGTCGGAATGCCCCTGACTGACGCCTTTTCCCCAAAACGTATAATCCTGCCCGTTCGGCAAAACGGCGTTTCCATACGCGCGGGCAAGGGAAAACAGCCCCGGATCCCAGCCCACGGAGATGATCGCCACCTTGTTCCCGCTCTTTGCCGCAGCATCGGTATTGGTAAAATGCGCGGGCAGGTTCGCATGGGTATCGAAGCTGTCAATCACGTTGAAATCCTTTGCAAACTGCGGGGTCTGCACGGGCAGATCCGTCGCGCTGCCGCCGCAAAGGATCATAACGTCGATCTTATCCTTCCATTCCGCAGCAGCAGCCGCGCTGACGACGGGGACGTTTTCCGTATTTATTTTCAAGGCTGCGGGGTCGCGCCTTGTAAATACGGCGACAAGCTCCATATCCGGCGCGTTTTTGACAGCCAGCTCCACGCCTCTGCCCAAATTGCCGTAGCCCATAATTCCGATTCTAATACACATTGCAATCTCTCCTTTGCATGACTCTGTGAAAATTATAACACAACACAACAACGTTTTCAATACATTACCATGGTAAAGCGCAAAAAAATTTCCGATTTTCTGTTTGACAGCGTTCTATTCATATGCTATAATTGACACATAAAACATATAGGTTAAATATGTTTTATGCAAATACTCTGTAACCAATCAGGAAAGCGAGTGTAATCCTATGCAAAAGAAATTGACCGGCAAAGCGATGCTGCTGTTCTGTCTGGGAGATTTTTCAAGGGCGATCTTCAACGGGCTGACGGCGACATACCTGATGTATCTGTTCATTCCGGCGGAAAATTCCTCCCTGCCCACGCTGCTGCCCTACGGCGCGCTGACGTTTGCGGTGATTCGCGGGATCGGCGTTATTTTTGACGCGCTGATCGACCCGTTTATCGCCTCCCGCAGCGATAACTGCAAAAGCAAGCTGGGCGCGCGTATCCCGTTTCTGCGCTACGCGTCGATCCCCATGGGCGTATTCGCGCTTTTGATGGTGTTTATGCCCGTGCATAGCCAGTCGTGGATCAACGCGGTATGGCTGCTGGTGATGCTGTTGCTGTTCAATCTCACCTCCTCCCTGTTCC
This sequence comes from Clostridia bacterium, assembly GCA_017480115.1. Classification (GTDB taxonomy): domain Bacteria; phylum Bacillota; class Clostridia; order Oscillospirales; family Acutalibacteraceae; genus RGIG2774. The sequence goes on from JAFVBH010000003.1 coordinate 29,682, forward strand.
TTGTCCCCTATTACGCGCTGATGGCGGAGCTTGTCACCGACACCAAGCGCAGGGTCTTTTTCAGTACCATCAACACCCTGCTGTTCGTTATCGGCAGCGCGGTCATCTATATTACGCCCATTATCAAAAACGCCTTGGTTGCAAACGGCTTCAGCGAGCTGTTCGCATGGCGGGCGGCGTTCCTCGTGTTCGGCATCATCGGCGCGCTGGCGGCGTTTATCTCCTCGTTCAGCGTCAAAGAGGAGGATTACGTCGTTCGCGAGCAGAGCTATATCCCGCTGGGCAAATCCCTGCGGGCGACCTTTCAGTATCGGGACTTTACCGTGCTGTTGATCGGCTATATGCTGATGTGGATCGCGTTCTCGTTCTTCAACTCCACGCTGATGTATTACGTGACCATGCTGCTGGGGCTGTCGGACAACTACGCCGTGATCGTAATGGCGGCAGCCATGGCGGTGGGCGTGGCGACCTATCCTCTGGTAAATATTCTCGCCGCCAAGGTGGGCAAAAAGTCGTTGTTGCTGTTCGCCTGCACCATGTACGTCATTATCTACACCGGCATTTTCTTTTCGGCGCATATCGTCAACCTGATCGGCGCGACGGCGACGGGGCTGCTGATCGGCGTTTTGATCGGCTTTCCCATCTCCATTACCAATATTATCCCCGTGGCGGCGTTTGCGGATCTGGCGCAGTACGACACCATCAAGACCGGCAAGAACCGGCAGGCAATGTTCGTTGCGTCGCGGAATCTTCTGCAGCAGCTCAGTCAAGCGGTGGTGCTGTTCATCGTGCCCATCACCATCACCGGCTCGGCGGCAGGCGGCACTGCGAATTACGCCGGCGTACGCGCAACGGCGCTGATCGCGGCGGGCTTTATTGCCGCGGCGCTGCTGTGCTACGCGTTTTACCGCGATAAAATGATTACAGGCGCTATCGACCGTTACAATGAGGAAAAACAAACAAATACGGATTAACGAAGCGGCGGCTCGATCGGAGCCGCCGCTTTTGATTCGTTTGGAACTCATTTCCCGCATTTTCCCGCCCGTCAAAATAATTACGGTTGCAATCCGCGTCTTATCATTTTATAATAATGACAACAAATGATACGATACAGGGGGACTGTTACCGATGAAGGAATACAATGTTTTACAATACGGCGCGAGGGGCGACGGCGCGACCAACGACGCAGCGGCGATCCAGCGCGCAATCGACGCCTGCGCGAAAGACGGCGGCGGCAGGGTCGTGCTGGAGAGCGGACATACCTTTTACAGCGACTCCCTCCGACTGAAAAAAAACGTCGACCTTCATCTGCAAAAGGGGGCGCGGCTGAAGGCGACCGGCGACATACACGGCTATATCCGCCCCAACCGACAGATCAACGATCCCAAAACCGCGCTGATCGGCAACCCCGTCACCGGCAAGCCCAGCTTCGTCTTTCTCTACGGTTACGAGGCGGACGGCTGCGCCGTGACCGGCGCGGGCACGATCGACGCCAACGGACACGCTTTCGTCAAGCGCAAGGATCAATACTACGTAACAGGGGATTTTTACCCGCGCCCGACGGTGATCTACGTGGAAAAGAGCGATCATATTACGTTCCGTGATTTTACCGTTACGGACGCGCCGTTCTGGACGCTGCACCCTGCGGGCTGCGACGATGTGCTGATTGATAAAATCCGCATTCTGAACGATCTTGACGTGGCAAATTCCGACGGTATCGATCCCGACCACTGCTCCAATGTGCGCATTCTCGGCTGCCATATCGTCTGCGCGGACGACTGCATCTGCCTGAAAACCTCCAAGGGCAACGCGGAATACGGACCGTGCGAGAACATCGTCATCGACGGCTGCACCCTTGTTTCCACCTCCGCCGCCATCAAGATCGGCACGGAGGGTGTGGGAGATTTTCGCAATATTCTTGTCTCCAACTGCATCATCAGCCGCTCCAACCGCGGGTTATCGATCCAGATCCGCGACGGCGGCAACGTGGAAAACGTCAGCTATTCCAATATCATCATCGAGACTCGCCGCTTCTGCCCCGATTGGTGGGGAACGGCGGAGCCGATCGTGCTGACGACCTTTGACCGCGACGAAAACACCAAAAGCGGCAGAATCAAAAATATTCGCTTTTTCAATATCGCCGCCAAGGGAGAAAACGGCGTACTGATCCACGGTACAGAAAATAATCGCATCGAAAACGTGCGGTTTGAAAATTGCAGCGTTACACTGACCAAGACCTCAAAATGGCCCTGCGGGCTTTACGATCTGCGTCCGGGCGTCGGACGGGACGTGACGCCGCAGAATAACGCCGCGTTTTTCATTCGGCACGCGAAGGATATTGTGATCGAAAAAACCGACGCCGCGTGGGGAACGCTTTGCGAAAACTATCAACACGCCGTTGACGCCGCCGATACGGAAAATCTCTCCCTGATCCGCTTTCATGGCATCGCGGCGACCCCGACGGCGGAGGCGATCAAACTGCGGAACGTTACGTTGGGCGCCGGTCACGAAACCTGAGCCGCCCTTGCTTTCCCGTGCGCTTCGTACTATAATCGCCCGGGAAGCATTCCCCTGCGGATGCGACATTCAGGCATCGGCGGCGAGATCGGTGTTGATGAAATTCCCGCCCTCTGGAACAAGAAATACAAAGAGTATCTGGGGGTGGACGTTCCCAACGACGAAGAGGGCTGCCTGCAGGACATACATTGGTCTGGCGCCTGCGGCTGTTTTCCCTCCTATGTGCTGGGCAACGCCTACGGCGCGCAGATTCTGCGCACAATGGAGACGGACATTGACGTGTTCGGCGCGATCCGTAGATCGCGGCTGTGCTGCATCGTTTTCAAAAATCCAAATAAATATCCGCTTTATCCTCCTGTACGGTGCCTTTATAAACATGATTATCAAAGCCGACGATAGAAAACCCGGATTTCAAATAAAACTTACATGCGGCAAGATTATTATCCTGCCCGATGGATTATGCCAAGCGCTCGTATTGCGCGTCATCGACCGGCTCGCACCACTCGGTGGCGCAGTCCTCGCCCGGCACTTCAATGGCGATATGCGCAAACCACGCGTCCTTTTTCGCGCCGTGCCAGTGCTTGACGTTCGCGGGGATCACAATGACCGTTCCCGGCTCCAAACTGACCGCCGCCTTGCCCGCCTCCTGATACCAGCCGCTGCCCGCGGTACAAATCAGGATCTGCCCGCCGTCTTTTTTTGCATGATGAATATGCCAATTATTCCGGCAGCCGGGTTCAAACGTCACGTTTGCAAGAAACAGCGGCGACTGCCGGGGATCCACCAGCGGATTCAGATAGGAATTTCCCTTAAAATATCGGGCATAGGCGATATTCGCCTCTCCTTGCCCGAAGATATTTTCTTTGTCAAAATTCTTTTTCATTATTATAATCGCTCCCTTTGATGTTTTGTACGGGGTATAACGCCGATACGATTTCAGCATTTATGCAGTTTCAGTATATCAAAAACGCCTGCAAAAATCAACCCGAAGCCCGCAGCGTTTGCGCCTATACCGCGAATCCGCGCGCGACGGCAGAGGAGAAAACATTGAAAAATTGCGGCGCTTGCGCTATAATGCACTAAGATTCAGATTAACGGGACGTGAATACGTATGACCAAAAGAAACAGAAGCAAGCGTCTGCAAGCCGTCGTTATTGTATGCGCCGTGTGCGTTGTATTTGGGCTTATGCAGGGCGTACACGATAATTACGGCATTATGCTCAACGGGCTTGTCGCGCGTACGGGGCTGGATTACGCGGCGGTCAGCTTTGTGATCGGCGTGGGCGCGCTGCTGTACGGCGTCGCGCAGCCGTTTATGGGGATGCTGGCGCTGAAAAAGAGCAACGCCTTCGTCATGCTGTTGGGCATCTTTTTGATCGCGCTGGGACTGATCGCCACGCCGTTCAGTAAAAATTTCGTCATGCTGCTGCTCACCTTCGGCATTGTGTTGCCCGTGGGTACCACCGGATTGGCGTCCGGTATATTGATGAGCGCCATTACGCCGCTGATCGGCGAAAAGCGTTCCGTTCTGGTCTCCGGCATTTTGCAGGCAAGCGCGGGGGTCGGCGACGCGCTGCTGGCGCCGGGCATGGAGCGGTTTATTTCCCTTACGGGAATCGCGCCCACCATGATCGGTCTGAGCGTCCCGTTCCTGATCATGATCCCGATCGCGGTTTGGATCGGCAGACTGAACAGGCGGCAGATGACGGACGCTCCTGCGTCGGACGCGCCCGCAGGCAAAGAGGACTCCCTGCGCGGTATCCTGTCCGCGGCGTTTCGGGATCGGGATTATCTCTGCACTCTGATTGGCTTTTCCACCTGCGGTTTTAATATGTCTATTATCGAAAGTCATCTGTTCTCCCAGTTCACCGCCTCCGGAATCCCCGGCAGCGTCGCCTCGCTGACGCTGACCGTCTACGGCGTCACGACGATGCTGGGCGCGATACTGACCGGCTGGCTGGGTTCCAAATTCAAGATGAAAAATGTCCTCGGCGCGACTTATGCGATCCGCGTGGCGATCTCCGCCTGCTTTCTGCTGCTGCCGAAAACCGTTCCCTTTGCGTTCATCATGACGGGACTGCTGGGCATGAGCGGCGATTCCACCGTGCCGCCTACCATGGGAACGATCAGCCGCAAATTCGGCGCAAAGCAATTGGCGGTGCTGTACGGGTTCGCGCTGGTCGGGCACCAGATCGGCGCGTTTCTCAGCGCGTCGTTGGGCGGACAATTTGTAAAAATGGGCTGGGGCTACACGCCGCTGTGGATTATCAATCTGCTCCTCGCCGCCGTCGCCGCCACCGCAAGCTTTATGATCCGGGAGAAAAAAAGCACGGCGATGTAAGGGAATACGGAAGTTCAATCCGAAAACAAATAAAAGAACCGGAAATTATATTAGGGAGGGATGGATTCGTGAACCGCTTGTTGCAAAATCATAAGCTCACATTTGTTTTGCTGTTTGTTCTCCTCTTTTTATGTGCGCTCTTTGTTACTGGAATCTGTATTTTTCGGACACACACGCAACATAATTTTGGAGCAGTGATACTTGACAACACACAAGAACACAATGAAAACGGAGATAAAATGTTGTTTGAATACAACGGATATGCCTATGCGTATTTTCCGGATGACAGCCCTTTTTTTCCTACCGGACAGCAAACAAAACAACCCCTAACTCGATTGTTACTAAAAGGTTTTTTATACAGCACACGGTATCACCACAATATTTATGGTTTTGATAATGATGCGGAAAGGCTATTTCTCTTCCTGGAATGCATGGAAAACGGAACACATGAACTGTTTTACAGAAGCGACCTGTCATTGCCGGAATTGAAACCGGATAATCTCTTAAGAATTACGTTTATGGAAACGCAAACAGAGAAGCTTTTATATCAGACCGAAGATCCGGCAATCATCAAAATATGGTACGAAAAATATATAACAGGAGATTTGACGTCAATCCAACCAATCACCATTTATTCAAAAGAACCTATTGTGGATGAAAACGGAAATTTGATACGCAACGTTACAGTGTCTGTTATTTTTAAGGATCTCCCATTACAATATAAATTAGGAGACATAACAAAGCAGGAAATCCCTGCTTAATCGGAGAAGATGCATCGCTCGCTTAAACGCATGCCGCTCTAAGATCGAAATCCAGTGGGGCAGCGATCTGTTGATCGGTTTCAGTCAGGTCATGACCGTCGGCGACGGATATTGCTATTACCTCGGCTCGAGGTTTTATTCTCCCGAGCTGGGACGCTTCCTCAACGCCGATGTGCATACCGACACCATGCAAGGCGTTGTCGGAGCTAATATGTTTATATACTGTAATAATAATCCGGTAAATTTCTTTGACCCCAAAGGGATGGCCGCACAAACAATCAAGCAGGTATTAGGATATCATTATGGTGTAAATTATGATATTGGAAACGGTTGGAAAGCACGAATTGATCGAGGTAATGATGGCGTACCTGGGCATGAAAGACATGTCCATGTATGGAAAGGTAAAGACAGCTATAGTCAAAATGATGACGGTTCTCCTCACGATGGTTCTACAGGTAACCCCCCAAAAAGCGTACAAAAAAAGCTTAAAGAAAAACTGGGTTGGGAATGGAAGAAGATGACGGCAACGCCTTCGCTTGCGTTTGATACAAATGTTTTATATAATTATGCAGGAGCAAGCGTTCTAGGTATGTTGATCGGTGTTATCATTTTTCTTCTGACAGGAAATCCTGCTGCATTGTCACCCGCATATGCTTAATTGTGCAGAAGCTTGAAGTAAATAATTTTATAGGAGGAGAATAAATGAGGTTTCTTGATACAACTCAACTTAACGGAATAGAAAGTCTTTCTGAACAAAACAAACTTTGGAAAAAAATGTGTATTGAATGTAAAAAAGCATATGAACAAATTCGCCATAAACTGCCGCCTGATTTCTGCCTTGAGTATGAAAAATGCTTTTTTCACGATTATATTGTTAAGGCTCTATCAGTTGAGGAGTTAAATAATAATTCATATAACGTAATTCTCATATTACAGAACTCCGACAACATGTTCTCTGTTAAATACTGTGATGTAGTTTCTATGAATATTAACCTAAATATAGGCGCTTCATTACTTCACGCAAGAGATGTACTTGAAAGTGAGATATTTTCATACAAGGGGGATTATATTAATCACGAATTTACCATTTCGGGAGATGACACATGTGGGCGAGTTCATATAATATTTAGAAAACTTTTTTTTACACAAATATTTAATTGTTGAAATTTGTTCGACTAACAGCCATCAAAACAGCCTATTCTCTGTTTCGGCGAAGCCTATTATGATGCCGATACGGGGCTTTTGAATTCCCTTGCCGCGGGCGATACAACGATTAATTTTACGTATAATGACAATGGCGACCTGACAAAGCTCGCTCAGCAGGTGCCCGGGCTTTCCAACGGTACGGAAATGGCGAATGAATACGGCTATATCGACGAAAAGGTCACGGCCATCGTTTATAATGGATTCACTTATACTTTCGAGTCTGATTTCTATGGCAATCAGACGGCGGTTAAGATCGGCGCGCTGATCTCCGTCACGGACAACGACAGCGGCAGAATCACGAGCTATACCGCAGATTCCATTGAGATTCGCTCCGTCAGTGACAACGCGCTGTTGTTCTCCCGTGCGATCGATGCCGACGGCGACTATGACGATACGATTTTTGGCGGCACGGTTCATTCTTCGCAGAGCAGCGCATATACCATGGCGACCGGCGCAACTGTTGATACATGGACGTATTCCGCCGAAAAGAATAACACGGAATTTCAATCCCAAATAAATTCCGTCAAGGATTGGTTCAACAGACAGACCGGTAAAGCCGTTTCTGCATCAATCACGGACGGTACGACGCAAAGGGCAACATCACCGGCATTTACCGGCTGCCCGACAATGTAAAAACGTATACCCATAAGTATTGCTATATACTTGATTATTGTTACAAGTGCAGAGTGTAAGCAACAGTTTTATGGCAGATATGACACAGTAAAAACGTATCACGCATTTTGGGGGGACATGTATGAATGGGCGGAGGTATGAGAAAAACATAAAAAATGGTATGTCTATTCGTAAAACTCAGATGTTGTTTTTTTTGATTACGCTTCTGTTATTCAATATCGTTACCGGTATCTTTTTTTCGTATTTTCAGCCAATTATTTCTCCGCAGATTGAATGCGCAGCATTGGATGAATTGTCGGGCGAACCGAGCGCAATGGGAAAAGTTTTTGCCGACGCAAACATTGCTTGTTATCAATCGTTACAAAGCTGCACTTTCACCGCTGTCCCGGCTTCATATGGTCGTCAGATTATTCGAGTGGCAGATGCGGGACGTTTGCGCGCATCCTTCGCCGCCGCATATTCTTTGCCGAAGTCAAATAAAAACGAATCGGGGTTATTAACAATAGACCATTTTTGTCTTGTGGAAAAAGGCAAAAAGTTATATCTTGTTGCAAGATATATCAACCGTTCATATGAGTTAAACGTGACTGTGCGAAGGAATGAGCAGTCCAGTGTATTTAAAAATGCGTTAAGTGGTAAGCCGAACTCGTATTATTATTATGCAGTTTTTGAGGTGGATGGAGATGTTATTGCCGAACACGTGAACGCGACATATCCAGTCATAAAGATGTCATATAACACGCAATATGCTGATCTTATTCATGAGCATCTTGCCGGTATTCTTGCGGTCTATGCACTGATTCTGATTTCCCTGTTTCTGTCTGAAGTTTGGTTGTTCGCGAAGCGAGCAACCTGAAAAAGATAACTTGTTTTATAAACTCGGGAGCGCTAAACAGCAGTAAATGTTTCGTGTTTATCAGATCGTCTAGATAAAGACGCCCGCGAGATGGTTAAGCGACTTACAAGTAAATATGCTGAAATAATACTATGGAATGGTCAAGATAAATAAATTCTATGCATAGTAATTAAATCAATTTGGAATTATGCGGACAAGGACGTGGTATTTACAATGAAGATTGTTAAAACGAAAGCAGACGACAAATTGATATATGCATTGTATTTTTTCATTATCCAATATGGCTTGTTCTTTTTTTCTGAAAAGAATCAGGGAATCAAATATTCATTTTATGCTTCCGGCATTCTGCTTTTGCTGACGATCGGCGCATTGCTTGTATACTGCTTTTTTGAGGGAATTACTTCCATTTCCAAATCAAACAAAAAAACCGTCAGTTTTTGCATGGCGATCGTTTCCGTATGCTTCTGTATGAACCTTTTTAATATTATTTATTTCAAACACACTGCATTGGAATTTACTGTCGAACAAGTAGAAGTATCACCGTTGACGCATGTAGACGCTTATCATTATTTGTCCATGTCTGCATCTGATAATTATAGAGTCGGCATGAGATTTTCACCGTCTGAAAGGAAAAAAATGAATGAGTCCGTGGACGCATATACCGAAATTACGGTAAAAGGTACGCTGAAAAATACGCAAGGTCGCAGCCTGCGCCGAATTACAAATGCGTTCAATTATAACGGGCTGGACTATTTATACAGCGACGCAAAGGTTTATTGTGAGCATGTTTCCTGTTCTGATGCGATTACGCTGGCAGCGGGCGAATCCACGGAGTATAGCGTTGTGATCATTGTGTCGGCAGAGAACACAAAAATAGAACCAAGAATTGAGTTATTTGTCACGAAGGAAAATCAACAAAATTTCGGTATAACAGTATACGGTCGGCATCGTTGATTATAAATATGTTTTAAAAATATTATTCATGGATCTTTGACGCACTTGCTGCTGCCGTTCCTTTTCTTTCTTATTTTTCTCGGAAAAAAGTCGCAGGTTATTAGGGGCAAAGAGGACAACGCAGAGAGAAAAGTGAAAAATACAAAAAAAGAAAAAGCCGCTCACCGCGACTTTTTCTTTTTGGTGCAGTGAAAGATGTTAAATCCGAACCTAAGGCTGAATTTTCTAATTCAGCGAGTGTTAAGGTTTCTGCTGTTTCTTTGTAATTTAATACAAACTTGATTTTATCGTCATACAGATAAATAGCGTTTACAAAACTATCTATCAGCCGTCTTTTATCTTCAAGTCTGTTAGTGTTCAGTTTACGGAATTTATTGAAATAAAATATTATCTGTTCTTTTGACAATTTTGGGTGTGATAATTCTTCCTTTGTTATCTGTATTGATAACTCTGTTTTCTCTTGCTCAAGGTCTTCCATTCTCTGTTTTGTTGACGGAGTAATAATGCCTTGCTGCATAGCATTAAGCAGATTATCTATACCTTTCTGCACCTCTGAATATTGCTTATACAGAATAGGCAATGTTGTGTTTTCCTTGCCTTGTGCTTCAATAATTCTGTCCGCTAAATTGCTGATTACTTCATCATCAAAAATAACTTTCTTGATGTATTCAATAACAAGGTTTTCAATCCAGTCCTTGCGTACTGTTTTCTTATCACAACCTCTGTGATATTTCACATCAACACACTTGTAATATCTGTGTACCTTATTTTTGATATGGCTTGTACCGCTTTCACCAACCATATAATGACCGCACTTGCCACAAAACAATTTAGTAGTTAATAGGTATTCGTCTTCTGCCTTATGCTTTGCAGGGGCTTTTTTATTCGCGGCCATTCGTTCCTGTACCTTTTCAAATAAATCTGTTGGTACAATCACAGGCATACCGCCGGGCTGAACAATATCTTTGTATCTGTATTCACCTATATACTTACGGTTATGTAGCATACGGGTACCAAGACTTGATGACAAATATAGTTCACTTATGACAATGCTGTTTTTCTTGTTTACAATTCCCGTTGCGCTTAGTTCTTTATTATCAATAAGTCCATTTATTGAGAACAAATATCTGTATAAAACAAATAGGCTATATTAAATCAAAAACGCTTGACAAAGTTTTTCATCCGCGCTAATATAGATATTGCTCCCTTGGAAAAGGAGATACAAGGAGAAGTGTGTGAACAGTTCAGCACACTCGTGAGGCAGCCGAAAAAACGGAGTCCAACATAAAAGATTTTATGAGAGCCTCGCAGTATATGTATAAGGAAACTGAGTTTTATGAATTTCATAGACTCAGTTTTTTTGCGCGGAAAATACATAATCACAAATGAAAGGAGTGAACACATTAGCAGAGTAGAGTTTATTGCAAGTTTCGCCTTTGTATTACAAAAGGCAAAGATTGGGCTAAGCCCAAACCCCTATTAACCAAAATAAAACAGAAAGGGTAAGTGTGAAATGTATAAGAAATAACAGAACAGAAGTATTGACCTTCAGGACAACACCTGAAGAAAAGGAAATCATTTTAAGTAAAGCCGAAAAAGCAAATTTGAAGTTAAGTGATTACCTTCGGGATTGCGCTCTCGGCAAAGAGATAAATGTAATTTCGGGAATTGACGAGATAACAACCGAAGTGCGCAGAATAGGTAATAACATTAATCAGTTAACCAAAGCAGCGAACAGCGGAGTATATGTTGTTGACCTCTCCGAAACAAAGGAGGAGGTGAAACAAGTATGGCAATCGTTAAATTCGTTACATCGGGAAGTCCAATGAATAATATATTCCCATATATTATGAAAAAGGAAAAGACCGACGCGAAACTGATAAGCGGAATAAATTGTATGCCGGAAACGGCACTTGAAGAATTTAGAGCAGTAAAGAATCAGTTTAGAAAAACAGATGGCAGACAATACTGGCATATCGTACAGTCATTCAGTCCCGATGATAACCTAACACCTGAAATTGCTCACGAAATAGGCTTGAAGTTTGCAGAATACTTCGGAAACTATCAAACTGTAGTAGCAACCCATATTGACAGAAACCATATTCATAACCATATCGTATTTAATTCCGTAAACTTTGAAAACGGTAAAAAGTAGAATAATCACTATTTTCATATTTTATTATCCTAAAGCAATTACTTGTTGCATCATAATGTGAATAACTGTATTTAAAACTATTTGAGTCTTCTATAGTTAAAACGATTTCATTTTTATAATCTGAATCATTAATTACTATTTCTATCAGCGTATCTGCTGATAAATATCCATTTGTTAAAATTCCGCCATTATTAAATACAACTATTTCTTCTTCATAATATACAGAACCCTTGTCATCAATTTTATCACTATTAGGTAAAATTGATGTTGTAACATTAAAAGTCGGCATATTTAATTGTTCATTTATTATGATTTGCTTTTCTTGTATGTCAATTTCTTGTTTTTCTATTGATATTGAAATTATGGATATAATAATTCCCATAATAGTTAAAGAAATTGTCATAATGGTTTCAAAGTATATTTTATTGTCATTTAACCAATTCTTAACTTTGGATTTATTTTTTGAATTTTTATTATCGTTCTCACTTGCAATTTTTACTTTTATACTTTTGCTCAAAAAACCACTTCCCTTAGCTACATTAATAATAACAGGTTTTCAAATGTCAACCTTAATTGCAAAAATGTACAAAATAACAACAAAAAAAGACATAATAAATTGAAAATTAGGGTTGACAAATAAAAATCTCTTATTCTCACATTTTAGAAAACAACAAAAATAAAGGCAGAAAAGTCTGCCTTCACTTCTTACTATTAAAATTTGGATAATCGATAAAAACAGTAAATCCGAACCCGCCTTTTACAAGGACAAGGTTCGGATTATTACTGTTTGGTGCGAGAGACGGGACTTGAACCCGTACGGGATTACCACACGCCCCTCAAACGTGCGCGTCTGCCGATTCCGCCACTCTCGCAAATATTTACATTCCGTATACCCGGAACATTTGAGATTATAGCAAATCAGGCACGTATTGTCAAGCGTTTTTCACAGATTTTTATATTTTCTTTCAGGCGAACGCCAAAGTATGGGCGTCATCGGTAACGCTGCCGCTGCCTGCCAAGGAAACTGGAGCGCCCAGATACGTCGGCAGGGGTTTCAGCGCCGCGTAAACAAAATCCTTGCAGCGGGCGGCGATCTCACGGACATCTCTGCCGATCTGATCGTAATAACGGATCTCCCGCGCCGGACAGCCGTATGCCTCCAAACCAAGCGTGCGGGCGATATACAGCGCGCGGTACAGATGATACCGCTGGGTCACGATCAGCACCTTTTTCGCGCCGAAAATCTCCTTCGCGCGGTACATGCTCTCATAAGTGGAAAAGCCCGCGTGATCCATAAAGACATTGTCCGCCGCCACACCGTTTTTCACCGCGCAGGCCTTCATGACGTTGACCTCGTCGTAATCTGCCCTGCCGTGGTCGCCGCTCATCAGCAGCTTCGGCGCTGCGTCCAGCGCATATACCTCAACCGCTTTCTCCAGCCGATCAGCCAGCAGCGCGGACGGCGTCACCTCGTCCCGGATCCCGCAACCCAATACCAAAATACAGTCCGCGTTCAGTCCTTCCGTTGCCTCCACTGTCAGGATCCGGCTGTCCGTGACGCCGATCATATAGGCGTTGACGCCCGCAATACCGCCGATACCCACCAACATACAAACCGCAAGCACGGCGGCGAGTTTTCTCCAATGCTTTCTCATACCGATCCCTCCTGTTTGCAGCATAGCATAAAACAAGCGGCGCGGCAACCGAACGACGATAGGTTTAAGAATTTTTTAAGAAATAAAGGAGACTGCGCATCCTGCAACAGCCTCCTTCCTTCCACGCTTATTCGATTGCAATATATTTGGTTGTCTGCTCCGGCAACTGCGGTTCGACTTTGGGAATCCTCAGCGTCAGGATACCGTCCTCAAACTTTGCTTTGACGTCTTCGGGCTTTACGTCCTCGCCGATATAGAAGCTGCGGCGGCAGCTGCCGCTGTAACGCTCCCGACGGATAAACTTGCCGACCTCGCCTTCTTCCTTTTCATCGGAATTGTGCGCCGCTGTGATGGTCAGATAGCCGCCGTCCGCCGCGATCTGCACCTCATCCTTTTTATATCCGGGAAGATCTATGCTCAATTGAAAGCCCTGATCGCTTTCCTTTACATCGGTCTTCATCAGTCCGTTTACGTGTTTGGGCGCAGCAGGCATGTGTCTGCGAAAAAAGTCTGTGTCAAACGCATCATCAAAAAAGGTATCAAAAAGATTCTCGCCAAAAATACTCGGTAACATAAATCATTCCTCCTATCTTATATATTACCACGGGGACACTGTTTATACGCTTTGCGGTGTCTCTTGCTTCTTGGTACATTTTTATTATACTCATATTTCTAGCAGTGTCAATATTTAAGTGCTAATATTTATATTTTATTAAAATTTAATTCTTGACTTTCCCTGACTTTTAAAACAATTCCACAAAAAACCACCGGCAGACTGTCTGGATTGCAGTCTGCCGATGTCGTTTTTTTACAATATTCTGTTTACAGCGTCCCGCACTGATGCCTGAATCGACGCGACCGTACCGGACGCATCGATTTTGGCGATAGGATCTGCCGGCAAAGCGGCAAAAACCGCGTCAAAACGCCGCTTGATTTTTTTGAGGCTCTCCGCATTCTCAAAAATCTCGATCTCAGTCGCCGCCCTGCCGTGGTGAATACGATCCAGACAGACCTCCACAGGCGCTTCCAAAAAAATACACAAATCCGGTTTGCGGATATACGGGCAATCCGTATTGATCCGCCGCACCCAGTCAGCGTCCGCATACGCGCCCTGATACGCCATGGAGGAATAATAATACCGGTCGGAGATCACATTTATTCCCGCGGCGAGCAGCGCGTCGATCTGCTCATTATGGGCGATCCGGTCGGCGGCAAACAGCGCCGCCTGTACGGCGGGCGAGGCGGGCACTTCCCCGCCCAGTACCCGTCGGAGAAATTCTCCCGTCGGCGCCGTTGTAGGCTCACACTGCACAACGCAGGAATACCCCGCCGCAGCAAGCGTCTCGCCCAGCAACTTTGCCTGCGTAGACTTGCCGCAGCCGTCAAGCCCCTCGATGACGATCAATTTACCCTTTGCCATTATTTATCTCTGTTTTTGGAATACTTGGTCTTATAGACCACACGCATCAGCGCGCTTTCCAGTTTATTGATCGCCTTGGTGCCGGGGAATACGCCGGTAGCGGCTCTCGCCATAATATTCTTATTCAGCACCATTTCCACTGCTTCAGCGTCATATTTATCGCCCGCAACGCAGAGCGCGCCGTTATCCTTGATCATCACCGCGTTTCTGCCCTTAAGCTTCTTTGCGATCTGCTTGGAGGATTTGAGGACGGACGTGGGATCAAATGCCGCGGTCTTGAGGGACACACCCACCAGCTGGGCAAAATCGTCCAGATAAGGCTTGATGACTTTCTTGCAGGCGGACATGGCCTTGATATTCTCATTGTCGCTGTGCAGGATATAATTCACGTCCTCGCGGGCGGTATACACCGCCTTGTGTAGATCCACGCTGGGGGTATAATCCGTACCGCCGCGCGTGGTCTCCACGGGAGAATCAAGGTTGACGCGAATGATGCTGCCGTCCCTCTTGGACACCAGCACCGCGGTGTTGCCCTCACGGCTGGAATCATAATAATCAAATGAGGCAAGCGTATCGTCTTTCTTGCCGTTGTTGTGTCTTGCGAAATAAGCAATCAGATCGGCATACGTGTCCGCCACCGCGCCGGTCAGCGTAACGAAACGTCTGCGGATAAAGTCCGCGCTGACCTTTTCCAGCTCCTCGGCGACGCGGAATGCGTCTTCGTAATCAGCGCCCATGCAGACCGCGCCGTGATGCGCCATAATGATCGCCTTGGAAGGCGAACGCTTCAGCGCGTCCCGCACGCCGTTGTTCAGCTTCTTAGTGCCGGGCAGACCGTAGGCGGCGACGGTAACGCCGGGACCGATAATATCCGCGCCCTGCCGGGACATGGAATTTATATCATACCCTACGGCGCCCACAATGCTGGCGTAGGTCTGGTGGGTATGGATCACAAAGTTCATCTCCGGGCGCAGCTGATAGACAGAGGCATGCACTTTCTTTTCGGATGAGGGCTTCACATCTCCCGCATAGGAGCAATCCGCGATATTGACCAGCACGATCTCGTCCGGCGTCAGATTTTCATAGGCTCTGCCGCTGGGGGTAATAACAAACTGGGTATCGCTGACACGGCAGCTGACATTGCCCCATGTACGGGCGATCAAACCGGTTTCCACAAGACGTTTGCCGGCTTCGATGACAAATTTTTTCGCTTCAATAATATCCATAGTTAACGCTCCTTTTACGTTACTTTTTCCAAGAGGAATTCAGTTGTACGGTTCTGTTGAATACGAGCGCGTCGGGCGTGCTGTCCTTATCCACACAGAAATAGCCCTGCCGCATGAACTGGAACACATCGCCCGGGTGCGCATCCGTAAAGCTTTCGTCAATACGGCAGTCCGCAAGGACTGTCAGAGATGCGGGGTTCAGCTTTTCCAGCATATCGTTGCCGGGGTTCTCGTCCGTAAACAGGCGGTCGTACAGATTGACGGTCGCGGTGATGCTGTGATCCGCGCTGACCCAGTGCAGCGTGCCGCGCACCTTTCTGCCGTCGGGAGATTCGCCGCCGCGGCTCTCGGGATCATAGGTGCAGTGTACGCAGGTCACATTGCCCGCGTCGTCGGTTTCATAAGAAACGCACTTGACGAAATACGCGCCCTTGAGCCGTACCTCGTTGCCGGGATAGAGACGGAAATATTTTTTAGGCGGATCGATCATAAAGTCGCCCTTTTCGACGTACAGCTCGCGCGAGAAGGTGACGGCGGAGGTTCCCATTTCCGGGTGATCGGGGTGCTTGGGCGTTTCGATGATCTCCGTCTGCCCCGCCGGATAGTTGTCGATCACGACCTTCAGCGGCTCCAGCACCGCCATGGCGCGGGGCGCGGAATCGTTCAGCTCGTCGCGCACACACGCCTCCAGCAGGCCGTAATCCACGATGCTGTACGCCTTGGACACGCCCACCTTATCGATAAAGGTACGTACCGCCTTGGCGGGATACCCGCGGCGGCGCATGCCGCAGAGCGTGACCATACGCGGGTCATCCCAGCCGCGTACGATGCCTTTTTCCACCAGCTCCAGACATTTGCGCTTGCTGGTGACGCAGGAATTGACGTTCAGGCGCGCAAACTCGATCTGGCGGGGCGGCGCGGCAAAGCCGATCTGCTCCACGAACCAGTTATACAGCGGTCTGTGATTCTCAAATTCCAGCGAACAGAGAGAATAGGTCACATTTTCCCGCGCGTCGGACAGCGGATGCGCGAAATCGTACATCGGGTAAACGCACCATTTGTCGCCGGTGCGGTGATGCGACACATGAGAAATGCGGTACATAACGGGATCGCGCATATTCAGGTTTGGCGACGCCATATCGATCTTGGCGCGCAGCACCTTTGCGCCGTTGGGAAATTCCCCGGCGGTCATGCGCCGGAACAGGTCGAGGTTTTCCTCCACGCTGCGGTCGCGGTAAGGGCTGTTTTTGCCCGGCTCGGTGAGCGTGCCGCGATATTCACGAATTTCGTCGGCGGACAGATCGTCCACATACGCCTTGCCCGCCTTGATGAGCGTTAACGCGCAGTCGTAGAGAAAATCAAAATAGTCCGAGGCATAGTAGATATTCTCCCACTGAAAGCCCAGCCATTTGATGTCCTCCAGAATCGCGTCCACATACTCGGTGTCCTCCTTGACGGGGTTGGTATCGTCAAAACGCAGATTGCAGACGCCGCCGTATTTTTCCGCGGTGGCGAAGTCGATGCAGATCGCCTTGGCGTGCCCGATATGCAGATAGCCGTTGGGCTCCGGCGGGAACCGGGTCTGCACGCGGGTATTGACGCCCGCGGCAAGGTCTTCGTCAATCAAATCATGGATAAAATTTGACGGCATGACGTTGGTATTTTCTTCCATTTTATCAAACTTCCTTTCTCGGGGGACGCTTATCTTTTCGCGGCGTTCAGACGCGCAAGCACGCGCTCCTTACCGAGGTACTTGAGTACGTAATAGAGATCGGGGGTATTCCGCCTGCCGGTGACGGCTATGCGGATCACGGATGAAACGTCGCCCACATGCCCTTTATATGCGGCGGGATTCTTTTTGTATTCCTTTACGTTGGGGGTAAAGCCCAGCGGCTCGCACAACCCCTTGAGCCGATCGAACCACGCGTCCTTTTCATCGTTTTCGTTATACGCCGCAATATACGCGTCAAGCACGGCGTTCACGTCGGCGTCGGACAGATGCTCCGGCATCGCGTCCTCCGCGACGAAAAGGCTGTCATAGAAATAAGACAGATACCCCTTCACCTGGCTCCACGCGGCAATATCCTTGCGCGGCTTGGGCACGTCGCGATCGATGGAAAGAATATTCTTTGCCAGTTCTTTGTCCGCGTCGATCAGCGCGAACAATTCCGGATCATAGGCGTTTGCCCATGTGTACGCCGCGTCAAAAACCGCGTCGGCGGACATGGTCGATATGATATTTTTGCAAATATCCTCAAATTTCGCCGCGTCAAACAACGCGCCGCTGGGACTCATCTTCTTGACGTTAAAGGGGAAATCCTCGGCGGGCGCGGTCATGTTCGCCCTGCGCCAGTCCTCAAAATTGGAGTTGGCGAGCGTCATGAGATATTCCACAACGCCCTGCGCGGGGTAGCCCTTTTCGATATAATAGCCGACGGCAGCCTCAGGGTC
>JAFVBH010000053.1 GCA_017480115.1 Clostridia bacterium
CATAGAGTATACTGTTCATTGTAAGGTCTCCTTCTTGTTTGCGGTAATGCTGTATTTGGTTTTTTTTACAACTAATCATTTTACAGATAAATCCACGATCCTACAAGAGGGGACCTTACATATTATCTACAAGCGAAGTCCAATATTTTGATTTTAAAATCCAACCGCGCAGCGGTTCCACAATCATTCATTATTCACCGTTCATCATTCATTAAATTCTGGTTTATCGACAACGCCGATAAATCAGAATTTCTCTTCTGTTAAAACCGCCCAAATAATACTTGCAATTGACGGAGAAATAGGGTATAATAATTCGTAAGTCATAGGAGGTGGCGTGATCCATGAATGAAAACACAAGAAAATTTGACCTGAACACCAGCAGAGAACACGAGATCAAGCGTTCCCTTGCCATGGTTTACGAGGCGTTATCCGAAAAAGGGTATAATCCCATCAATCAGCTTGTGGGCTACATTCTGTCGGAGGACCCCACCTATATCACCACCCACAAAAACGCCCGCAACATCGTCAGCAATATCGACCGCGACGAGCTGCTGCAGGTGATGCTTAAGGAATTCCTTGCAATAGAATAAGATAAAGGAGAGTTTGCTTTGGCAGGAAAAAACGCAAAAAACAAGTTCCTCACCTACAAGGGTAAGCCTCTCGTCCGTTCCGGCAATACCATTTACTACGGCAACAGCTATGACCCGTACGTGATTATGATCAACGTCGTCTCTACCAAAAAGGTGGGCGAGCTTGACGTGGCGGACAGAGTTTCCGTGCAGCTGATCAGCACGGATCCGGACGCAAGACCCCACGACAGGATCATCAAAAAAAGCGAAAAAAAAGGTCTTTACGCGGCAATGGACGTCGGCGCCGTGTGGCTTGACCGCGCGTTGAGCGATACGAAATAAGATCGAAGAGCAATGCAAAAAAGAGATCGCTGCACAGCGGTCTCTTTTTGCGATCTCCTGAACGTTCCGGTCATTTCTCCTTTTTTATCTTAAAAATCGCCCGTAACACCGCGCTCAGGACTTTCGGGGTCGATACCACAACAACTTTCACCATACACCCCTCCTTAACGTACCGCAAGAAGAATTCCGCAGACGATGATCATTGCCGCCAGCACCACGACAAGATACTTTGCGGGCAGACACAGCGCAAGAAAAAGCCCCGCGCCGAAAGCGGCCGCTTTCCACCCGTGCGACTTTTTCCGTCTGTTCATGCTAAAAACCTCCGATACGATGTATTTCACTACATTGTATGGAGGTTTTTTTTGTTTGTTCACGTAAAATCCCGCCGGGACATGGGGATACGTTTGGAATTTTAACAATATTTTGTCGATGTTTATAATGTGTTTACAGTTGATAAATACTCTGGTGCATTCCGTATGCTATAGTAATTATTGTGATTTTGACTGCGGGAGTTCACTATGGACAACAATGAAAACATATTTACAGGCGGCGCGGAGGAAAACAGCGTTGAGATCCTGTCCGATATGCCGGGCGGGGATATTCCTGTCGCCAGAGAGACCAACAACAATCGGGATTATCGCGATGATTTCAGCAATAACTACAAGCCGCTGCCCGAGGATATGGAGGGTGCGGTCAGCTTTGATGCCGACGCGGAAAACGGCGGCGCCGTTTTGCTTGCCTGCGGCTCTGCGTACCGCAAGAAAATGGATCGCCGCAAAAAGATAATTCTGATCAGCTCTCTGTGCGCGGCGTTTCTGATCGTGGGCGGGCTGTGCGGGTTTCTGACCGCGCGCGCGGTGATCCGCAAAAATAACAAGCAGGAAAATTCCACCTATCCCTATATGAACCTATATACCACGCTTCCCGGCGACGCGGCGCAGACCATTCCGCAGATTCCCGACGAGGACGTTACCGCGGAGGTCTTTACGTTGCCGACGCTGGCGCTGCCGACGCTGCCCGCAGCCACAACGACAACGCCGTCCGTCGTCACCACGCCCGGACAGCCGCAGGTCACGCTTCCGTTGCCCTCCGCAGTGGCAAGCGCCAACACGGCGGTCGCGAAAACCGCAAAGGAGATTTATAACGACGAAGCACCCGGCGTTGTGGGCATTACGGCAAAGGTCAACGTCGAAAACAGTCTGCTGGGGCAGAGTTATGTCAGCGAGTCCAAGGGCTCCGGCTTTATCGCCTCCAATTTGGGCTATATCATCACCAATTATCATGTTGTAGAGGGTGGTAAGAGCTTTACGGTCTCGTTCTACGACGGCTCCAAAAAATCGGCGGAGCTGCTGGGCTACGACGATACCAACGACATCGCGGTGCTGAAAACCGATACTGTGGGGCGTAAAGTTTTGCAGACCGGCAGCTCGGCGGCGCTCTCCGTGGGCGACCGCGTGCTGGTCATCGGCAACCCGCTGGGTACGCTGTCCTATACGTTGACGGACGGCGTTGTCAGCGCGCTGGATCGGCTGATCGCGGATGATTCCGCGGCGCTGAACATGTTCCAGACCAACGCGGCGGTCAATACCGGCAACTCCGGCGGTCCCGTGTTCAACATGAACGGCGAAGTCATCGGCATTGTGACGTCGAAATATACCGACGCTTCCGCAGAGGGACTTTCCTTCTGCATTCCCATCGACAGCGCAATCCGCTCGATTCTGGATATTGTGCAATACGGCTATGCAAGGAATAAGCCGCTGCTCTCCGTCTCTGTACAGACGCTGAGCGCCGCCACCGCCACAAGATACAGCCTGCCCCAGGGCGTTTACGTCGTGGATATAGATACTGCGGGCGCGGCGGCACAGGCGGGCATGCAGAAATACGACGTGATCACCGCAGTCAACAACAGCTCAATCACCACGGTGGCGGAGCTGCGCACCGCGCTGATGAATTACACGGCGGGCAGCTCGATCCCCATAACGGTCTACCGCAAGGGCAGCGCTGTCAACGTGACCGTGACCGCCGGCGAGCGAACGCCGCAACCGTCGCGAACCGGTTACTCCAACGTATACGATCTTTAAGCGAATATTGAACGGCGGGACTTGTTTCCGCCGTTTTTTTATGCTATGATATATAACAGTATCTCCGCAAAGGGAGGAGCGTTTTGTGGATAAACGACTGGAAAAGCAGCTGCTCAAGGTGCAGAAGCCCGCGTCCTATACGGGCGGCGAGCCGGGCAGCGTTGTTAAAGAGAAAGAAACGGTCGATATTCGGTTTGCGTTTTGTTTTCCGGATAAGTATGAGATCGGCATGTCCCATCTGGGCATGAAAATTTTGTACAGCCTGATTAACGCCCGTGCGGATGCATGGTGCGAGCGGGTATTCGCCCCGCAGGACGATATGGAGCAGCTGATGCGCGCGGGCGGTTTTCCGCTGTTCGGGTTGGAAAGCGGCGAGCCGATCCGTGATTTCGACGTCATCGGCTTTACGCTGATGTATGAGCTTTGCTACACCAATGTGCTGAACATGCTGGATTTGGCGGGACTGCCCGTCCGTTCCAAGGACAGAAAAAACCTTTCCCCGCTGGTGGTCGCCGGCGGTCCCTGCGTCTGTAACGCGGAGCCGATGGCGGACTTTTTCGATCTGTGCATGCTGGGCGACGGCGAGGAGGTCATGAACGAGCTGCTCGATCTTTACAAGGCGTACAAAGCAAAAAACGCCTCCAAGGCGGAATTTTTAGAGGCGGCGTCCCATATCAAGGGGATCTACGTCCCCTCTCTTTATGACGTTTCCTATAATGAGGATCATACGATCCGCGCCGTCACGCCGTTAAAATCCGCGCCCGCGCGGGTGGAAAAGCGCAACGTCGCCGATCTGGATCATATTTTCTTTCCCGACAATTTCGTGGTACCGTATACCGAGGTAGTCTTTGACCGCGCGACGCATGAGATCTTCCGCGGCTGTATCCGCGGCTGCCGCTTCTGTCAGGCGGGATTCATCTATCGCCCAATCCGGGAAAAAAGTCCGGAAGTTATCAGCGAACAGAGCCGCGCCCTGTGCGAAGCCACGGGCTATGACGAGCTATCGCTCTGTTCCCTTTCCAGCAGCGACTATACCCATATCAAGGAGCTGCTGGAGCAGCTGCTCTCCTGGACGGAACCGCAGCAAATCAATATCGCCCTGCCCTCCCTGCGAATCGATAATTTTGACAAGGAGCTGCTGGACAGGCTCTCCGCCGTGCGCAAAAGTGGGCTGACCTTTGCGGCGGAGGCGGGCACCCAGCGGCTGCGGGACGTCATCAACAAAAACATCACCGAGGAGGATATTCTATCCACCTCCCGTGAAGCGTTCAGCGGCGGCAGAACCGCAGTCAAGATGTACTTTATGCTGGGCTTGCCCACCGAGACCGACGACGACGTCAAGGGCATCGCCGAGTTGGCGCAAAAGATCGTCAACGAATATTACCGCAACCCCGACAAGCCCAAGGGCAAGGGGGTGCAGGTCAGCGTCAGCGCGTCCAATTTCGTGCCGAAGCCCTTTACGCCGTTCCAGTGGGAACCGCAGGACACCTACGAGGAATTTATCCGCAAGCAGGACTATCTGCGCGCCTGCATCACGACCCGTAAGGCGGCGCTGAGCTGCCACACCCCCAAGGTCAGCGCGCTGGAGGGCGTGTTTGCCCGCGGCGACCGACACATCGGCGACGCAATCGAATACGCGTGGCGGCACGGCTGCACCTTTGACAGCTGGGAAGATCATTTTGACTACGACAAATGGCTGGACGCTTTCGCCGCGACCGGGATCGATCCCGCGTTTTACGCCAACCGCCGCAGGAGTTACGATGAGATTTTGCCGTGGGATCATCTGAACTACGGTATCGATAAAAAATTCCTGATTCGGGAGGCGGAAAAGGCAAAGCATGCCGAAACCACGCCCCATTGCCGTATCCAATGCGCGGGCTGCGGCGCAAACAAACTGAACGGAGGGCACTGCGATGCGAGACGTTAGACTGGTATTCTCAAAGCTGGGGCTGCTGCGGTTCGTTTCGCACCTCGATCTGAACCGGGCGGTGCTGCGCTGTATCCGCAGAACGGACATACCGATCTGGTATACCGAGGGGTTCAACCCGCACCCCTACGTGACCTTTGCGCTGCCGCTGCCGCTGGGCGCAGAAAGCGTCAACGACGTCATGGATATTCGCGTGGTGGGCGATATTAAAAATCGTGAGATCATGGAAAAGCTCAACGCCGTGCTGCCCGAGGGACTGCGGATCACGGACTGCCGCAATCCGGTCAATAAGATTCGGGAACTGACAAGCGCGGAATATCTGTTTTTCTTTTCCGAAGCAACAGACCTCGCCGATGTAAAAACAATCATCGACGGCGGCGCACTGACGACGGAAAAGCCCGGCAAATCCCACGGCAGAAAGGTCATGAAAACCGTGAACCTGCTGGAGGAAATCCACGCGGTCAGCTTTGACGACGCGGCGAAAACCATGACGATCCGTCTGCCCGCCGGCAGTACGAAAAACGTCAACCCGATCTCGCTGGCGGAGGAACTGGAGAAAACAAACGGCGGCATTGAATGCGCGCTGGTTCGGCGCACGAATCTTTATACCGATAACGGCAAGTTTATATAAGAAGAATACCTAACGTCGTCTTCCTCAAAACTTGACGCGGATCGGTGCTTCTTGTTCAATAAGGGGCTTCGCCCCGTCATTCATGCGCTTGCGCATATAAGCAAAACTGCTCACAACGCGAGCAGTTTTCTATATAATAAAAAATCTCTGAGAGCGTTGTAATCTCTCAGAGATTTTTATTGATACCCAAACAGCGTCGGGGCATTATTCCTCTGTCCCAATATAAAAGTCCGCATAAAGCGGGAAATGGTCGGAAACAAATCTGCCGTCGATGCCCGTTGTAACGACGCGGAACACCGCGGGGCTGATTTTATCATTACACATGATATGATCAATGACCTTATTCTCGCGCAATTCCGGTTTTGTCGCGTGCAGCGTGCCGTAAGCGACGGAATCCGGGGCGGCGTAACGCATATCCGTAAGCGTTGCGGTTAATTTTCTATAGGCCTTGCTTTCTTCACGCACATTAATATCCGCAGTAAACACCACCGCGCTTTGCTTGAAATTTTTCTTGATAAACCGTACAATCTGCGTTGCCGCCTCTTGTCTTGCTTTAACGCCCTTATTATCAAAGTGGGAGTTGACATGCACATACAATGTGCCTGCGGCGACGTCGCGCAGCACGGCATAGGTAAAAATGCGCCGGCATATCGCGTCTGTACTGTAGGAAGGCGCCTCCGGCGTATCAGACAACCAATACGTGCCGCTGTCAACAACTTCCCATGCCGACTTTTTATAAAATACCGCGCAAAATTCTCCCTCGCAGTCGCCGTCTCTGCCGGTACCGACGAATCCGTAATCCGGGAACCGCAGCGCCAGCGCCAGCATCCATTCGGGCGTCGCCTCCTGCACGCCGAAGGAATCCGGCGCGATCTCACGAATCTGCGCGGCGACAAGGTCGATCCTGTCCGTCATCTGCACGCCGGCAACGTCGAAATTCCGGATATTAAAGGACATGACTCGCACCGCCCCTGCGGGCTTTTCCGTCACACCGATCAACGGGAAGGTCTCCGGGTCATAAGCGTCCGCCCACACAACCGGCACATCTGACGGTTCTGCTTTTCCCGCGCCGTCATGCCGCGCCCGCTCCCCCGGCAACACGCTGAAAACCGAAGTCAGCAGCGTCATCAAAGTAAGAAAAAAAGATACGATTTTCTGCATAACAACATCCCTTCCTTTACATTCACATGACCGCTTGCTTACAAACGATCAACGCAGTCAAAGTGAAAAGGATAACACCCGCAAGATGTTATCCCTTATCCGCTTTGTTATACCACGATCTGCAATTCTTCCGCCATGAATTTACGGACCTTCGCCAATATTTTTTTATCATTGTCAAAATTCAGCGCTTGCACCGCGTCGTCATAGCGCAGCCACGTATAGTCGTCGATCTCCTCTTTTTGTATGATCGTCTTGGTATCCGCCGTGGTGGCAAGGAAAATACGAACGCTTTTATCCACTTTCCCGCCGATCATATAATTGGAATCGAAGTGAAAACCGTCGAAAATGTCAATATGAAGCCCTGTTTCCTCCAAAACCTCGCGCTTTGCCGTGGCGATCTGATCCTCGCCGCGCTCCATATGCCCCTTCGGGAATCCCCAATGGGCGCTGCGGCAGTTCTTAATCAGCAGGAAACGGTAGGAATCGTCGATTTTTCTGAATACGACGGCTCCGCAGGAATTTTCATAAAGACAGGATAGCCGGTACGATCGTGGTTTCTCGGCGAACGCAATCGCGTCCTCGATATTGTAATTCACATAACGTGAATTCTTGCTAGCCGCGACAACGGCATAGCTGCCGCTTTTGCGGCGAAGTACGGCGATGACACGCCCTTCGAATCTTTTGACGGGGTGCGTGATGCCGATAATATAGGTATCCACCTGAATGGTGCCGTTATCCGCAGAAACGAATCCCTTGCCGAAATTCAGTTCATACTTGCACTGCCTGACCTTGTCAAAAGAACCGATTGCTCTTGTCACGCGCACCTTAACATTCTGGTTCAGCATTGAGCAATCTCCCGTATTTAAACTAAAACTGTTACTATTTTAACTTTTTTTTGACCGCATTGCAATAGAATTGAGAAAAAAAAGACATTCTCGCATAATTTTTATAATTTAACTAAAAATTCAGCGCTTTCCATGCCTATTTATCACAAAGAGATATAAATTTCGCTTTTTCGACAGATAGTCGCAAATAACTATTGCAAAAAGGTTCAAAAAATTGTAATATATAGTTACAATTGAAAATCGGAGGTTTGCCAAATGTCGCAAGAATTAACTACATTACCGGTCGGTAAACTCGGGATCATCGCAACGCCCGGCTGTGAAGAGCTCGCCAAAAAGGTCGATCAGTACATCGTCGGCTATCGCCGCGAAGTCACCACCAGCCATAAGGACTCGATCCTGTTTGACGGCTTCCAAAAGGACAGCTACATTATCAACACCAACTTTACCCGTTTCAGCACCGGTGAAGGCAAGGTCGTAATCGCGGACAGCGTACGCGGGTATGATATTTATATCATCTGCGACGTATTCAATTACGGCGTGACCTCCACCCGCTACGGGCAGAAAGACCTTCCCATGAGCCCGGACGAGCATTACGCAAACCTCAAACGCGCCATCGCCGCTATTGCAGGCAAAGCGCACCGAATCACGGTCATCATGCCGATGCTGTATGAAGGCAGACAGCATAAGCGCACCGCCAGAGAATCGCTGGACTGCGCGATCATGCTGCAGGAGCTTTGTATGACCATGGGCGTGGACGGCATCATCACCTTTGACGCGCACGACGCCCGCGTGCAGAACGCGATCCCGCTGCACGGCTTTGAAAGCGTGACCACCATGTATCAGATGATCAAGGCGCTGGTCAACAACACCGACGATCTGAAGATCGATAAGGATCACCTCATCATCATCTCCCCCGACGAGGGCGGCATGAGCAGATGTATCCATTATGCGACCGTTCTGGAGCTGGAGCTGGGCATGTTCTACAAGCGGCGCGACTATTCCCGCGTCGTCAACGGCAGAAACCCCATTCTTGCGCATGAATACCTCGGCAAAGACCTGACGGGTATGGACGTGATCGTGGTAGACGATATGATCGCCTCCGGCGATTCCATGCTGGAGGTCGTCAGTAAGCTGAAAGCGCTGAACGCCAACCGCATTTTCGTCTGCACTGCGTTCGGTCTGTTCTGCGAGGGCTTTGAAAAATTTGACGCCGCCTATGAAAAGGGCGACCTTGCGGGCATTTACACCACAAACCTCATTTATCAGACGCCGGAGCTGCTGAGCAAGCCCTGGTACCACAGCGTGGATATGTCCAAGTACATTTCCCTGATCATCGACACGATGAACGTGGACAAATCCATCAGCCAGCTGCTGAACCCCAACGACAGGATCCGAAGCTTCCTTGCCAAAAAGGGATATAAGCTCGACGACGCGCAATAAAATAAACACAACGCCCCGGCATTGATGCACCGTCAATGCCGGGGTTTTATGCGGAATATCGGACTTCGCTTGTAGGGACGCCCAGTGGGCGTCCGCTGGGGCGTATGCGGATTCCCGGAAAAGAGCCCTCGCGGCATAGCCGCTTCGGTCGGAACTAAAAATATGCCACCGGCATATTTTTTCAACGCTCCGACGGCCAATGGCCGTCCCTACAAATTTGCGGTAACGGGTAACACAGTGCGACATACCAGCCCGGGGAACCGCCTTTTTTTATAAATCAGGGATATTCTTGTCATTTCTCTTGAATTTTTTCTGCAAATATGCTACAGTTACTCTGCTAAACAAATTTCCATATTTCACTACATGGGGTCACTTTGATAAAAAGTGTACTCCTTATTTTCGTATGTTCGAGTGGTGATGGGGTTTGTTTGGCGACAAGGAGATGCACTTTTTATAAGTCTCAACAGGCGCATTTTGTCGCCGATATTTGGAGGTTACTTACAATGAAAAGCGTATCGCTGCGGATCGATGAAGTTATGCTCAAAAAAATTCAGATTGTCGCAAAGCACGAGGGCAGAAGCACAAACGGACAAATCAACATTCTGATTCGCGACGCCCTTGAAAAATTTGAAAAACAACATAAAAACGCATTGAACACCGAAAAATAAAATATGAAGCTGCGAACAAAATTAACGGACGGCCGATGGCCGTCCCTACAAGCGAAGTTCAATATTTTGATTTATAAATCCAAATCGCGCAGCGATTTCCGAAATTCCGCATTCCGCACTCCGCATTCCGCATTCAATCGCGCCGTGCGCGATCAGGATTTCCGAAGCTTTTTCCCCACGGCAACTGCCGCGCCGATCACCGCTGCCGCAGCGGCAAGCTTTTTGCCGCGATCCAGCGCGACGGAGATAGACGGCGGCGCAAGCGCGTAAAAAATCTCCACGGCGGGACGTTGCAGTTTCTTCCCGCATAAATCTGCATAGGTCGCGGTATAAGTACGGTATTTGCCGGGCGCACCCTCCGACAGCTCGATCACCCGCGCGCCGCGCTGCAAACCGGGGCCGTAGCAGTTAAAGCCGCAGCCCTGCGTATAGCAAAGATCGATCCCACGGTAATTGCCGACAAAGCTGTTGATATGGTCGTGCCCGAAAAACAGTCCGCGCACCTCCCCTTTTTCACAAAGGGCGTCAAATTCGCCGGTATTTTCGAGAACCGCCGCGTTTTCCCGCATAAAACCGCCGGGCTGCACGCCGTCGCCCAGCACATAATAAACGTCCGAAAACTGCCCCGCGCCCCGCAGCGCGCCCTTGGTACGCTTGGGCACCGCGCGCATCAGCTGATAGACCTCGGGAACGGGGATATGCTGAAAGACCAGCGAGGGCACGTACCGCCCCGTTTCCGCATACAGACGCTCCCGCTCCGCGCGATACAACGCCTGCTGCGCGGCGGGCACGTTCGCCCGTTTTTGCCGCGCAGGATCGTAAACGTAGGAATCAAATCCGTAGAGGTTCCATTGGATTTGCCCGTCGTTGCCGTATACGGGCAGAGAAAAAAGTCCCGCGTCATGCAGAAATTTGCCGCCGCTGACAAACATCGGGGAGCGCTTATAAATCTCCCATTGAAAATTTTTATCGGCCTCGCGGAACTCGTCGTGATTGCCGAACACCGCAGTAAACGGCGTATTCGTTTCCTCAAAGATCGAAATGATCCGCCGCAGCACCGTTTCCGCCTTTTGGCGGGCGTTCCCCAGCATGGAAACGCCGTAACCCTTGATCTGATCGCCGGTCAGCACCGCCAGCTGCGGGCGCTCTTTTTCCAGCACGGCGCGCAGCAGCCGTTCGGTATCGGGTGAGAACCAAACGATCTCCTGAATATCCGCAAATTGGACGATCTTAAATTTACCGTCCCGCGTTTGCAGCTTATTCATTTTCAAGCGCCATGACCTGATCCACCCTGCGCTGATGTCTGCCGCCCTCAAATTCCGTATTCAGGAACACATCGACCAGCTCGCAGGCAAGCCCGGGGCCGACGACGCGGCCGCCCATGCAAAGCACGTTGGCGTCGTTGTGCAGACGGGTATATTTTGCGCTGAAATAGTCCATACAGCACGCCGCGCGAATGCCCTTGCACTTGTTCGCCGCCATGGAGATGCCGATGCCGGTGCCGCAACACAGAATCCCCAGCCGCGCGTTGCCCGCGGTGATCTCGTCGCAGACCTTTTTCGCCTGCGCGGGATAATCCACCGATTCCGCGCTGTAGCATCCGAGATCCTTATAGGCGACGCCCTGCGCCTCCAGATGTTTTTTAATGGCCTCTTTCAGCTCAAATCCGCCGTGATCCGATCCGATTGCGATCATATTGATCTCTCCTTTTATTTATTATTTAGTTTTTTATTGTTCAATTCCCGCTCCGCCTGCGACAGCCGCAGATAGGTCGGGCAAAGGGAAAACGCGTCCTGCGCCGTTCTGTCCGTTTGTGTCAGATAATATTCCGTCAAAAACGCCGCGGAGGACGCCCGTTGATAAATACTGTCGCCTTCCGGCAGCGCAATGTCCGTATCCCGCGTCAAGCCGCTTTCCGTAAAATACGCGTGGGCGACCCTTGCGCCGTCCCCGCATAGCAGCACGGGCATATTTTTTGCCCGGATAAACGCCGCCGCCTCCGCAAGCGAAATCGCCGCGTCGTCGGTCAGCCGCGTCGGTATCCGCTCCCCTGCGGTAAAAAACGCGCAGTATACCTGCGCCCGCCGCGCGTCCATGCACGCCATAAGCAGCCGATCTGTCTGCCGGAACGGATACGCCGCCGCTTCAATGGAGGATACGCCGAAGCAGGGCAGATTTCCCGGCGTCGCCAGCCCTTTCGCCAGCGCGACGCCGATGCGTACCCCCGTAAATGAACCGGGGCCGTTGGTCACGGCGATCACGTCGATATCGTCCGGCGTCTTACCCGCTGACGCAAGCGCCTGTATCGTCAGCGGCGCCAGCGTTTCGGAATGGGTCAGCCCGTTATTGACAAACTGTTCGGCAAGCAGTACGCCGTTTGCGGTGACAGCAGCGGAGGCGGTCAACGCGCTGCTGTCGATGCCCAGCACGTTCATATGTCGTCACGTCCTTTTCTTACGGTAATGATACGGTCGCAATCCGTCTCCCCCCGGGCGATCTCCACGTAGATCGTCCCCGGCGGCAGCGCATTCTCGATATTTTCGCTCCATTCGATCAGCAGCACGGATGTATCCGTCATATAATCGTAAAACCCGGTGGAATACAGATCATCCCAAGTCTCCACCCGGTACATGTCAAAATGATAGATATGCGGCTCGCCGCCGTAGTCGTTGACGATGGCGAAGGTGGGGCTGTATACGTCCGCGTCGTTCCCCATACCCTTGACAAAGCCGCGGGCAAAAGCGGTTTTTCCCATGCCCATGCCGCCGCGAAAGGCGATCACCGCGCCGCCGCTCACCTCGGCGGCAAGCGCCGACGCGATCTGCTCGGTCTGGGCGGGCGTATGCGAAGTATAGACAGTCATGCGAAACACTTTCCTAAAATAAAGATTTTATATTGAAAAACCGGCGCGATGCAATTATAATAGATATAAATTCCTACCGAATGGGTTTTCATTTCAGATTTATCGGAGCGATCACGTTGAGTAATATTTTATCGATTTTAAAAAAGGCATGGCGGGAAACCGACAATACGCTGCTGCTGCTTTGCATGGCGGCGTCGATGATCGGCTTTGTGCTTGTGCGCAGCGCGACGGAATACAGCCGCGCGGACGACGCGCTGATGAGCCGCGACCTGCGCGCCATGATCATCGCAGTGGTCGCAGGACTTGCCGTTGCGCTCTTTATTTCATTTATCGACTATGACAACATCGTACGATTATGGCCCATCATTGCGGGCGCGGGAATCGCGCTGATGCTGCTGACGCTGCTCATCGGCGTCGGTCCGTCGGAACGCAGCGACGTGCGCTCGTGGATCCAGCTGCCGGGCGGTTTTTATTTCCAATCCTCGGAGCTGCTGAAGATCATGTTTATCATCACCTTCGGCGCGCATCTGGACTTGGTCAAGGATCATATCCGGGAGCTGAAAACCGTCCTGCTGCTCGTCCTGCACGGCGCGATCCCGACCCTGCTGGTCGTTATTACCGGCGACATGGGCAGCGCGCTGATCTTTATGGTGATCTTCGCGGTGATGATTTTCATGGGCGGCATCGCCCCCAAGCATATCGCCATCGCCGTACTTGCCGTCGCTGCTGCGCTCCCGTTCGCGTGGCGGTTCGTACTGGGAGAGATTCAGAAAGAGCGCATCATTGCGCTGCTCTATCCCGAGGACTATCCGGATATTATCTATCAGCAGGATCTGGGGCTGACCGCCATCGGCTCCGGCGGGTGGACGGGCGCAGGGCTGATGCAGGGAAGATACACCCAGCTGGGCAGAGTGCCCGAGCGGCAGAACGACTTTATTTTTACCGTTATCGGCGAGGAACTGGGCTTTATCGGCTGCGTATTTACCCTGCTGATTTTAGCATTGATTATTATAAAGATCATTCACACCGGCAAAAACGCCCGGGACAATTCCACCACGCTGATGTGTTACGGGCTTGCCGCCATGCTCACCAGCCATATCGTCGTCAACGTCGGCATGTGCCTGATGCTCCTGCCGGTCGTCGGCATTACCCTGCCGTTCTATTCGGCGGGCGGCTCGGCGAACCTGTGCCTGTATGTAGGCGTCGGGCTGGCGCTGAGCATTTACCGCTACAACCGCGAGGGCACGGCGGTCAACTTTAAGATGGCGAAAATACGAACGCCGTTTATGGAGTGATCCAAGCGCTGCAGTTTTGCAGCGTTTTTCTTTTCGGCGAATGCGCCTTGCGCCGGGCGTTATCGTTTCGTCAGCCTTGCGCTGTTCTGCATCAGCTTCTTGGTGCCCGCCTCGTCAAAGGCGACCTCCAGCAGCACGTCATTTCCCATCGGCTCGGCGCTGAGGATCACGCCGTTGCCGAATTTTTTATGGTTCACCGCGTCGCCGACGGCAAAGCTCTGCCCTGCAGCGGGCTTTTTTTGCGGCGCTGCGGTGCTTTCAAACAAGGTGGAACCGGCGAAGCTGACCTTTTCACTGCCGCGCATCGGCTGCTTGCGGGCAGCCGTTTTTTGATAGGAAAAGCTATCGTTCCCGTAGCCTGACGCGGCATACCCGGAACGGCTCCCGTAGCCGGCATTGCCGCGATAGCCCTGATACGAGCTTCTGCCGCCGTAGGACGCGTAGCCGTCGTAGGGGGTCCCGTAGCTCTCCTGCGCCGAGACCTCGGTCAGCGCTGCAGGAATTTCGGTCAAAAATCTTGACGCCGGGTTGTAGGTCGTGGAGCCGTGCAGCATGCGGCGGGACGCGTTGGTCAGATACAGCTTTTCCCGCGCGCGGGTGATGCCCACGTAGGCAAGACGGCGCTCCTCCTCGATCTCGGCGTGATCGTACATCGCCTGCATGCCGGGGAATACGCCCTCCTCCATGCCGACGAGAAACACCACGGGGAACTCCAGCCCCTTGGCGGAATGGATCGTCATCAGCACCACCGCGTCCGTGTCCGCGTTGTAATTATCAATATCGGACAGCAGCGCGACCTCTTCCAGAAACTCCGCGAGGGTGCCGTCGGGATTTTCCTCCCGAAAATGGATCAGATTCGACCGCAGCTCGTCAAGGTTCTGCAGCCGATCCTCCGCCGTGGCGGGATCCAGCTCCAGACTTTTGGCATAGCCGCTGGTATTCATAATATAGGTAAAAAGCTCCGCCGGCGCCATGACCTCGGATTTTTCGGAAAAATCCCGAATCATGGCGGCGAACGCCTCAAATTTGGCGGCGGCACGGGTCACAGCGGGATAACTGCTCGCCTCGGAGATCACCTGAAACAGGCTGACGCCCAGCCCCGCGGCGATCTGCGAGGCGTTGTTCAGCGACGTTTGCCCGATGCCCCGCTTCGGCTCGTTGATGATCCTGCCCAAGCGGACGTCGTCGTCGGGATTGACCGTCACGGAAAGATACGCGATGGCGTCCCGAATCTCCTTACGCTCATAGAACCGCCTGCCGCCGATGATGCGGTACGGCACACCGGCGCGGACGAGAGAAGTTTCTATATTATTGGACAGCGCGTTCATGCGGTAAAGGATCGCGTGATCGCTCCACGCTCTGCCGTCGGACGCGCTGACAAGCGTGTCGGCGATATACTCCGCCTCCGCCCGGTCGTCGGCGCAGGTCGCCACGGTGATCTTGTCGCCCGCCCCCTTGTCCGTCCAGAGGTTCTTGCCGCGGCGTTCCTCATTGTTCTTGATGACCGCGTTCGCGGCGTCGAGGATATTCTGCGTGGAGCGGTAATTCTGCTCCAGACGAATAATTTCCGCATTTTTATAGTTTTGTTCAAAGCTTAAAATATTTTCGATGGTCGCGCCGCGGAACCGATAGATGGACTGGTCGTCATCGCCCACCACGCAGATATTCTGCCGCTCGCCTGCCAGCAGCCGCGTCAGCACGTACTGGGCGTGGTTGGTGTCCTGATACTCGTCCACCATGATATGGGAAAAGCGGTCGTTATATTTTTTCAGCACCTCGGGGCACGACTGCAGCAGCTTGACGGTATTGACAATAATATCGTCAAAGTCCATCGCGTCGGCCTTTTTGAGCATCTCTTCATATTTTATGTACGCGTCGGCGATCTTTGTCATGCGCACGTCGCTGCCGCACTGCCGTTTAAATTCCTCGGGGGAAACAAGGCTGTCCTTCGCCTTGCTGATGACGCTTAAAATCACCTTAACGGGCAGAAATTTCTCATCAATGCCCAAAAGGCGCTGCACTTCCTTCATCACCCGTTTGGAATCGTCGGTATCGTAAATGGTAAAATGCGAGGAAAACCCGATATTCTCGCCGTCCCGCCGCAGGATCCGCACACAGCAGGAATGGAACGTGGACGCCCAAACATCGTTGCCGTCCGTATCGCCCAGCATGGCGGTGAGCCGCTCCTTCAGCTCCCCCGCCGCCTTATTGGTAAAGGTGATGGCAAGGATCCGCCACGGCTTGACGTTCTCCCACGCCATCAGATCGGCAAAGGACATATATACGGACGTATCGCCCTGCAAATAGCGGCGCATATTCTCCAAATCCGCTTCCTGCGGCGCGCGCCATGAACGGTCGGTATGATACGCATCGCCGTACTTGATCAGATTGGCGATACGGTTGATGATAACGGTAGTTTTACCGCTGCCTGCTCCCGCAAGAACAAGCAGCGGCCCGTTGACCGTTGTCACAGCCTTGAACTGCATATCGTTCATGCGGCTGAATTCTTTTTTGATGATCTCTCTTCTCAGTGAAAAAAATTCGGTATTCAAAACAGACTCCGTTTCAAGAATTTACGCATCGGACGTATGATATTTCTCCGCTTCGGCGGCAAATGAGGTTTTCAGGGCGTTCAGTTCGGCCTTTACGGATTCCGCAACGCCGTTGCCGCGGTCCACGCAGACGGCGATTTCCCGATATACGCTCTCCATAGACGCCTCCGCCCGACGGATCGTCTCATAGGTACGACGCTGGATTTCCCTTTCCTCCGCTTTCGCTTCCGCAAGCATGCGGTCGGCGCATCTTCTGGCGTCGATAATGGCGGCGGCAACCTGCCCTTCGGGGCGCAGCTGCTGCTGCGCATCGGCGAGCTTGTCCGCAAGCGCCGTATTTTGCGCTTGCAGCGCCTCGTTTTCAGCCTGCAAGGCTTCCCGCTCCGCCGCAGCGGCGTCCAATGCCGCAGTCAGCGTTGTGATCTGCGCCTTATCACCGGCGTCTCTTTCCGATACGGAATCATTGTGCAGCCGGGAATTTTCCTCGGAAAGCGCGTCAAACCGCTCCTGCAGGGATTTGAGCCGCGCTTCACAAAGCGTGAGCGCAGACGCCTTTTCCTGCGCCTCCTGCCGATATTTTTCAGCTTCTTCTGCGTCGATCTGCGCGGTCAGCGCCTCGGTCTGCCGCTGCGCCTCGGTCAGCTTCGCAGTCAGGTCGTTGATCTGCATACGCAACTGCGCCTCGGTCTGCTTTTGTTTCTCCACAAAATCCATGACGTCCGCCTTATTAAAGCCGCCGAAAGTCACAGAGCGCAAAATCGCCTTGTTTTCCGCCACCGATCTGTCGGCAGCCGCAGCTGTCTGTAGTTCTTTATGTTCGTCCATATCCGATTCCTCCTGCCGATCGGCGACTGATCCGCGATCATATGTATTTCCGATAAATTATACCATTATATCGTTAAAAATACAACCGTCCCATGAAAAAGTTCTTTTGAAATAATATACAAAATATCCGTTTTTCTTATTGATTTTTTGCGAAAATGCGTATATAATATATGGAGAAATTTTATAATTTAACAGGAGTGGATTATTTTGGCAAGCAAGACGTTTAAGAAAACAGTCAAAACCGCAGCCATTACAGCGGCGGCTGTCGGCGGCGCTTCCTTTCTTTTAAGCGAATTCGCGTTTGAATTTGCGCTGACCTCCCGCGGTATGAAGCGCCGACTGAATACCATCACGCTGGAGCCGGCGGAAAAGGAGTATTTTAAAGCGCACCCCGAGGAGATCACCGACCACAGACAGTGGTATGAGATCACCCCCCATGACGATCTGACCCTCGTTTCCTCTCACGGCGAAAACCTTTTCGCGGATTATATCCCTGCGGAGAATCCTACCCACCGCTATGCGGTCATCGCACACGGCTGGACGAGTATCCCCAAGAACATGGCAACGCCGATCCGCCACTTCTCGGAAAGAGGCTTTAATATCCTCGCGCCGCATATGCGCGCCCACGGCAAGAGCCAAGAGAAGGTCGTCGGCATGAGCTGGCCGGACAGATTTGACATTATCGACTGGATTACATACATTGTAGACAAGGATCCCGACGCGAAGATTCTGCTTGTCGGCGTTTCCATGGGTTCCGCAACCGTTATGAACGTCAGCGGCGAGCAGCTTCCCGATAACGTCAAGTGCATCATCGCCGACTGCGGCTTTACCAGCATTTGGGACATCTTCGCAAATACCCTGAAGGACAGAGCGCATCTGCCTACCCGCCCGCTGATGGATATGATGCGTCTTGTCACAAAAGCGCAGGCAGGTTATGATATTAAGACCGCCGCGCCGCTCGATCAGGTCAAGAAGAGTGTGACCCCGACCCTCTTTGTGCACGGTGAGCAGGATACCTTTATCCCCGCAGCTATGATGTATAAGCTGTATGACGCCGCCGCCTGCGAAAAGGATCTGCTGCTCATTCCCGACGCGGATCACGCGGAGTCCTGGGACGTACACCCCGAGATATACTGGCCCGTTGCCGACAAGTTTGTTGACAAATACATCGGCGCCGACGACTGAGCGCGCACCGAGATACTTTTTTAAATTTATTTCAAGATTCATATTGTATTTTCGGGCAAAAGGCTTTATAATACAAATATGTTACTAGTTGGAGGTTCATTTATGCATATACAGCTGTTGGTGGTCGGTATTGTCGCCACAATTGTTTTTCTTATTCTGAGAATAAAGAAAGGCGGCCTCCCTGCCGCTGTTGCGAAAACCTGCGCAAGCGTTTTGTTTATCCTGACCGGTCTTGCCTCCGCGATGGACGCTATGCCCTACTTCAAAAAAGTCGTGATTGGGTATGCGAACTTTAACCCTTGGGTGTTACTTTACATAGCAGGTCTTGTATGTGCGCTGCTGGGCGACCTCTTCTTGGATTTGAAATATGTCTATCTTGAGGACAGCGACACGCATACCTATCTTGGCATGGTGTTCTTCCTTGCCACGCAGATATTCTATTTCATCGGTGCGTTCAATGTATTCAGATGGGGCAGTAACCTCACCTATATCTACATCGCGATCGCCGTTACCGCGATCTTTGAGCTTGTGATTCTCTTCGGCGAGAGAAAATTGCTGAAAGTAAAGTTCGGCAAATTCAAAGCGATTTCGGCCGTATATTCCGGCGCGTTGGCGTTTACAACAACATTCACCATCTGTTGCGCGTTCGCCACGGGCTTCTCCACCGGCGCACTGATGATGGCAGCCGGTCAGGTATTCTTCCTGATCTCCGATCTGATCCTCAGCGGAACTTACTTCGGCGTCGGTAAGAATACAAAAAAGCATGTTCTTTGGAATCACATTCTCTATTACCTTGCACAGTTCCTGATTGCAACGGCAATCTACTACATCTGATACAACAAAATCAAGAGCGGTGCTGTCGGGCGCCGCTCTTTTTTGAATGATTTCCGTATATAATCCGTCTGCGACGGTTATATGAACATAACATTGCGTTGCATCTCAGCGCATGAGAGCAGCAGCAAGGAGGAAATTTACATGTCAAACACACCCATCGCTTCCGCGGCAGGCAGCGCACGCAGCAGCCGCAGGAACAAAACAGTCACACTGACTGTCACCGCAATGCTCACCGCATTGATCGTCGTTATGGCATTTACGCCCATCGGCTATCTGCGTATCGGCGGGCTGGAGCTGACGCTGATCATGGTGCCCGTGGTTATCGGAGCAATCACCTGCGGCCCCGCGGCATCCGCGTTTTTGGGACTGGTATTCGGCATTGTCAGCTTTATTCAATGCTTTACCGGTTCCCCGTTCGGCGCTATTGCGGTCAGCATCAGTGTACTCAAGACGCTGATCGTCAACATTGCCGCGCGCGTACTTGCCGGCTGGCTATGCGGTCTGATTTTTAAGGCGGTAAAGACCAAAACCAAGCAATGGAGCTACGTGATCGCCGGCGCGTCCGGCTCGCTGTTGAATACTGTATTTTTTCTTGGATTGCTGGCACTGCTGTTTTGGAATGTACAATTTACCCCGGAGCAGGCAACGCAATTAGGCGGTATTGACACCATGCTGAAAACAGTGATCGCCATTGCCATGGGCATAAACGCCCCTATTGAATTAGCTGTCTGCACGCTGCTGGGTTCCGCCGTCGGTGCGGCCGTCACCGCCGCGATCAAAAGAATTAAACAATAACCTTCAATCTTCAAAAAACACACCAAAATTCAGGTGTGTTTTTTATTGATTAATTTAAGGTGGAACCGTCATACGGACCGCAATCCACTGCCAATTCGGAAATGGTGATCGTTCCGTCTGATTGCGGCGTGAAGCCGTAGACGATATTTTCATTGGGGAAGAAGAAATTCTCCGCCGGAACAATCTCACGCAGCGTCAGATACGCCGCCATAGGCTGCGTTTTCGCCCGCAAACCGGATTGCGGACACATCACATAGGTGGGCTGTATCACAGGATACAGCTGCGTAAGATCATTATAAAGATGGTGCGCTGCCTGCAAGACGTCCACATGCAGCGTCTCAGCAGTATACTTTTGCAGCAGCCTGTCTTCTACGATGTAATAGCTGTCGCCGAGGAACAAAAATGTTTTTCCGCCGAGCGTTATGCGCAAAACGCTGGACGCGTCGTTGGGATTTGTCGCCACCCAGGAGGCGGTCTCCGCATCGACAAAATCCTCCTGCGTATAGATCACCTCGCAAAGCGCGTCCTGCAGCTGAAATGCGTAGCCGCTTCTATCCTTAATATACTGTACATCGGGATAGTGGTTGGTAATGATATGCCGCAGACGTTTGCCATAGGCGCTGGTAGGAATCACCTCGTCCGCCTGGAAGTTGAACATCACCCGTTCCAGATTGATTTTCTTATAATGGCGGCGCAGTAACTTATAGAAAAAGGCGTTATGATCGCCGTGAATATGCGTGCCGTACCACATGGCAATGTCGATTTTTTCGTTTTTCTTTTTGCCGGTGATCGTGTGCAAAAACTTCCAGAACTCTTCGATATTCTGTTCGGAACCTTGCTTTTTACTTCCGCCGTCGATCAGGATCACCTTACCGTCAGACAAAAGGATCACATACAGCATACCGTTATCGGCATACAACTCCGTATCCGGGTGCGCGGTGTCCTTATAAGGATAGCTGAACTGATAAACCGTAGGCTGCAGCGGTTCTCCGTCAATCTGCGAAAGATCCGTCGTATAGCTGAATTCGTTCAGCGCGGCGGTATTGCAGCAGTCATCAATGATCCGCGTCTCACCGGACGCGTCGTTATAAAAAAAGTAGATCAAGCGATCCCCATTTTCATAAGCGTAATAATAGTTGTTTTCGATTTGATTTTCGAACACGGCGTCATAGCCCGCATTCCGCAGCTTTTCACAATAGCCTTCCACATCGGCAAGCGTGGTTCCCCTCACCAGTTGCATATAGCTGTAGGTCGGGTCAGGCTCCGGCTGCGCGATCGTCGGCATCTCCTGATCCAGCCCCGTTCCCGTATTAAACAACGCGGACGAATAATAACCGCCGTCAAAGGGAACAACGTCCGTCAGCAGCCACGCGCCCTGCGCGTCATCGGGCGCTGACGCGTTGACAACGCCGAAACTGCCGTTGATTACTGAAATGATGGTCAACAGAATGCTGATAATTTTCTGCATGACACTTGTCATAACCGATTTCTCCTTTCATATGGAAAGCAAGACCGCTTCCCTTTCCCCATACATAATACTTGCATTTTCTGGAAATACATATAAATTATACACATTTGCGTGAAAAAAAGCAACGGATATGCCCAATTTTTTAGCATATAACATTTAGAGCAGCCCGTTTGCCGACATTAAAACGACACTGGGAAATTATACCCACCTGACCGAGTCCTACACAAGGGCGGAAATAAATCCGAAACCGGAGGGAAATGCTGTTACAGAAACAGCAAAATAACCCCTAAAAAAATGCTACACCCGGATTTTTGACTTGCATTTTTCATATTTGGTTGCAATTTTTTAATCATAATTTGCAGAAAAACAACAGAAAAGAACAAAAAATTAAAAACCTCATTTGCATTGATATTGCCGGCAAACGAGGCTTTTATTCATGGCGCGCTTGGAGGGACTCGAACCCCCGACCTACTGCTTAGAAGGCAGTTGCTCTATCCAGTTGAGCTACAAGCGCATATTTTAATGGAGCGGGTGATGGGAATCGAACCCACACAACCAGCTTGGAAGGCTGGGATTCTAGCCGTTGAACTACACCCGCAGAACACAGCATATTTTAACATATTGCTGTATATATGTCAAGCGGGAAACTCCGTTTTTTTATTTTATTTTCCTTTCGTTCCGCTTCCTGTCTCGTTCCACAACCGCGAACGTCAAGGCGCATACCTGTTCTGCGTCGTAGAGTTTGAGCATTTTCGCGCACTCCCCGAGGGTGGAACCGGAGGTCAAAATATCATCGCATAAGAGAAACCGCTTGCCTGCCACAAGATTCGGCGCGGTAATATCAAAAACACCGGCGGTGTTGCCGCGCTTATACATAAACGAAACCGCCTTTTGCGGGGCAATCTCATACAGCTTCACAAAACCGTGAAAAAGCGGAATCCTCAGCTCTGCGGAAAGCTTTTGCGCGATCTCTAAATTCTGATCGAAGCCTCTGCGCCGAACCTCGGCGTCGGTATGCGGTACATAGGCGATATAATCAATATGGCGCTTATCTGTGTACGCTTCCCGAAACCGCCGCGCCATTTCCTGCGCCATAAAATCGGCAGTACGCCGGTTGCCGCCGTCCTTATACCGCAAAATGCCGCGCTGCACTTCGCCGCTGTACACATATGCCGCGGCGATGCCGTCATAAAAATGCGCATGCTTTCTGCATTGACAGCGCGTCTCCGGCAATCCGCAATGCAGACAGCACTGCCCGGAGATCTTCGACTCCAAAGCGGCGCAATCCGCACACAGGTCCCTGTCGGGACGAATTACCTTATTACAAAAAGCACAGCGTTTCGGGAACAGGATCAGCAACAGCCGTTCCCACAACGTCACGCGCATAGTCTCACTTCTCCGCAGTGCGCTTGATGACCTTCAGGCGGGAGAAATCCTCTCTG
This sequence comes from Clostridia bacterium, assembly GCA_017480115.1. Taxonomy (GTDB): domain Bacteria; phylum Bacillota; class Clostridia; order Oscillospirales; family Acutalibacteraceae; genus RGIG2774. Next base: position 22,924 of record JAFVBH010000053.1, read on the forward strand.
TCCTTTTCATCAAGCGCATCAGAAATAAACTTGATCTCCCCTTCCAAACGGGGGATCATGATATTGTTCAGCGCGTTGGTGCGCTTTTGGGTCTTGCTGATCGCGTCGGCGAGACGGATCACGTTGCTTTCAATATCCGCCAGCTGCACCGTCAGCGTCTTAACCGTTTGGAACGCCGCGTAAGCGTCATCCAGCTGCGAGCTGGTGGACGTCAGCCCATAATGGATATTCGCCGCCGTCGGGCTGCCGACGGTGATTTCCGGCAGCTCCACGCCCATGACGCTGCGGATCACAACGTCCAAGCTCTCGTCCACCGGCACGGAACGGGCGTACTCCATACAGCTGCCCATAAACAAATGCGCCTTTTTCAGCTTATCATACGCGTCGGCGTAGGCGACCTCGATCTCCGACTGGATACTGTCCGCCTTATCCAGCAGGCTCATGATCTCGCGGACAAGGATATTTTTCTTCCTGCCCATCAGATCATAACCCATTTTCGCAAGACTCAGCGACTTTTTCGCCGCCATCAGGTTATTTTTGGTGGGCGCGACTCTGTTTGCCATAAAAGCGCACCTCCTTATCGTCAGGCAGTCTGCTCCGCCTGCTTGCCTTTATAGTATTTACGGATCGTCTCATCGTCCACACGATCCAGCTCCTCACGGGGCAGCATAGACAAAAGCTCCCAGCCGAGATCCAGCGTCTGCTCAATCGTACGGTTCTCATTGGCGCCCTGCGAGACAAAACGCGCTTCAAACGCCTTGCCGAACTCCAACAGACGCTTATCGGAATCGGACAGCTCGTCTTCACCGATAACGCCGGCAAGGGATTTGGCGTCCTGCACACGGGCGTAAGCGGAGAACAGCTGGTTCGCCAGCATGCTGTGATCCTCGCGCGTATAGCCGGCGCCGATACCGTCCTTCATCAGACGGGACAGGGACGGCAGCACGCTGACAGGGGGATACACACCGTTCGCGTCCAGCGTACGGTCCAAAACGATCTGCCCCTCGGTGATATAACCGGTCAGGTCGGGGACGGGGTTGGTAATATCGTCGTTGGGCATGGTCAGGATCGGGATCTGCGTCACGGAACCCTTTTTGCCCTCGATGATACCTGCGCGCTCGTAAATCGACGCAAAGTCGGAATACAGATAGCCTGGAAACCCCTTTCTGCCGGGGATCTCGCCCTTGGAGGAGCTGAATTCCCGCAGCGCTTCCGCATAGGAGGTCATATCGGTCAAAATGACCAGCACGTTATAGTCGAAGTCATACGCCAGATATTCCGCCGCCGTCAGCGCGACCTTGGGGGTCATGATACGCTCGATGATGGGATCGTTGGCGCGGTTCATGAACATAACGACCTTGTTCATAACATTGGATTTTTCAAAGGAACGGCGGAAATAGTCCGCAACGTCGTTTTTTACGCCCATGGCGGCAAAGACGATGGCAAAGTTATCGCCGTCGGAAATCGACGCCTGCTTGACGATCTGCACCGCCAGCTCGTTATGCTTCATACCGGAACCGCTGAAAATCGGCAGCTTCTGCCCGCGGATCAGCGTCATCAGGCAGTCGATGGTGGAAATACCGGTATTAATGTAGTTTCTGGGGTAAACACGGGAAACGGGATTGATGGGCAGCCCGTTAATATCACGACGGACATCGGAAAACACCTCGCCCATACCGTCGGCAGGTCTGCCGAGACCGTCGAACACGCGCCCTACGATCTCGGGGGAAAGCCCCAGGGTAATGGGTTTGCCGGTCATGCGGGTGCGGGTATTCACAAGAGAAATCCCCTTGGTGCCCTCAAAGACCTGAATGACCACGCTGTCGCCGTCGATCTGCACGACTCTGCCCGTTCTCGACGAGCCGTCGTCCAGCCGCAGCTCCACCATTTCGTTATAGGACGCGCCCTTAACGCCGTCCAGCATGATCAGCGAGCCGTTGATGCGGGATAACCCGAGATGTTCAATAATCATTGCGTATCCCTCCTCAGCCCAGATCGGCAAGCGCCGTATCGATCAGTTTATAATAATCGTCAAACATTTCGAGCTTATCGTTGGGCACATCGTACTTGATCTGCACCAGCTTGTCGAACAGTCCCTTTTTCAAAATCTCCGAAATCGGCACCTGCCGCAGGATAATATCCCGGCACTTATGATGCAGATACAAGATCACGCGCATCATTTTCAGCTGCTTTTCGGGGGATACGAAGGTATCGTCCTTATGGAACGCGTTCTGCTGCAGGAACCCGACGCGGATCACGCGGGCAGTCTCGATGGTCAGCTTCTGATCATCGGGCAGCACGTCGGAACCGATCAGCTTGACGATCTCCATCAAGCTGCTCTCCGCGGACAGGATCGAGAACATCTCATTGCGGCAAGCCATGAAATCCTCGCCCACGGTATCGGTATACCAGTCGCTCAGATCGCCCAGATACTCGCTGTAGCTGTCATTCCAGTTGACGGCGGGATAATGCCGCGCATAGGCAAGGGATTTATCCAGCGCCCAGAAGCAGCGGGTGAACCGCTTGGTATTCTGCGTGACGGGCTCGGAGAAATCGGAGCCCTGCGGCGATACCGCGCCGATCACGGAGACGGAACCCTCCGTCCCGTTCAGATTCTCGGTATAGCCCGCGCGCTCGTAAAACTCGGACAGGCGGGACGGCAGATACGCCGGGAAGCCCTCGTCGGCGGGCATTTCCTCCAGTCTGCCGGAGATTTCGCGCATCGCCTCCGCCCAACGGGAGGTAGAATCCGCCATCATGGCGACGTTATAACCCATATCGCGGAAATACTCCGCCATGGTGATGCCGGTATAAATCGACGCCTCACGGGCAGCCACGGGCATATTCGACGTATTGGCGATCAGCACCGTTCTGTCCATCAGGGATTTTCCTGTTTTCGGATCGACCAGCTTGCGGAACTCCGTCAGCGCGTCCGTCATTTCGTTGCCGCGCTCGCCGCAGCCGATATAAATGATAATATCCGCGTCGCACCACTTCGCCAGCTGATGCTGCATCATGGTTTTGCCCGTGCCGAAGCCGCCGGGAATGGCGGCCGCGCCGCCTTTTGCGATGGGGAAGAAGGTATCCACCACGCGCTGACCGGTGACAAGGGGTTTTGTCAGCGACAGCCGTTTGGCGACGGGACGGGGATTTTTGATCGGCCAGCGATGCGCCAGCTTGAGCGCATGCTCGTTGCCGTTATCGTCTATCACAAAGGCAAGGGTATCTTTTACTGTATAGGCGCCGTCGGGCTTTGCTTCGCGCACGACGCCGGAAACGCCGGGCGGCAGCATGGATTTATGCAAAATAGAGCCGGTCTCGGGGCACTCGGCAAAAATCTGCCCCTCGCGCACCCTGTCGCCGTCCTTGATCAGCATGGTTACGTTCCACTTGGTGTTCGGCAGGCTGTCCACATGGATCCCCGCAGGGATAAAAGCGCCCGCCTCATCGCTGATGGCTTTCAGCGGGTTGGCAACGCCGTCGAAAATACCGCCGATCAGACCGGGGCCGAGAGAGATGCTCATGGGCGCGCCGGTGGAATATACAGGCTCCCCGGGCTTCAGACCGCCGGTCTCCTCATAGACCTGTATGATCGTCTTATCGTCATCCACCCGAATGACTTCGCCTAACAATCGTTTTTCGCCGACGAAAACCATTTCATTCATAGAGAAGGCAGTCTTGCCACTGACAGAGACGACAGGGCCGTTGATGCCGAATACTACATAATTATCTTTCATAACAATCCCCTTACAGCGTTACCCCGGAGGTTTCATAGAAGGTCTGTCTCTGCTGTGCAAGACGGCTGTCAAGCGTATCGTCAGCAAGAAGCCCTCTCGACTCGTTCACCGCGCGGATCCCGCCGAGCGTGATCTGCGAATCGGCGCGAATATCGGCGCAGTATGTGTTCAACGCGTGGAAGTGGCGTTCGTCCTCCGGGCGCAGGTAAAATACACTGTCCGCGCCCATCAGCGCACAAAGCTGCTTGGCGGAATCCAGCAAAAAGGCGCGGTAGCCGTCCGTCTGGGTAAACGCGGCAATGCGAGCGGCAGCCTCGGCAAACACCTCGTCTGTGATCTCGCTTCTGCGCTGCAGCAGCGCGCGGGTCTCGTTCCTCTCGGCAACGGAAAGGTCGGTATTTGTCTGTTCGTTCAGTTTATCCAGCTCGGAAAACTGCGCAGCGGTGATCTCCTGCTTTGCACGGCGTTCCGCCTTTTTCAGCTCCGAGCGGATATAGGCGGCAGTTTCTTTTTTTATGGCGTTAACTGCGGTATCCGCAGCTTTATTGATCTCTTTGATAATATTTTCAAGATTTTTCGGTTCGGAAATCATACAATCACTCCGATCATTCTTTTATCCCGACGGCTTCGCGGACGTATTTGGCGACGGAGCCGCTGGCGGGAAGTCCGCCGGTGTCGGGCACCTCCACAAGGATCGGCAGCCCGTGCGCAGCGCGGAATTCCGACGGGTAGCCGCCCAGCGCGTTCATCAGCGCGCGGTTGACGGCGATTACGCCGATATTGCTGTCGGCAGCCGCCGTCTCGATTGCGGCGACAGCGTCCGCCGCGCCGCTGACAACGACGCCTTCGATCCCCGCAAGACGCAGCCCCGTGCAGGTATCCTCATCGTTGCTGACAACAAAAAGTCGCATAGGCTCACCTTATACCTTATTCAGGATAAGAATGGAGATAACGACGCCGTAAAGGGCAATGGATTCACCCAACGCGACGAAGATCAGGGATTTACCGAAGGATTTGGGATCCTCGCTGGTGGCGGCGATCGCTGCGGGCGCGCCTGCGGCAACGGCGATACCGCCGCCGATACCCGCAAAGCTGGTAACCAACGCAGCAGCAATCAGCCCCAGCCCCTTATTGATCCCGTCAGACGCTGCGGACGGCGCTGCTTCGGGAGCGGCAGCCGTATCCTCCGCGGCAGAGAGAACCATAGCGTCCTCCGCGGGCGCCGCGTCCGCATCGGCTGCAGCGGCGGAAACCGCAAACACACAAGAGCCGATCACGACCAGCGCGACCATAAAACCCACAAGATTTCTTGCAATGATCTTTTTACCGGCAATACCTTTTCTGGACTGTTTCACCGAATACACGGTCAGAGCAATCAATGCGGCAACGGGCAAAAGAATAGCGATTACATAAACAAGCGTGTTCAACATGATAAATTCCTCCGAAACAAATAAGTTTTTTATAGGATTCCGAATCTGATCGGTTACGATAATTTAAGCGCGGCGCTTTGCCGCTTTTTTAATTTTTTCGGCGATCCGGTGTCCTTCCGGCTTACCGACGCCCGCAAAGGGTCTGCCGCCGCCGTCATAGAAGCGGCTGAACATCTCATAATATTCCAGTCGCAGCGCCTGAATACCGGTCAACAGACCTTCCAGCGCCATAACCAGAACATTGCCGAGCACAATGGCGAACCAGCCGCCCACGGAAACGTCCGCAGGACTTTTCGGATTACCTGCCAGAGAGAAGAACACCATCATCATACCGGCATGCACCAGCACGAATGCGCCGATACGCAGGAACGACACGGTATTGCTGAAATAAGAAAGAATGTATTCGATCAGCTCAAAGATGTTCTGCATTACAAAGTCCGCTGCGCTTTCGGGCATAAACTCGTCCTTGCGCTTATGCTGGACAAAGCCGATCAGAATCTCTTTCGCAAACAGGATCGGTACCGTCACTGCGATCACGATCACACAGGCGATCGTGGGCACCAGCTGCGTGCCGGACATGAATTTATAAATCAGCACAAACAGCGCGCCGTACAGCAGCAGTCCGGCAAGCCCGTTCTCGCTGAACAGCGCCTCGCCGATCTCTTTGCTTTTCAGGCGAATGACGATATTCATCAGCATCGCCACTGCCACCAGACCGATACCGATGGAGATCGCCATCAGCAGCACACCGTTGATGGACTCCATGACTTCGATAGGCTTGCCCGGCAGACCGAACACCTTTTGATAGATCGGGTCCAGCAAATGTTCAAAGCCGAACACCGAACCGAACAGAAAACCGAACACAGTCGAGCAGAAGCCGCAGGGTACTAAAATTTTTGCCAGCGCCATACCTTTGGTCTTGGACAGGATAAACGCGCCGATCATCAACAGCAGCCCCTGTCCGAAATCAGCAAACATAATGCCGAAGATGATCGAATAAGTGATCGCGACAAACGGCGTAATATCCACCCCGTCATAGGACGGTAAGCCGTACATGCTTACGAACATCTCAAAGGGTCGGAACAACCGTTTATTCCGCAGCTTCACGGGCGGCTCCCCGTGTTTATCCTCCGACGGTTCGGAGATTTCACAGGAAATATCGTCCAACGCCGCGACACGCTTTGTAAAATCGTTTGCACTCTTGGCGGGAATCCAGCCGACAAAGGTAAAAGTTTTCCCCAGTCTGTCCGTCGCGGCGTAGCGGCGCAGATCAAATGCCTCGCTGCACTGTTTGAGATAGGCGTACAGCGCGTTGCAGACCTCCGCGCGGGAGTTCCAGTACTCCGCAATCTCGGTTTCCAGCTTCTCCTGTGATTTCAGCAGCAGCTTTTCCTCGTTTCCGATCATATTCAGCACTTCGGACGGCGTGCCCGCCTCTTTTTTGAGCTTTACCCGCTCAAAATACAAGCTGGCAAAGATACGGTCGATCTTATCCACATTGTTCCGCGGCGCCACATACACGCCCCAAACGTCGGTGGCGGTACGCTCGCAGGTGACAAATACAAAATGCTCTTTCTCCTGATATGCCGCCAGCTTATCGCTGCATTCCACCGGCATGGAACCGAACCGTACACGGACGAATTTGCAATCCAACAGCTCCTTGATGGAGGTATCCAGATCTACAAAGTGGCTGTATTGCTCCTTTTCCTTTTCGCAGGATTCGATCTCCTCGGTCAGCTCCGTATGCAGCCGATGAAATTCCTGCATTTTGTCGATCATTTCATCGATCATGCCCTCGTCGAAGTCCTCGGGATTGAAGTCGGACAGTTCAAAGTCCTCCTCCAAAGACGCGTCCGCAATATCGGCAAGCTCCTCGATCCGCTGTATCTTCGCGCCGTAGGCGCTCTCGCCGCTCAAGCCGGAAAAGCCAAGGCTGGCAGACATGTAATCCAGCGCGTTTTCAGGGTGTATCTCCCCCGTCAGGCAGCAGGAAGATATAAAATCGTCGATACGGGCTACCGGTCCGTAGACACGGACGAATTTCATTTTTGCAATCGCCAAAACATTCACGCTCCTTTTGGCGTAATTTTCTCGGTATCGTTAAGCAACGACGCCGGTCAGAACCTTTTTAATCTCGGCAGGCTCGATACCGTATTTAATGCCCTCGATGATGCGCACAATGTTTTTGACCTCGTTTTCCGCAAGGAACATATAGCACACCATAATCGCGGCGGGATCTGTGTAAAAACGCAAGCCCTTCATCAGCTTTGCGCACAGGTAGTCCTCCATGACCTTTTCCGTATCGCCGTAATCCAGCCCTTTCAGCGCTTCGCCGTATACGGTGGCGGACAGGATGCGCATGAAGTCCTTTTCATCTTGGGATTTCAACAGCGCCTCGACCTGCTTCGGCGAAAACGACGAATAGCCGTTCACAAAAAAGCCGGTCATAATGCGTTCATCACGAATCCCCATCTTTTTCAGCCGATAAAGCGACGTAATCAAACGAGAATCTAAAATTATCGAACCGACCTCAAATATCTGTTTTTTATCCGCTTTATCATGCTTGATCGTATCGATCAGATAGCCGTTCAGATACCGGTTCATCTCCGCCTCGATGCGAAGATAGGCGCCCTCCTCCGTGATAACGGGCTGGAAAGGCTCCAGAATTTTCCGATAGGGCGTCCCCTGCAGCACAGAGAGAATATCCTCAAAGCTGCGCGCCCCGGCGAGCCCGAACAAATTCAGTTCGGTCAGCCGGTCATAAAAGGGCGGCAACTGCGCCAGATAATCCTGCATCTGCCCGCTGATTAACAGTCGTACGCTCCGTAAAATCTGTAGGCTGTCATTTTTTACAATATAATACTTATAAAAGTCCATTCTGCCGGATTTTTCATAGCGGCTCAGCACGGACAGCTGCTCAAAAATGCTGATCCGCAGCAGCTCCTCCGCCTGCGCGGCGGTAATGTCCCGGTGCGCCTTTTCCAGCGCGGACGCATAATGCTTGCGCTTTACAAGGCGGGACAGCAGCTCGGTCAGGCTTTGCGCGGCGACCAGATTATCGTATTCTGCGCCTGTGATATGCCCGGCATACATGGCGCGGGCTTTGGCTAGCACCGCGTTGGAAGCGAAGCTCATCGCCTCACACCTCCGTCCCCTTCAAAACGCCGTCCACGATCTCCGTGATCCAGCGTTCCTTGTTTTCGGCATACAACGCGTTCATTTTCTCAGCAATAGTACTGTTTTTCTCGCGGACAGATCTGAGGGCTTCTTCGCCCTCCGCACGGTTTTTTTGGCTGATCTCCTCCGCCTTTTTGCGCGCTTTGCGTTTTTCTTCGTTAATCAACGCTTCTTTCCGGGAAGCGATGGAGGCGTACGCCTCGTTCTTTTCCGCCTGCGCCGCGGCAAGCCGCTCCCGCGCCGCCTTATCAACATCGATGATCTCTTTCAGCAAATCGGTCACTGTGACACCCCTGACAGCATAGTAATAGGTACAGAAAAAATAATGCGAAGCCCGCCGCCCGTGGAAACGCCTCGGACAGGGGATTCTGTATATTTAATATGATTAGATATTATACAACCGTAAAAAATATATTTCAAGCAAAAAACTGACCAAATTGCCGAGCAATTTTTGGTTAAATTACAGCTTTTTAACAAAAATATGAACAAGCATTCAAAATTTCGTCTTTCACCGGCGAATAACAATGCAAAGAATCCCGGCAGAAGCCGAAGCTTTTGCCGGGATTAGAATCAATATATCAGCGATTAATACATACCGCCCTGCTGCGCCATAGCGGCGGCAGCGGCAGCGTCGCCCTGCGGGTCGGGCTTGTCGGCGACAAGGGACTCGGTGGTCAGCACCATCGCCGCGACGGACGCAGCGTTCTGCAGCGCGGAACGGGTGACCTTGGTGGGATCGAGAATGCCCGCCTCGACCATATCCACATAAACTTCCTTGGAGAAATCGAAACCGTAGCCCTCTTTGCCAGAGCGCTTGATCTCGTCGATGATGACGGAGCCCTCGAGTCCGGAGTTGGAAGCGATCTGACGGATCGGCTCCTCCAAAGCCTTAAGAACGATCTTTGCGCCGGTCTTTTCGTCGGCATCCTCGGTGCTGTCGATCAGCGCCTGCACTGCGGGGATCGCGTTGATCAGCGCAACGCCGCCGCCGGCGACATAGCCCTCTTCAACCGCCGCCTTAGTCGCGGCAAGCGCGTCCTCGATGCGCAGCTTCTGCTCTTTCATCTCGGTCTCGGTCGCAGCGCCCACATGGATCACCGCAACGCCGCCGGACAGCTTTGCAAGGCGCTCCTGCAGCTTCTCACGGTCGAAATCGGAGGTGGAAACCTCGATCTGATTCTTGATCTGCGCGATGCGATCCTTAATATCCTGCGTATCGCCCGCGCCGCCGACGATGATGGTGTTCTCCTTGGAGACCTTGACCTGCTTTGCGCGACCCAGCTGCGCCACGGTCGCGTCCTTCAGCTCAAGACCCAGCTCCTCGGTGATGACCTCGCCGCCGGTCAGGATCGCAATATCACGCAGCATTTCCTTGCGTCTGTCGCCGAAGCCGGGCGCTTTTACGCAAACGCAGGTGAAGGTGCCGCGCAGCTTGTTAACAAGGATGGTGGCAAGCGCTTCGCCCTCCACGTCCTCGGCGATGAGAACGAGCTTTCTGCCCGCGTTGACGATCTGCTCAAGCAGCGGAAGAATTTCCTGAATATTGGAGATTTTCTTATCTGTAATCAAAATGAACGCGTCGTCAATGACAGCCTCCATCTTATCGGTATCGGTAACCATATAGGGGGAGATATAACCGCGGTCAAACTGCATGCCCTCGACCACGTCGCTGTAGGTCTCGGCGGTTTTGGATTCTTCCACGGTGATCACGCCGTCGGCGGTGACCTTTTCCATTGCCTCGGCGATCAGCTTGCCGACTTCTTCGCTTGCAGCGGAGATGGTGCCGATGCGGGCAATATCCTCAGAATTGGTAACGGGCTTGGAAACTGCCTTAATGCTCTCAACAGCCGCGTCCACCGCGTTTTTGATGCCTTTCTTAACAACCATGGGATTTGCGCCCGCAGCGACGTTCTTCATGCCCTCACGGACAAGCGCCTGCGCCAGCAGCGTCGCTGTGGTGGTGCCGTCGCCCGCGACGTCATTGGTCTTGGTGGCGACTTCCTTAACGAGCTGCGCGCCCATATTCTCAAACGCGTCCTCCAACTCAATCTCCTTGGCGATGGTCACGCCGTCGTTAGTGATCAGCGGGGAGCCGTACTTCTTGCCCAAAACGACGTTTCTGCCCTTGGGACCAAGAGTGATCTTCACGGTATTGCTGAGCTGGTCGATACCGCTCTGCAGTGCTTTACGGGCGTCTTCGCCGTATTTAATTTCCTTTGCCATAGTGCTTCAATCCTTTCCGTTAATTACTCTACGATAGCGAGAATGTCGCTCTGCTTGGCGACGGTGTATTCCTCGGAATCCAGCTTGACTTCGGTGCCCGCGTACTTGCCGAGGATCACCTTATCGCCCACCTTCACGTCCATGGGAACGCGCTGACCGTCCACAACTTCACCGGGGCCGACAGCGAGAACCTCCGCTACCTGGGGCTTTTCCTTTGCCGTGGAAGCAAGGATAATACCGCCCTTCGTTTTTTCTTCCGCCTCAACGAATTTCAGGACGACTCTGTCCCCGAGAGGTTTCAATGTCATAACAATTCCTCCTATGATAAAATATTGAACTTGCCGTTTTAGCACTCCCTTTTCTCGAGTGCTAAAACTATTTTATACCGTTTTTCGGAAAAATCAAGCGATTTTGGTAAAATTCATAAAATAGTAACAAATTTTGATTTATCAGCTTTGCTGATAAATCAAAATTTAGGGAGAAGGTAGTAGGGAAGAGGGAGGAGGTTCGGAAGCCGCTTCGCGGCTTGAATTTTAGAACCAATCACCGGAAACGGGTAGCACGGCGCACTGCGCCGTTTAAATTTCGCAACGACCGAATAACTTTTTGAGAGAATATTATTTCCCTCGTTGCGGAATTTTTATAATGAGGCGCGACAGCGCCCACCATACAGAAAGATAGGCAGATCAGCATAGTTTTCCCGGCTTTGGAATAAGGTTAAGCCCTGCGGGCATTTATTAGAAAATCATACGGCAAAGGATAAATCGTGCCTTTCCCCAGTATTTTCCGTTTGCCGCATGATTAAATGGCAAATGAGCCGCCGCGTCCGGTGGACGGGGCAGGCGGTGCATTTGCAGGAAGGGACACAGAGCATTGCGAAGCGCCCCAAGCGAGCAAGGCGACAATGTTCCTGACCGTCTCGCAGTGCGCCGTGCTACCCGTTTCCGCAAATTCGTCCATAAATCCAAATCGCGCAGCGATTTCCGCACCTCCTACCTCTTCCCTCCTACCTTCTATCTAAATGCAGACTTGCGGGGCGTTTACGCCCCGCAAATCTAATTTACAGTATAAAACAAATCAACCCGTTACACCCGTCGTTGATTATTTTTTCCAAAGTCTCCCGCAATTTATACCTTGCGTCCTCCGGCATATGCATTAATTTTCCGCGCAGCCCCTCGTTGACGAGATCATTGAGAGAGGTGCCGAAGATATTAGATTCCCAAATGCGGGCGGGATCCTCTTCAAATTCCTTGAGCAGGTACTTCACCAGCTCCTCCGACTGGCTTTCGGAGCCGACCACGGGCGCGACCTCGGTGGTTATATCCGCCCGCATCATGTGGATCGACGGCGCGGACGCCTTCAGCCGCACGCCGTACCTGCCGCCCTGCTTCATGATCTCCGGCTCCTCCAGCGTCAGTTCCGTGACCTCGGGCATCACGATGCCGTAGCCGGTCGCCTCCACCTGCTCCAGCGCGCCCTTGAGATGCGCGTACCGTCTGCCGTCGTCGGCAAGCTGCTTCAGGGATTCCATCAGCTCCTTTTCACTGCCGATGGGCACCCCCGCATACTCGGACAGCACGCCGTAGAACAAACCGTCCTCTACACGGACGTTGATACGGGCGCTGCCCTCCCCCAACGCCATACCATCCACTGCGGCGGCGGAGATGCTGTCTACGCCGCCAAGCGCGTCGGCAAAGGCGGCAACGGAGCGCATGGCGCCAAGGCTGCCCGCCTGCTCGCGCACAGCGGACACGATTTCGCTCTTCAACGGGTGCGCCGGCGGCAGGGACATCAGCCACGAGGGAAAGCTCAGCCGCACCTCGCGGACGGGGAACTCAAATAAGACCTCGGCGAGAATATTTTTTATATCGTCCTCGTCCAGCGTCATGCAGTTGACGGGCACGACGGGGACGTCATATTTTTCCGTCAGGCTCGCGCTGAGCGCCAGCGCGGGATCGCCGTGCGGGGTCGCGCTGTTCATCAGCACGATAAAGGGTTTGTTCAGCTCTTTCAACTCAGAAATGACCCGTTCCTCCGCCTCGGCGTACTCGGCGCGGGGAATATCACTGATCGATCCGTCCGTCGTTACGACCAGACCGATGGTGGAATGCTCGGAAATGACCTTATGCGTCCCCAGCTCCGCCGCCATGTTAAAGGGAATTTCCTCCTCAAACCACGGGGTTTTGACCATGCGCGGCTGGTCGCCCTCGATGTACCCGAGGGACGAAGGGACAATATAGCCAACGCAGTCGATCAGGCGCACGCGGAACGCGGAATTGTTATCCAGCTTGATCTCCGCCGCCTGCTCGGGAATAAATTTCGGCTCCGTGGTCATGATGGTTCTGCCCGCCGCAGACTGGGGCAATTCATCAACCGCGCGATCCTTTTTCGCGTCCGCGCTCATATGCGGAATCACCAATGTATCCATAAACCGTTTGACAAGGGTGGATTTTCCCGTTCTGACCGGTCCCACCACGCCGACGTAAATATCTCCCTGCGTCCGGACGCGAATATCCTCATAAATCGTTCTGTTATCCATATGCAATACCTCCCCTGTCTTATACGCACGCGATCAGCAGCGGCGCACTGCCGTCCACAATGCCGTTTTCGATTCCATTATCTCCCGCCAGCATCTCCGGCGATGCGTTATACCGTTTTGCAATGTCCCAAAGGGTCTCACCCGCGGACGGGAAATAGATTACCATACCTGCCTCAGTCGCTTGCTTTGGACGGCTCTCATCAACGGTGATCTCCGTGACGGCGGGTACAGTACGCACTGCGTCCAGCCTGCCCTCGATAAAGATTTCCGCCCGCACAAAGGCGTTGTTCCCGTCAAGGGCGACGTCGGCGGCAGTCAAGGTCAGCATCGGGGTAAACGCATAGCCGTCGGCGGCGGGAACGGATTTTTCAAAAGCAAATTCCACGCTTTTTTCCGCGAAGCTGACGCTGTCGCCTTGCGACTGCACGAACAGCCCCACAAGCACGGTTCCCTCCGCCTTGAGCGTCCCGTTTTCGGCGGCGATCCGCTGATTGCCGATCCGCGCGGTCTGATACAGGATCCGCTGGGGAGAAAGCTCCTCCAAGCTGACCTGTCCCTCTGCGGTAAAGCTTTCGGCAACGGCGCGCGAATCGGTCACGCTCTGCAAATTCTGCACGGCAATATCGGTCTCATACGCGGTGGAAAAGACGTCTGTCACCACGGGCAGTTTCTGCATTTTCCCCGCAGTCAAAATCAGGGATACCGTCGCCGTACCCTCCAGCTCCCGCATATCGCCGCCCCGGGCGGCTTTGGGAGAAAGATCGACGCTCAGCACCGCCGGACTGACGCGAACGGACATAGAATCGTTGATCCCCGCCGCGTCCACGATCTCGCTGAACGGCATGGAGAAGCGCACAGTCTCCGGCATCTGCATACCGTCGGGCATGTAAAGCGCCTGCACGGTGACTTCGCCGCGCACCATCGCTTTGTTGGTAATGACTCTGGTTTCCGTGACCCGGCAGGCAGCGTCGGCAGTCAGTATCCGCGCTACCGCGTTATTCTCTGCGGGCAGCGTATACGCGCCCTCCACGGTAAACTGTTTATCCACAGCGGTTTGCGCGTCAAAAACGTCGATCTCTGCTTTTTTTAACTGTAACCCTGCGCCCGACGCAGCGGAGACCAAACTTCTCGGGCAGCTGCCGTAAACGCGGAACGTCATACGCAGCACGGTTTTCACCTCGATGGAGCGGGAACTGACGGCGCGGCAGACCGCTTTATCGGCGGTAATTACCGTAAGGATTCGACTGTCTGCGGGAATGCCCGGCGCGTCCACACGCTTTGTAAACTGTTCGGTGGTTTCATAGGTATCGATGCCGCCGTGATCGGCAAGATAGGCGATCCTGATCTTTACCGTACCGTCAACGGAGATATGGTCGCCGTCCGCGGCGGTATTCCCGGGCACGGCGCAAACCGTACAGCGGAGAATGCGCACAATGTCCCCTAAGTATTCCGGCAGGGTAATGCGACAGTCGAAGGGCTGTTCCCCACCGCATTCTTTCAGCGGCACGCAGATCTGCGATTCCTGTTTTTCAATTTTAAGCTTATCCATGTTCAGACCGTTCCTTTCGCCTTTGTTAATAGCTTCTAAAAAACAGTATGCGGACACGCAGGGATTTATGAACGCAAACCGTGATTTCTCCGCCGGCGCAGGAATCCGTATTTAAAAACTTGCATTTATCCGTCATATGTGGTATAATACATCAGTTTATTGACAAAATATCGGGGATCTATTTCCCGGAGGTGGCAAAATGACCGGAAATTCAGAAAAATTTACCAAGCGTGATTCCAAGGCGGATACCGCCGATATCCCCGCGATCCATGCCTCAGGCGCGGATAATAAAGATTATATCGACGAGCGCAGCCGCAGAGCTCTCAGTTACCGCGAGCGGCAGCGGCTGGAAGCAGAACGGAACGGGCGCGCGCCCTCCGGCGCCATCCGTCCCCCGTTGCAGGCGCAGCGTGCCGTTTACAAACCGCAGCCGTCGCGCAACGCGGAACCGTCGCAACCGTCCGTCGCTCCGCCGACGAAGAAGCGGAACGCTGCGAAGCCGCCCAAACGCCGCAGCAGCACCGCCTACCGGGTGGCATGCGGGATTCTCGGCACGCTGATCGGGCTGGTGATTGTTCTCTCCGGCATTGCGGCATGGTATATCTATTCTGCTGATTACAAGCAGGTTGAAAATCTGCACCCCGACGACAGCAACGCACCGACAGAAATCGTAGATACCGATAACGGTCCCGAGACCCGCGTCAATGTTCCCGTCTACGAGGGGGAGCAGCAATACGGCGTGCGCGATGCGATCCGTTACTGGAAAAATCAGGGAACCGCCTATTTGCAGAGCAACAAGGTTATCAATATCCTGCTGGCGGGCATCGACCGCAACGAGGACGGCTCTGACGGTCGCTCGGACACGATGATCGTCGCGTCGATCAACCTGAAAACCAAGACCATCATTCTCTCCTCTCTGTATCGCGACTGCTGGGTCTACACGACCTACGGAGAAGACAGCTCCGCATGGGGCAAACTAAACGAGACCCTTGTCTACGGCCACGGCGATCCGAAATGGCTGGTCGCCAATATCGAAGATTATTACAAAATACATATTGACCACTTTGTCGGTGTGGATTTCCAGTCTTTTAAAGACATCGTAGACGCTATCGGCGGCGTGACGCTGTCGGTCAAGCAGTACGAGGCGGAATACATCAATGAGCAGCTGGGCTATGACGGCTGCCCCTATGGTGATTCCGTCACCTTGCAGGGTGACGCGGCGCTGTGGTATGTACGAATCCGGCACTCTGATCAGGACGAGGAGATCAGCCGTACCAGACGGCAGCGGCAGTTTATTACCGCATTGATCGATCAATTCAAATCTACCGCTGCAAGCAAACTCCCCGGCTTAGTCAATTCCCTGATCGGCTATGTACAGACGGATCTTTCAAAGACGGAGATCATCGAATACGGCACAAAAGCATTGTTCCAGCGTTGGTATAACTATGAGATCCGACAGCAGCAGGTACCCGCCGACGAATACCGCAGAGAATATTGGAACGACGATTACTTCGAGGGCAAATGGGTATGGCTGGTGGACTTCCCCGGCGCGGCAAAGGCGATGCAGGAGGAAATCTACGGTTACAGCAATATCGTTTTAAACGACGACCGTTACGATATTGTCCGCATGTCTTGGAATACATTGCCTGCAAGCAAATAATTTCCTATCATAAAAAATAAAAAACACCGCATTCTAATTCCAGAACAGAATGAGGTGTTTTATTTATGAAAACAGCAGTGATCACCGGCGCGTCCTCCGGCATCGGGCGAGAATTTGCCCTGCTGGCGGATCGGCTGGGCATCTATGACGAGATATGGCTGATCGCCCGACGCGGCGAGCGGCTGCAGACGCTCGCGGACAGCATCGGCACAAAAACAAAACTTCTGCTGCTGGATCTGACGGAACCGGAAAGCTTTGCGCAATACAAAAAGAAATTGCAGGAATCAAACGCGGATATAGCCCTGCTGGTTAACAGCGCAGGCAGGGGAAAATTCGGCACACTTCCGATGCAGACGGAACAGGAGATCGACATGATGATCCGGCTGAATATCACCGCCACGGTGATGATGTGCAGGCACTCGCTGCCTTATATGCACAGCGGGGCAAAAATCATCAATATGGCGTCGGTCTCGGGCAGCATCCCCCTGCCGGGGCTGAACGTTTATGCGGCGACGAAAGCGTTTGTGCGCAATTTTACCGTGGCGCTGCATGCGGAGCTGAAGCCGCTGGGTATCACAGCCACCGCCGTTTGCCCGTACTGGATGAACACGGAATTTATTTCCAACGCGCGGGACACGCACGCATCGGATACGGTGAACAATTTTATGCTGATCTATGAGCCGGCGCCCGTCGCCGCCGGCGCGCTGCAAGCCGCGTTTGCGGATAAATCGGAATTGGTATACGGCGCGGCGGGAAAGATTATGGTAAGCCTTGCCAATCTGCTGCCTACAGACCTCGCTGTACGGGTGTGGAACAGGTTCCGGCGCAGGGAAGTAAAATTCTGATTTGCGGGGCGTTTACGCTCCGACAAATCAGAATTTAATGAATGATGAACAGTGAATGATGAATGATTAAGGAAAATGAATGTTAATGAAAAAGAGCTTTGCGTCTCTTTTTTAGATCGTTCTGTATTTCTGAATCCACGCATCGGCTGCTTTTTCATTATAGATTTCCGGGATATTTGCCGCATGCGCTTCGATCACGCCGCCCTGTCTGGCTTTCAGGGCGAATTTACCCAACAGCGGCAAATTTGACTTTCCCCTATAAGCTTTCTCCGCGACCTGCGGCACGCCGATCTTCAGTCCGCCGCCGGTAGCTGCGGAAATGTCCTCAGTGGTCAGAACGCCGTTCTCCAGCAGGAAATCAACGTCCTCGCCGCTCATGGTGCCGATCAGCTCGCGCATTTTATCAATCTTTGCCATTTTAGCGCCGATCTTCTTAAAGTACTGCACCTGATACCGCCACAGGGACGCCACGTCCGTCACGCCCTCGGCAGCGATCACGCTGTCCGCCAGCATCTTCCCCGCCATAACGGAATTGGAAATGCCGGAACCGATCAGCGGAATGGTCATGGCGGCGCTGTCGCCCACTGCGACATAGCCGTTGAGTACCAGTCTGCCGATGGCTTTGCGGATCGGAATAATCGCGTGCTGACCGCCGCGCAAAATCTTTGTTCCAAGCTCGGGATAAGTCTCGCGGAACTTGGCGACCGTCTCCGCAACATCGTCATCGGTAAACGGATCAAACCGACCGATCAGAATATCACAGTAATCCGGATAATCCATAAACCAGCAAAGACCGGGCTTATAATTATGGAAGAAATGATTTTCGTGGTATTCTGTAGAAGGCTCGCCTGTCAACTCATAGAACGCGCGATAGGAGTAAAATACCTCTGCGCGATTAAAGCGACCCTCCATATCCATAAATGCCGGCAGGTTCAGCCGAAGCGCGGAATTACAGCCCAGCGCGTCAATGATCAGATCGCCGCAGACCGCCTTGATCTTTCCGGCGGAACGCACATTAATACCGATCACGCGGTCACCCTCTACGATGGGAGCCAGAACCTCGGAATTATAGCAGATTTTTACGCCGTTTTCCTCCGCGAAGGAAATCAGCAGCTTACAGATCGCCTTCCTGTCCATATTGGTGCTGTATTCCCCGCGGCTGTCCCCCGCGATCAACTTGACTTTCTGCGACGGTCCGTAAAACGCCATGGGGTGCAGATGATACAACTTCGTATCCGCGGGCAGCTCGATCCCCGCGAAAGTCAATGCGGAACGGTCAAAGGCGTCTGTCCAGTCATAACCGACAGTGCCTTTTTTCTTTTTTTCATAGACGGTAACGTCATACCCGTTCTTTGCAAGATGCGCCGCGGCGACAAGCCCGCCGTGACCGGCACCCGCTACGATAATTTTACTCATACTTATCACTCCTGTAATCCCGTATCAAACGGTTTAATAATTCCTCGTTTTACATATTCCTGCAATATGGTAAGTTTTTGCGCAGGCACTTGCATGCCCTCGCTGCTCAGAACCCCCGGCGCAATGGATTTGCGCTTGCCGTGGTAATCGCTGCCGCCGCTGATGTACAGACCGCGTTCCTGCGCCGCCGCGACGAGAAACGCGGTCTCCGCCGCGCTGTATCGGGAATAATAGCATTCCAAGCCCTGCAATCCGCAGGAGATCAGCAGTTCCAGCTGCGGAAAAAATTCCTCCGGCGTAATATGGCGGGCGTTTTCACCGCCCAGCGGGTGCGCCCATACGGGAATGCCGCCTGCGGCAAGGATCGCGCGGATCCCTGACTCGGCGGGAAGATTACCGTCCTGCATATCCTTGCTGCTGAGATAGTTTTTGATCGCCTCGCCGATACTCGCCGCATAGCCTTTTTCGATCAGCAGCGACGCGATATGCGGCTTGCCGACGCTCTCGGTATGCCGCAGTCGGTTTTTCTCCGCTTCGGAAAACACGATACCATAGGCTTCTTCCATAAAGCGCAGGCGCGTCTCCAACCGCTCCAGGCGCATTTCCGCGACGTAGGTCATCAGCGTCCGCATCGCTTCGCTGCACGGATCGTAAGCATAGCCGAGGACGTGGCACTTGCGCAGCGCCGTTTTGCAGGACAACTCCACGCCGCGGACAAACCCGTCCGCCGGTACCGCAAGGCGATCCATTTCCGCGCAGCCGGCGATCGTATCGTGATCGGTCAGCGAAAAACAGGCGATCCCGCGCTTTCGTATGATTTTCAGCAGTTCCTCCGGCGTATCCGTTCCGTCGGAGCGGGCGCTGTGCATGTGCATATCCGCAAGGATCATAAGCATTCCCCGGATTTATCCGCCCGGTACACGCAATCGATATTGCCGCTGTAGGACACTTCTTTTCTCAATTGCGGGTTATACTCGACGACCGCCGCAATCAACGCGTCAAACGCGTCGTCCGTCCGCTTGCCCTTACTTCCCGTGGAACGTGAGTGCAGCCGCAGCCGTCCGCCGGCGTATTGAATGGATATATGGTACATGGCGGTATTGAAAAAGCCGGAGCTCCAGCCCATCAGCTCTGTTACGCCGGACAACGTATAGGTCTTTTTCCCTTTCGTCAATCGCAGCACGCCGTCTGACGCGTCATAGGTGCAAATC
Source organism: Clostridia bacterium (assembly GCA_017480115.1). GTDB lineage: Bacteria > Bacillota > Clostridia > Oscillospirales > Acutalibacteraceae > RGIG2774. The sequence continues at coordinate 42,711 of JAFVBH010000053.1, forward strand.
TGCTGAAATACGCGCAGCTTTCCGCTGATAATATAATAGATATATACAACCGCAAACAGCAGAAAAATACTCAGCGTACTGTAATTCTGATCCAAAAATTTCCTTGTCAGCAGCGCCGTTCCCAACACAAAAGGGATCACTCCCAGAACGCGCAGGATATATCGCTGACAGCAAAGCTCCGCTTTTTCCATTTATTTCACCTTTCAGATATATTGCGCGATCTCGTCCAGCCGCGCCACAGTCAAATCCGGCGCGACCGACCCCGCGGGAAATCCCTGCGGATTATACCAGCAGGTTTTGATCCCGCACGCATGCGCGCCGACAATATCCGCTTCGTAGGAATCGCCGATCATCAGAATCCGTGCAGGCTCTGCCGCCGTGCCGGCGATACACGCTTCAAAAAACGCCCGCTGCGGCTTCGGGAAGCCGATCTGCTCGGAGATAAAGAAAGCATCGACATACCGCAGCATACCGGCGCGTTCCAGCCGCCCGACCTGCTGCCGGTAAGACGCATTGCTGGCAATACAGACCTTATATTTATTTTTCAGATAGGCAAGCAGCGCAAGCGCGCCGTCCATGGGGACCGAGCTCTCCGCAACCCCCTGCCGAAACAGCTGCTCAAAAGCGACGCCGTCCGCCGAAATTCCATGTTCGGCGAAAATTGTATTCCAGCGCATCTGATACAGCTCGCTTTTTTGCAGACTGCCGTCTTCAATGCGGGCCCAAAGCTGCTGATTGACCTTATGAAAAGTGGAGAAAATCTCCTGCGGGTAATCAATGCCGAAGGCTTCAAACCCGCGGATCGCGGAGACCCGCGCCGCTTCATTAAAATCCAACAGCGTATTATCCACATCAACCAGCACTGCGTTGATCGCCAACCGTATCGTCCCCTCCCGCACTTCTGTTATATCATAGCACAATATTTAACAGTAGTCAAGGAAAGGTAAATTCTGATTTAGGTAGGAGGGAAAAGGGAGGAGGTAGGAGGTTCGGAAATCGCTGCGCGATTTGGATTTATAGACGAATTGGCGGCAACGGGTAGCACGGCGCACTGCGCCGTGCTACCCGTTTTTCCAGTTTTGTCTATAAATCCAACCGCGAAGCGGTTCCGAAATTCCGCATTCCGCCCTCCGCATTTCACATTTATGTGTGCCGTGCTACCCGTTACCGCAAATTTGTAGGGATGCCCATAGGGCATCCGTCAGGGCTTATGCGGATTGCCGGAAAAGAGCCCTCGCGGTATAGCCGCTTCGGTCGGAACTAAAAATATGCCACCGGCATATTTTCTTAACGCTCTGACGGCCAATGGCCGTCCCTACAAATTTTCGGAAACGGGTAGCACGGCAAATGTGCCGCCGCATCCGGCGGACGAGGCAGGCGGTGCATTTGCAGGAAGGGACACAGAGCATTGCGAAGCGCCCCAAGCGAGCAAGGCGACAATGTCCCTGACCGTCTCGCAAAGCGCCGCAATATAAATCCAAATCGCGTAGCGATTTCCGAACCTCCTACCTTTTACCTAAATTCTGATTTATCGCTTTGCGATAAATCAGAATTTAACACAAAGTTGCATTTCAATACAAAATATGTTATACTAAGCAGTCCAAGGAAAAATATGCCATTTACATATATAATGAAAGGAATTACAATATGTCGTTATTTTCAAAGATTTTTGGAGATTATTCCAAAAAAGAAGTGAAGCGAATCAATCCCATCGTGGATAAAGTATTAAGCTATGAGGACGCTTACGCGGCGCTCTCCGATGCGGAGCTTAAAGCCAAAACCCCGGAATTTAAAGAGCGCCTTGCCAACGGCGAGACGTTGGACGATATTCTGCCCGAGGCGTTTGCCGCCTGCCGCGAGGCAGCGTGGCGCGTGCTGGGCATGAAGCATTTCCCCGTGCAGATTATCGGCGGCGTTGTGCTGCATCAGGGGCGCGTGGCGGAAATGAAAACCGGCGAGGGCAAAACCCTTGTGGCGACCCTGCCGGCGTATCTGAACGCGCTGGGGGGCAACGGCGTGCATATCGTCACCGTAAACGATTACCTTGCCAAGCGTGACTCGGAGTGGATGGGCAAGGTCTACCGCTTCCTCGGGCTTTCCGTGGGGCTGATCATTCACGAAAAGACAAATGAGGAGCGCAAGGAAGCTTACGCCGCGGACATTACCTACGGCACCAACAACGAGATGGGCTTCGACTACCTGCGCGATAACATGGTCAATTACAAGGAAAACCGCGTGCAGCGCGGTCACGCCTTCGCCATTGTGGACGAGGTAGACTCCATTTTGATCGACGAAGCGCGTACCCCGCTGATCATTTCCGGCAGGGGCGATAAATCCACCGATATGTATACCATTGTGGACGCGTTTGTCAAGACATTAAAGCCTGTCAAGGTGCGAGAGATCGACAGCAAGACCAACTCTGAGGAAGATCTTGCCGATCAGGGCGATTACGTGATCGATCAGAAAGCCAAGACCGCGACCCTGACCAAGACCGGTATCGCCAAGGCGGAAAGCTATTTCAGCCTTGATAACCTGATGGACGCCGACAACCTGACCTTGCAGCATCATCTGAATCAGGCGCTGAAAGCCCACGGCGTGATGCACAGGGACATCGATTATGTGGTCAAGGACGGCGAAGTGCTGATCGTTGACGAATTTACCGGCCGAATCATGCTGGGCAGACGGTATTCCGACGGTCTGCATCAGGCGATCGAGGCAAAAGAGGGCGTCAACGTCCGTCACGAGAGCAAGACGCTCGCGACCATCACCTTTCAGAATTATTTCCGTCTGTACACAAAGCTGTCCGGCATGACCGGTACGGCGATGACGGAGATCGACGAGTTCCAGGAGATTTACAGCCTCGACTGCGTGGAAATCCCCACCAATAAACCCATGATCCGCAAGGATAACCCCGACGTGCTGTATAAAACCGAGGAAGCCAAGTTTAACGCCATCATCGAGCAGATTCAGGCGTGCCACGCCAAAGGACAGCCGGTGCTGGTGGGTACGATCAGCATTGAGAAATCCGAAAAGCTGAGCCGTGCGCTGAAACGCAGCGGCATCAAGCATGAGGTCTTAAACGCCAAGCAGCACGAGCGCGAGGCGGAGATTGTGGCGCAGGCGGGCAAATTCGGCGCGGTCACCATCGCCACCAACATGGCGGGCCGCGGTACGGATATTATTCTGGGCGGTAACGCAGAGTTTATGGCGAAATCCAAAATGAAGAAAATGGATTTCACCGACGAGCTGATCGCGGAAGCCACCGGCTTTGCGGAGACCGATGACGAGGAAATTCTGAACGCAAGAAAGACTTTTTCCGAACTGGAAAAGCAGTTTAAGGACGAGATGGCGGACGAAGCGGATCGCGTACGCGAAGCGGGCGGACTGTATATCATCGGCACCGAGCGGCACGAATCCCGCCGTATCGATAATCAGCTCCGCGGACGAAGCGGCAGACAGGGCGACCCCGGCGAAAGCAGATTTTATCTTTCGGCAGAGGACGATCTTCTGCGGCGTTTTGCGGGCGACCGTTTCTACAACACGCTGAACGCCTTCAAGTCCATCGGCGATATGCCCATTGAGGCAAAAATTTTCTCCAACTCCATCGAAAGCGCCCAGCGCAAGGTCGAGGCGGACAACTTTGCGGTACGTAAAAACGTCCTGCATTATGACGACGTGATGAATCAGCAGCGCGAGAAAATCTACGGGCAACGCAATCAGGTGCTGGACGGCATCGATCTGGACGCGACGATCCGCCGCATGATCGAGCAGAGCTTCACCGAAGCGGTAGAGCTTTACTGCCCGAAATCCAACCATGCCGAGGATTGGAACATCTCGGGGCTGAAAACCCAGTACGGCTGGCTGTTCGGCAGCGACGAGTTACCCTCCACCATCGACCGCGACGCCATCCTTGACTATATGATCGGCAAGGCGACCCGCGTGATGGACGAAAAAACAGAAAAATACGGTGCCGAGCTGATGGCGCTGCTCGAGCAGAAAATCCTTTTGGAAAACGTCGATATTCGCTGGATGGATCACATCGACGCGATGGATCAGCTCAAGAGCGGCATCGGGCTGCGCGCCTACGGTCAGCAGGATCCCGTGATCGCGTTCCGCGAGATCAGCTTTGATATGTTCGACGAAATGACCGCCGGTATCATCGACGGCACCGTGCGCACGATTTTGACCGCAGTGATCCGCACCGAGCGGGATACCCAACGCAAGCAGCAGAACGCCACCATCACCGGCGCCAGCGGATCCGACGGCAGCGTGAAACAGCAGCCTGTGAAAAAGAATAAAAAGCCCGGCAGAAACGACCCCTGTCCCTGCGGCAGCGGCAAGAAGTATAAGAAGTGCTGCGGGCAGTTTGAATCCTGATTCCATTGATGGCTTTCGGCGAAAACAGCGGCAAAACAGCCCCGCTGCATGCTTTTGTTGTCAAATTCTTATTAAATCAAGAGGGTGATTCCCATAAACGGTTATAACGGTTATCCTTATTACGCGCCGTATCCCCAGCCGACTCCGCAGGAGATGTACGCGCTGGAGCAGCGGCAGAATGAAAAGCGGCTGATCAAGCGCTTTTCCTGGGGCGCAGCAATTGCCACGGGCGCGTTTTTCCTGCTGGCAAACGCGCTGTACGTGCCGGCAATGCTGCTGTTTGACTATATTCCGATGGTCTCCGGCTCTGAGAACGAGTTGACCCTGCAATTGAGCATCGATTTGTTGATCACCGTCATCGCGCTGCTGGTTCCTTTCGGTATTGTTTATAAACTGTTCCGTGATAATTATCATATCCGCCCGATCAATTTCGGCAAATCGGCGCTTTCTTTTTCCGACACAGTGCTGTTTGTGATTGCGGGGCTGGCGCTGACGGTACTGGCAGGCAACGTCACCGGAACGCTGTCCACAATGTTTGAGAAGACGACGGGTATTGAATTTATGTACGCGTTTTTCAATACTCCCACCTCGGTACTCGGTATTGTGCTGTATTTTTTGCGCGGTGCGCTGTTCCCCGCCATTGCGGAGGAATTTGCCATGCGCGGTGTAGTCATGAATTCCCTGCGTCGCTACGGCGACGGCTTTGCCATCTTCATGAGCGCCATGGTCTTTGCGCTGATGCACGGCAACATGGTGCAAACGCCGTTTGCGCTGCTGGCAGGGCTGGTGCTGGGATATGCGGCGGTTAAAACGGGAACGATCTGGACCTCGATCATAATCCATTTGTTAAATAACAGCTTTTCTCTGGTTTTATCAATGCTTCTCGATAACAGCAGCGAGGCTATAGCAAACGAAGTATCCGCTATCGGGACCTCGGTCATCATGCTCCTCGGACTGATCAGCATTGTGCTGTTGGCAGTGCGCAAAAAAATCACAAAGCCGGCGCCCAACCGATCCTTCCTGCCCAACGCTCAGCGTTACAAATACTTTATTTTGTCCATTCCCATGGGGCTCGTTTTAGTTTACATGGTCGTGCAGACGCTGATGACCATAGCGCTGCCGGATATTCTCGAAAATTTCGATTTTGATATTAACTGGATAAAATGACAACCACGGAACTGATGCAGGCTGCCATTGCGCAGGCAAAACTGGCGGCGCTGGAGGGCGAAGTCCCTGTGGGCGCGGTCATTGCCCGAGACGGCGAGATCATTGCCGTGGGCAGAAACCGGCGGGAAAAAGGGAAAAATGCCCTATATCACGCCGAGATTGAGGCGATCGACAACGCCTGTAAAGCCTTGGGCGGATGGCGTCTGCCGAATTGCGAACTGTTCGTCACCCTGGAACCATGCCCCATGTGCGCGGGGGCGATCATTAATTCGCGCATCGCAAAAGTCACGTTCGGCGCGTATGATTATAAGGCGGGTTCCGTCGGTTCGGTTACAGATCTGTTTTCTCTGCCGTATAATCATAAACCCGCCGTTTGCGGCGGATTTATGGAGCAGGAATGCGCTGCATTGCTATCGGATTTTTTTAAAAATTTAAGAAAGAAAAAATAACAGCGGACTGTATTTTTACACAGTCCGTCGCTGTTTTTGCGGGCAAGGGGACGCCGCATCCACAGTTCAATACGTTTTGAACAATCGCCATAGTTCCCCAAAACAAAAGATCACCGGTTGGTGAATTACATAAATGAGCAGCGAATGCCTGCCGATCCATTCGATCGGCGGACATATTTTTTTATAACACACCCGCGGCAGACGCGCTTTGGGCAGCATTACGGCAATAAAGCAGCCGATCATAAAGACAAAGAGCCATGGCAACAGCGGATAATAGTCCGCCGAGGAAAACGGCGGGTGATAAATTCCCAAAGGGAACAATAAATTCACGCTTTGTATCGGATCGGTGACAGGCAGCCCGAAAAACCCGTTTTTTACCGGATTTCTTGTTCCTACGGCAAGCAGAATACATACGGCGATACCGGGTACTGGCGGGAGCCTCCGTGCAAGCTTGCATAAAACAGGCGACAGCATTATTGCAATACCCAGAAAATGCAAAATCCCGAATCTGATGCCCGCGCCGTTGATACCAAGCAGCGGCATGATGCGGCAAGTCGCCACGGTCAGTCCCATGGCGACGGCAAAGATCAGAGCGCCGCGCCTGACGTTTTTTCGAGAAAGCGACGATGCGTAAGCGCTTATAAGAATAAATGTTGTCGCAATTATCGGCGGCGCAATGAATTTCAGCGCCGCATACATTGCCGTGAACACCGAAAGCCGAAAAATCGCGCCAAAGGTGTAAACTGTATGATAAAGTACCATGGCAATGACCGCGCCGCCGCGCAGCATATCTAAAAGTCGGATCCTGCCTTGCATTACATTCTCCCCGAATTTCTGAATGCATTATAAACCAAATCGGAATAACCGGACAGATAATTTGACAGCGCGGTCACGCCGCTTTCGGCAAGCCCGACAGCGGCTTTTATAAGATTTTGATGCTTCATAACGCTCCTTTTATCATACAAAAAGGGCAGAGCCGTCCGCAGTGGATTGCTCTGCCCGTGTTTTACGCGTTGGGGATCAGCTTTTCTTTGCCGCCCATATAAGGTCTGAGCGCAACGGGAATGTTTACGCTGCCGTCCGCATTGAGATTATTCTCCAAAAATGCGATCAGCATACGGGGCGGCGCAACCACGGTGTTGTTCAGCGTATGGGGCAGATACTTGCCCTCTTTGCTGTTAACGCGGATCTTCAGCCGTCTTGCCTGCGCGTCGCCGAGGTTCGAGCAGGAACCGACCTCGAAATATTTCTTTTGTCTGGGCGACCATGCCTCCACGTCGATGGAGCGCACCTTCAGGTCAGCCAGATCGCCGGAGCAGCATTCCAGCGTACGGACGGGAATATCCAGGCTGCGGAACAGATCGACGGTATTTTTCCACAGCTTGTCAAACCAAGCCTTACTGTCCTCGGGCTTGCAAATCACGATCATTTCCTGTTTCTCGAACTGGTGAATGCGGTAAACGCCCCGTTCCTCGATGCCGTGCGCGCCCTTTTCCTTGCGGAAGCAGGGGGAATAGCTGGTCAGCGTCTGCGGCAGCGTCTCCTCGGGCACGATCGTATCAATAAATTTACCGATCATGGAGTGTTCGCTGGTGCCGATCAAATACAGATCCTCGCCCTCGATCTTGTACATCATGGCGTCCATTTCCGCAAAGCTCATCACGCCCGTGACCACGTCGCTGCGAATCATAAAGGGGGGCACACAATAGGTAAAGCCACGGTCAATCATAAAATCCCGCGCGTAGGCGATCACTGCGGAATGCAGGCGGGCAATATCCCCCATGAGGTAGTAGAACCCATTTCCCGCGACGCGTCTGGCACTGTCAAGATCGATGCCGTTGAATTTCTCCATGATCTCGGTGTGATACGGAACTTCAAAATCAGGCACGACCGGCTCGCCGAACTTCTCTCGTTCCACGTTCTTGCTGTCGTCCTCGCCGATGGGCACGACGGGATCGATGATATTGGGAATCTGCATCATAATATTCTTGATCTTTTCGGCAAGCTCCGCCTCTTTTGCCTCGCGGGCGGCAAGCTCATCGGATTTTTCGGTAACAAGGCGCTTCATCGCCTCCGCCTCTTCCCGCTTTCCCTGCGCGAACAGACCGCCGATCTGCTTGCTGATCTTATTGCGCTCGGCGCGCAGATTATCCGCTTCCTTTTTATTCTCTCTGGATTCCGCGTCCAGCGCCAGCGCCTCGTCCACCAGCGGCAGTTTGCTGTCGCGGAACTTCTTTTTGATATTTTCCTTTACAATATCGGGATTTTCTCTTAAAAATTTAATATCGATCATTGTTCTTCCTCCGTTAGTTTTCCAGCATTTTCGCTATTTTTTCAAGGTCTTCCCTGTCAAAATATTCAATAATGAGCTTTCCGCCCTTTTTACCTTCTTTGATCTCCACGGCTCTGCCGAGATTTGCGCCCAGCGACAGCTCCGCTTCTACAAAAAAGGTGTCGCGCGCGCGTACCTGCTTTGTTTTCGGTTTGCGCTCCGCAGATAATTTTTTAACCAGCGCCTCTGTCTCGCGCACGGAAAGTCCTTTTTCTGCAACGATCTTTGCGCAGTCAAGCATTGCCGCCGCATCACCGAGAGAAAGGATCGCGCGGGCGTGTCCGGCGGAAATCGCGCCGCCCTCAACCATACGCCTGATTTCATCGGGCAGGGACAGCAGCCGCAGGGCGTTTGCCACCGCCGGGCGGGATTTTCCCAGCCTTGTCGCTGCCTGCTCCTGCGAAAGACTGAAATCCTCCATCAGCTTGCGAATGCCCTCCGCCTCCTCGAGGGGGGTGAGGTCCTCGCGCTGCAGGTTTTCGATCAGGGCGATCAGCGCCGCCTCCTGTTCGGATAATACTTTTATAATGACAGGTATGGACGTGAACCCCGCGTTTTTTGCCGCACGGTATCTGCGCTCTCCCGCGACAATTTTATAGGAACCGTCAGAGACGGGGCGCACAAGGATCGGCTGCAAAATACCGTGTTCCTTGATGCTTTCCGTCAAGTCGTTGATCGCTTCATCGTCAAATTTTCTGCGCGGCTGCTCCCGATTCGGTTCGATCTCGGCGATCGGCAGCGTGGAAACCTGTTCGGGCGACAAATCCTCTGCGGAATTATCCTCAAACAGCGCCTCAAACCCTCTGCCGAGACCGCCTTTTTTCAGCGCCATGACATTCCCTCCTTATATGATCTGTTTTCTCAAAAATTCGTCCGCAAGGCTGTTATATGCCTGCGCGCCCTTGGAACGGGCATCGTAATATTGGATCGGTTCGCCGTAGCTGGGCGCTTCGGACAACCGCACGCTGCGGGGGATCACGGTGCCGTACACCTTGCCGGGGAAGAATTTTTTGACTTCCTCCACCACCTGCTGCGTCAGCTTCAGTCTGCCGTCATACATGGTCAGCAATACCGCCTCCAGCTCGATCAGTCGGTTATATTTCATCTTGATTTTCCGCACCGTGGACATCAGTTGGGAAAGCCCCTCCAGCGCGTAATATTCGCACTGGATCGGCACCAAAAAGGTATCGGAGGCGGTCAGCGCGTTCAGCGTGATCAGCCCCAGCGACGGGGGACAATCAAGGAAAATATAATCATAGTCGCCCCGCACTGCGGTAATGGCGTTCTTCAAAAGCCGTTCCCGCTCGGGCATTTCGATGATCTCGATCTCCGCGCCCGCCAGATTCATGTTCGACGGTACGACCGTTACATTTTCAAAAGCCGTCGATACGGACGCTTCGGCAAGCGCGCTCTCCCCCAGCAGCACGTCATAAGAGGATTTTTCGATTTTTCTTTTATTGATGCCGTAGCCGCTGGTGGAATTTCCCTGCGGATCGATGTCGATCAGCAGCACGCGTTTTTCCCGCTGCCCCAGCGCCGCCGTCAGATTGACCGCAGAGGTGGTTTTCCCCACGCCGCCCTTCTGATTTACAATGGATATGACCTTTGCCATGTTTACACCCCATATTCTAACAGACAGTATACCAATATTTCGCAGTAAAATCAATATGAAATGCAAAATGTTTCACGTGAAACGAGATTCTGACTTGTGGGCAGTCGGGCGCCGTGCTACCCGCGTGTCCGACTGTCCAAACGAATCAGAATTTCCACGAAAAAACGACACCTGCCGGAGCCTGTGTCGTTTTTTCGGATGGGATATGGAAGATAGAAGAAAGCAAATGTTATACGACCTTGACCTTTTGTCGTCCTTTTGGTATACGGATTACATATTCAATATATTCATGCGTCTCGCTTTTTTCGGAATCCGCATCGATTCCCGCTTTTCGCATGGTATCCACCGCGTGATTCAGCGTATTGACGAAAACATTCAGATCGCGAAAAGTGCCGACCGGCGCCTTTCGCATCTCCGGCACGGCTTCATTCATCTTGGCGATCAGCTTTTCCGTATCGGTGACCGTCAGATTTTTTGCGCGAATAATATCCAGCAGCTGCCGTCTTTCCGCGTTGTTATCCAGCGACAGCAGCGCCCGGGCGTGCCGCTCCGAGAGTCCGGCGGCGATAATATCCGCCAGCATATCCGGCGGCAGGCGCAAAAGCCGGATTTTATTGGACAGCGAGGACTGGGACCTGCCCAGCTTTCGGGCGATTTCGTCCTGTGTCAGCCCGTAGCGATATTGCAGCCGCTGAATCGCGAGAGCCTCCTCATAAAAATTTAGATCCGACCGCTGCATATTTTCGATCAGCGCAAACACTGCGGATTTCTCGTCGTCCGCGTCCACGACAACGCAGGGAATCTCGCCGATGCAGGCGATCTTGCAGGCGCGCAGCCGACGTTCGCCGGAGATCAATTCGTATGCGCCGTCGCTCACGCGCACCGTCAGGGGCTGTAACAGCCCGTTTTCCCGAATTGAAGCCGCCAGAGATTGCAGTTCGTCATAATCAAAGGCGGCTCTGGGCTGGTTGGGGTTCGGAAATATCATATCTGCGGGGATCAGCGCAATCTGACCGCCGCTTTTGTTTTTCGTCTTTGTTAAAAACATTGCTGCACCTCCGAACGCTTTTCTTACAAAAAGCATAGCACATCTAAACAAAAAAAGAAAGCATTTTTCATCGACGGAAAAATGCTTTCTGCGACCGAATTTGTTAAATTAAAGCGGTTTTTTTGTAATAATCGCGGAGGGACGGGGATATTGCGCCGAAGTATGCGATATTTTTTTTACGGTTATGACCGTGCGGCTGTCACCGTTGGACAGCATGTAGGGATATGTTTGCGGCGCGGCGCCGCCCAAAATGCGGATCGCGGCAACCGAATCCCGCAGTTCCTGCGCCGCGGTTTGCGCTTTCATTGCGATAAATACGCCGTTCTTTTTTACAAGGGGTATACAATACTCAGCGAGCTTACGCAGCTCCGCCACCGCGCGCGCCGTCACAACGTGAAAATTTTCACGGTACGGGGCTACCCTGCCCGCCTCCTCGCCGCGCATATGCACAAGCGTCGCGGACAGCTCCAGCTTTGCAAGCAGTTCATTAATAAAAATCAGTTTTTTATTAGTCGCCTCAATCAGCGTCAGCGCCAGATCGGGACGCGCGATCAACAGCGCAATCCCCGGGAATCCCGCGCCGGTACCCACGTCGCACAGCTTTGCGCCCGCCGCAATATCCGCATAGCGCAGCACCGCCAAGCTGTCCTCGAAATGCTTGACCGCGATTTCGTCCGGCTCCGTAATGGCGGTGAGATTCACCTTTTCATTATATGTACGCAGAAAATCGGCATAGATTGCGAATCGCTCCAGCGCTTGCGCGTCAAGCGATACATCGAAACGCGCCGCCGCCTCCCGCAGATTATCCTTATTTATCATGATGCCCTCCGTTTTTACCGGCAAGATAGATCAGCAGCACCGAAATATCCGCGGGGCTGACGCCGGAGATGCGGGACGCCTGTCCGATGTTCTGCGGCTTGATTTTAGAGAGCTTCTCCCGCGCCTACAGCCGCAAGCCGGAAATCGATGCGTAGTCCATATCCGCAGCCAGCAGCTTTTCCTCCAGACGGCGCATCTCCCGAATGTCCGCCGCCTGCCGCCTGATGTAGCCGTCATATTTTGCGTCGATCTCCGCCTGTTCAAAGACCTCGGGCGGATAATCGGGGCGTTCGGGGTCAAACGGCGCCAGCAATTTATAATCCAACTGCGGGCGTTTCAGCAAGTCGATCAGCTTTACGCCCTTATCGATAGGCGTTGTTTCACGTGAAACAAGCAGGGCGTTCAGCGCGTCGCTGCTTGCAATTACGGTTTTTTCCATGCGTTTTTTTTCAAGGCAAATCTGTTCCTGCTTTTTCAAAAACCGCTGATACCGTTCCTCCGAGATCAGTCCCACTCGATAGCCCTTTTCCGTCAGGCGCAAGTCCGCATTGTCCTGCCGCAGGATCAGACGATATTCCGAGCGGGAGGTCATCATGCGATACGGCTCGTTACAGCCCTTTGTCACCAAATCATCGATCAGCGTGCCGATATAGGAGCTGGCGCGGTCAAGCAAAAAGGGCTCCCTGCCCTGCACCTTCAGCGCGGCGTTGATACCGGCGATCAGCCCTTGCGCCGCCGCCTCCTCATAACCGCTGGAACCATTGAACTGCCCCGCGCCGTAAAGATTTGCCGCGTCGTTAAATTCCAGCGTCGCTTTCAAATGCAACGGATTCACGCAGTCATATTCGATTGCGTACGCCGTGCGCATGACGGCGCAATGCTCCAATCCCTTGATGGAATGGATAAAATCCAGCTGCACATCCTCCGGCAGCGAGGACGAAAGCCCCTGCAAATACAGCTCGTCGGTTTCCAAGCCGCAGGGTTCAATAAAAATCTGGTGCCGTTCACGGTCGGCAAAACGGACGATCTTATCCTCGATGCTGGGACAGTAGCGGGGGCCCGTGCCCTTGATCTCCCCGCCGAACAGCGGAGAACGGTGCAGATTTTCAGAGATAATTCGTTTTGTTTCGGCGTTGGTGTACGTAATATGGCAGACAGCCTTATTTTCCGGCGCGTATTCATTGGCAAAAGAAAAGGGCACGATCTCGCTGTCGCCCTCTTGAATTTCCAATTCAGAAAAATCAACCGTGTTTCGGTTCACGCGGGCAGGCGTACCGGTTTTGAACCGACGCAGCTCCATATATTTTTCCAATGAAGAAGAAAGGTTCCGCGCGGGGAACATGCCGTCCGGCCCGCTGTCAAAGGACACGTCGCCGACGAAAATTTTTCCCGCAAGGAATGTGCCTGTCGCCAGCACCACGGCGGTCGCCCGATAGACCGCCTCAAACTGCGTGACCAGCTCCCACGCGCCGTCGGGCGTTTTTTCCAGCGAAACGATCTCCGCCTGCTTCAGATCCAGCCGTTCCTGCCCCTCCAGCACGCGCTTCATATATTCCGAATAGCGGCGGCGGTCGATCTGCGCCCGCAGAGAATGCACCGCCGGACCTTTCCCGAGGTTCAGCATGCGGCTTTGGATCGTATTCGCGTCGGCGGCGATCCCCATTTCACCGCCCAGCGCGTCGATTTCCCGCACCAGATGCCCCTTGGACGTGCCGCCGATGGACGGATTGCAGGGCATGTTGCCGATCATATCCAAACTGATCGTAAAGCATACCGTGCGGCAGCCGAGACGCGCGGCGGCAAGGGCGGATTCTATGCCGGCATGCCCCGCGCCAATCACTGCAACATCGTAATTTTCTGCAAAATACTTCATTTTACTCCTCGATACTCTCCGTTTCTCCCGCAGCGGCGCCGGTATCCAGCACCTTGCTTGCCCGAATCTCCGCCAGCTCCCGCATCATTTGCTCGCGGGTCTTGCCGTGAACCTTAAAGAACCACAGCGTTACCGCCTTTGCCGTTCTGCCCACGGCGGGCGCAAGCGCAAAGACCGCCCACAGGGATTTGAGCATCTGCGGGTTGGTCTGCCGGACGAGTCTGCCGTTTCGGTAGACGGATTTGATATGCGCCGCTTCGATGATCCCGCTGCTGATAAAAGTGGAAGCGGGATTGATCAGCAGGTTCACATAGTTCATTGCCGCGGAAACCGTCCCCTCGCTGCGGATTCCGGTTTTCCATTCTATGTAGTCGTACAGATCGCCCGTCAGCGCCGTGGAGCAGTACCGCTGCACGCTGTTGAACGCGCCGCAGGCCGTCAGCGCAAGCGTCACCCAAACAAAATTGACAATCGTATTCTTTGTGGGATTGTAACCTACCAAATACATAATAAAGTATGCGACGCCGCAAAAACCGTAACTAAAGGAGGCAAGATTTTTCAGCCCCATTTTTCTTGTCATTTTCGGCGCGAACGGCAGCACAAAATAGGACGGCAGCCCCGTCACCAAGCCTGCAATGGTCCCATAAGAGATCTTGCCGAAGCAGTTCAGCCAAAAATCGTTCTGCACCCGCGCGCCCACCGCCTTGCCGACGGCAAAGAAATTCTTTAAAAGCAAAATCCACATGGGCTGACAAGTCATGACCTGCTTGACGGACTTCCAGATACTGACCTGCTGCATGTCTTCTTTTGTTGCCAGAGGAACGCGTTCCCGCAGGGCAAAAAAGCCAAACGTGCGGAAAACGATCACCATGGCGATAAACAAAATCGCCCCGCCGCTGTAGATCAGCCGGGTATCGACCTTTAGGAAATCCACAAAAAACGGAAACAACGACGGCAGCCACACGCCCAAAAGATCGATATAGGTATCTGTGGCGATCAGGCGGTTGCGCTCCTCCACGTTGGGCGTCAGATTGAATAGCAGCGCCTGATAAGAGGGCTGATAAAAGGAATTGGCGATCGAGGTCAGATAGTAATCGATGGTAAAGATAATGATCAGCGCCAGCTGGGAAAGATGCCCCGGCAGCAGCCACGGCGCCAGCGATCCCGCCACCCATAACGGCAGCGTGAACAACAGATACGGGCGCACGCGTCCCCAGCGGGTACGGGTACGGTCGATAATGGGGCCGGAAATGGCGTTGTCAAAAGTATCAACGATCAAGGAAACAACGCTGGCAACGGAAAGCGAATTGGGCTTCGCGTTCAAAAACGTGCGGTAAAAAAAGTCCGACTGCTGACTGTTAAAGGTCTCCCAGTTTTTATCGCCTGCACCGGATAATATGTAAGCGACGTAATCCCGCGGCGACAGATAGTTTTTATGCTGCTGTTCCAGCTGCTTTAATATTTCCTCATTTTCCTGCGCGGAATGCTCATGCACGGAGGATACGGTGGTTTCCGACATGACAGCCCTTCTTTCGGCATGTATTTTATTCTAAGGTAATTATATATTTATATGGGAGGATTGTCAAATAAATTCTGATTTACCGGCGTTGCCGATAAATCAGAATTTAGGTAGGAGGTAGGAGGGAAAAGGGAGGAGGTTCGGAAATCGCTGCGCGATTTGGATTTATAGAAAGTTGGGCACACCCGCTTGTAGGGACGGCCACCGGCCGGCCGTCGATTTTACGCATAACCTGACGGACGCCCACTGGGCGTCCCTACAAGCGAAGTCCGATATTTTAATTTATAAATCCAACCGCGAAGCGGTTCCGCAATTATTCATCATTCACTATTCATTATTCTGAATTTATTACAACCCCGTAACTTTTTCTTAACCTATCTTAACAAAAACATATTCTTTTTATTTCGACAAGGCGATTATTCTATATTCGGGCTTTAAAAAGGCGCTCTCTTATGCTAAAATAATACTGGAACGGAAGGAGGAAAATACAATGTACAACGTACTTGTATGCGATGATGACAAATCGATATTGGATTCGCTGCAGATCTATCTGGAGCTGGAGCATTACAATGTGCTGCGCGCCGAAAACGGGCGGGAGGCGCTGGCGATCGCCGAAGAAAACGAGCTGCACTGCATCATTCTCGACATCATGATGCCGGAGTTGGACGGGCTGAAAGCGACGCTGGAGCTGCGGAAAAACCGCAACATTCCCATTATCTTGCTTTCGGCGAAAAGCGAGGACATCGACAAAATCCAGGGCTTGAGCTTCGGCGCGGACGACTACGTGACAAAGCCGTTCAATCCGCTGGAGCTGATGGCGCGGGTCAAGTCGCAGATTCGCCGCTATACGACCCTCGGCAGCATGGAAAAGCGGGAGGGCATGATCGAAAACGGCGGGCTGGTGCTGGATCTGTCCTCTCATACGGTCACGGTGGACGGCGAGCCGGTGAAGCTGACGGCAACGGAATACGGCATCGTGGAATACCTGATGAAAAACCGGGGCCGTATCCTCACCACCAGCCAAATCTATGAGGCGGTGTGGAACGAACCCTCCTATTCGGTGGAAAAAACCGTAACCGTACATATTCGACGCATAAGAGAGAAGATCGAGATCAATCCCAAAGAGCCCGAATATTTAAAGGTGGTGTGGGGCCTTGGCTACAAAATGGAAAAATTATAATACGGGCTTTCGTATGCTGGCAATCTTTCTCGTGATCGTTTCTGCGGTTTCATCGATGCTCACAGGGTATTACACCGTGCGTAATCATCTGCTGTACGATACGGAGAACTCGGCGGCATATTACAACACCGTGTTTTTTGAATCCTGTATTCAAAATGAGATCGACGTCATCAGTCATTACGCCGAAACGCAGAATAAACAGGCGGTCGCGCAGCGCGACGCTGAAAATAAGGCGCTGAGCGAAGAATATAAAAATACCCTGCTGGCGCTGAGCGACCTGCTGATGTCCTTGTATCAGAATAAGTTTCAGGCGTCAACCGATATATTTTCCGGCGCAACGGACGCGTCCGACCATTTTTATCGGTTCCTGCGAATCACCAACGATGACGAGATCGACGAGGAGTATTACTATAACTACGTCAATTTACAGTCGCTCCCGCAGATCGACCGGATCTATGATATACGCGAAAACTACCGGATCTCTGTAAATGATCGCGTTGTTGAATCGTACGATGATAACGCGATCGACATGGCGCAGACCGTTATGAACCCAACAGTTGCGACTGTGAACACGATCGATCCGCAGCCAACGACGGAACAGGCAGCGGAAACAGAAACCGCCTATGAGATCGCGACTGTCACTACCGCGCCATTCAACGATATATATGCTTATTACAATGACGAGGCTGACTATTATGAAAGCAGTCGGGAAGCGATCGAAAACGCCGCGTGGCTGGCAAACGTCTTTAATCTGCGTTGCTGTCTGATCAGTTCCGTCAACACCGTTTACCGCTCGGCGATCGAACTGATGGACATCACCGTGGGCCGCGATACATATTTAGATTATTCTTCCCTTGCAGAAAACAGTTTGGTTCAGTATTTGTTCTATTCGCCCGCTTATGACGAATATTTTACCAATATCGAGGCGCTGCAGCCCGAATCTCCCGGCGAAACCATGATGCAGACCGGCGCGAATATCAAGGATATTATCGCGCAGATTCGTAAAAATGCGGAGAACTCCCCATGGCATATCTTCATCACCGCGGACGGCATTGATCACAATATCGGCAACGGCACCGAGGGAAAATCCACCCTGCGCAATGACTTCTTTACAGAAACAAAAATGAAAAACTATTCGTCCGAGACAATCGGCGGCGAATTGTATATGTTTAAAAACAGCGGTGAATATGACGAGGATATTTACGCCTATATCGAACAGAATTTTGAGGACGCGCGCGACCATGCGGATATGTTGTTTTTGATGACCGTTGCGGGCGTGACGGTATTCCTGCTCAGCGCCGCGTATATTCTCATCGCGGGCACAGGGCGGCGGATCGCGCTTGACAAACTGTATAACGACTGGCATTTTCTGCTCAGCGGCGGTCTGACGGCGGCGGCTGTCGTTCCCGCAATCAACATTTTTTCCAATACAATTCTGGAGTATGCGCGTTTCGGCGGGCACTATCACATCATATATTACACCGTAAATAATTTCGATTGGTCGTTTGCTGTATGGGAACTGCTGTTCCCCTTGCTGTGCGCGGCGGCGCTGCTGGTACTGTTCGAGTACCTCGTCTCCGTAATCCGCAACGCAAGAAACGGACAGCTGATCCGGCACTCGTTCTGGTACGCCCTGCCCGCGTGGGGCATACGCAAGGCGCGCGCCCACCGCGGGGAAACGCCGAAGCATTACAGAAAGATGTTTACCGTCACGCTGATTGCCGGCATTGTATTCATCTTCATCGCGCTGATCTGTGAATTGTCGCTGTTCGACGCTGCGGATGTTGACGCCGTCGCGCCCTTTGTTCTGCTGCTGACGATTCTTGTGTTTGGCGGGCTGCTGTGGCTGATCCTCTACCATATCCGCGGGTTGGATAAGATCACGGACGCGGCGGAAAAGATCAGAAAGGGCGATTACACCGCGAATCTCGATTTTAAAAAGATTCCCCGCCATCTGCGCCCGCTTGCTTCTGACATCATGCAGAACCGCGACGGTATCCGCACTGCGGTCGAGCAAAGCATTCGGGACGAGCGCATGCGTACCGCGCTGATCACCAACGTCTCCCACGATCTGAAAACCCCGCTGACCTCCATCGTCAGTTATGCGGATCTTTTAAAAAAATGTGAACTGGAGGACAAGAAAGCCGCGCTGTACGTGGATATTATCAACGAAAAGGCAGATAAGCTCAAGCATCTGATCGAAGATCTGACAGAGGCGTCAAAAGCAACCACGGGAAATATCAAAATCGAAAAAATCAGGATTAATCTATATGAAATGGCGCTGCAGGCGGTGGGTGAATACAGCGACGAGCTGGAAAAACGACGCATCGAGACGGTCATCAGCCAGCCCGAAAGCGACGTGATCGTCTATGCCGACAATCGGCAGACCTGGCGGATCATCGAAAATCTGCTGTCCAACGTCAAAAAATACGCCATGCCCGGCACAAGGGTCTACATCGACGTCCGCAAGCGGGATAAGGACGGCGTGTTCGAGATCAAAAACGTCTCGGAGCATCCGCTGAATATCCCCGCCGAGGAGCTGACCCAGCGATTTGTCCGCGGCGATGAATCCCGCACGACCGAGGGCAGCGGACTGGGACTGTCCATCGCAAAGAGCCTTTGTGAGCTGCAAATGGGGAAATTTGACATCGGCATCGACGGCGATCTGTTCAAGGCAAGCGTCCGCCTCCCGCTGGCGTATATTCCGCAGCCGACGGAGCAGCCGCTTGCAAATAACGGATAAGTATTGTATAATCAGATTGACGAAAAATACCGGCCGACAGGAGGGCTTGTTATGGCAAAAATGGAAACCGTCGTCAACGGCGATTTCAATGAAATTCTGGCAAGGATCGAACGCGGGATCATGGGCGGCAGCGTCTCCGCATCGCTGGAGGCAAGCAGCGATTTTGCCGACGGCAGCGCCCACTGCAGCGTGCGGGTATTCGAGCGCTACAGCTATATCGGCGGCAACCGCGTCAGTCTGAGCGTGACCCTCTTTCAGGGCGGGAGCGGAAGTATTCATCTTTCCGCCGTCACCTCCGGCGGCAGCCAGGCGATGTTCTTTAAGCTCAACACCTTCGGCGAAGAGGCGTTTCTCGATAAGCTAAGGGAAATTTTGTGATTCAAACAATTATCTGAAATACCGGCAGTGAGACGTATATCCCACTGCCGGTAAAATTTGAATGATTTTTGCCTTGGCTTAAAAATTGCTCTGTTACATACTGTACGCAGGCGGAAACAAAAAAGATGAATTTGCTTTTTTTACAGATGAATGCGAACCAGCAGAATCATTTACCGCCATGTTTTTGGAATATATTTTGGCACATCCTGCATACTTGTCTCCCGTAAAGCAAAAGCACGGAAACTATGCTTCCATGTACTGCTTTGCCCAACGTTCTTCAGAAGTAAACTTCCTGAATCATCTTCAAGCAGACCGGCGCAATTGGAAAAGTTGCCATTGACCGCAACAGTTCCAATATGATGAAGCCTTCGGTCGGGCAGAAGTTCAATATCGGAAAACCATGCAATTGTGTATAGCGGTGCGCTTAATATATCGGCGAGTGTGATACTCTGAACAGAAAGCGGTATCTCTTCGGATATTGCAAACAAGGAGTACTCCCGCTGACGAAACAAAAATATTGCGCCATATGTCTTTTTACAGGCAGTGTAGTAAAATACCTGACCTGCAGTATATTCGGTTGTGTTTTTGAGAATCATCCCCATCGCGGCAGTCCCCCGCTATCCATTCTCTTTAGCCGTGTTAATGGACGCAATCAGTCTCCAATCATTTGATATAAAAAATATAGAAGAATTGTACCTGTTTTACAATGAATACGTGAAATATCTCGCTGACGCGAGATGTGAAATAATGGCTTCGCCATTATGAAATTTTGCGGCAATGCCGCAAATTGAAATGAAATTTGCCCACGTTCGCGTAGCGAACATTTCACACGCCGCAGGCGTATTTCACTTGCCCGAAGGGCAAATTTCGTTGAAAAAACGACGTGTCGAAACACGTCGTTTTTTCTGGTGGAGACGAAGAGGATCGAACTCTCGACCTTACGGATGCGAACCGTACGCTCTCCCAGCTGAGCTACGCCCCCACGACCTGATTATTATAACACAGATTTTTTATCTTGTCTATATCTATTTTAAAAATTTTTTATTCTCTTTATAAAAAGTGCGGCCTGTTCTGACCGCACTTTCATGATACTTACATATTTTTTTCCGTTATTCGCTGCCGCATCATTGCGCCTGTGCGGGGGCTTCTTCCTTCTTCTGCTTGAACAGGATCTTCTGTACGGGGAAGAACGCGAAGAACTGGAACATCATCGTCAACAGCATGGTCGCGTTGCCGGCAAGCTGCGCGCTCCAGCCAAAAGAGCTGAACCAGTCGGTAAGAATCGGGGAGACCCAAGCCACAAAGCTGAGAATGATTACGGTGATCACAAGATAGATCGGCAGCGTGACCGCGATATTGGCGGAGGAGCCGAAGGTTTTCTTTCTGTTGACAAGGAAAGAAACGATCTGCGCCACGACATTGGAAACATTCTGCGCGATGAAATAACCCAGCCCCGCGATCGCGCCGTCCTTGATCGAGGACTCGAAGAACCAGAACTTATACGGCTGCTCAAAGAAAGACGCCACGCCCTCTACAGAGGACGGCATGCCGAGGAATACTTTTTGCAGAATATTAAACAATATAATCTGCACGATCGCCGCGATCATGCTGACCAGTGTAAACTTGACAAGCTGCCAGATCGCCGCCATGCCTTTACCCTTTTCATTTGCCTTGTTGTCTACATCTTTCAATGCCATGGTAAAACTCCTTTGGAATATTTTTCACATATCGAAAACAGTATAACATGATTCCCGCAGTAAATCAACAATAAATCTGAAATGTGACGAAAAAGAACGCAGCGCCGCGAAGCGATTACGATTCGCGGTTGGATTTTATAGGGAAAACGGAAGAGGAAAAAGGGAAAAGGTTCGGAAATCGCTGCGCGATTTGGATTTGTAGAAAAATGGGTGCACAATCTTGTAGATAATATGTAAGGTCCCCTCTTGTAGGATCGTGGATTTATCTGTAAAATGATTAGTGGTAAAAAAACCAAATACAGCATTACCGCAAACAAGAAGGAGACCTTACAATGAACAGTATACTCTATGTTGGCTTAG
>JAFVBH010000054.1 GCA_017480115.1 Clostridia bacterium
CAGAAGGTTGATAAGCATAATCAGGTTGTGGAGCGCACCTATGCGCTTGAAAAATCGGACGAGCTGCAGACCGAGAAAATTAAGGTCATCAACCATCGGCTTGACGACCTCGAAAGGAGTGAAAGCCATGACTAAGAAAGAGATTACCATCCGCGCCCTCAAGACCTTTGTGCAGGCGTTTCTTGGCGTACTGATCCCCGAGGTCGTGACGATTTTAAACGGCGGTTTTACGGACGTATCAACGGCGTGGAAAGCGGTCAGCCCCTTTATCGCCGCTGCGCTGGCTGCGGGTATTTCCGCCGTTTGGAACAGCGTCAAAGGCTACCTTGACAACCGCACGGAATAACACACAAGATAGCACGCGTGTGTTAAATTTGTGTAAGGTATAAGTTCAGCCGTCTCGGTCACCCGGGGCGGCTTATTTTTTTGAAAAAAATTTTATAAAAATATTGACATATCACGCAATGCGTGATATAATATAATCAATCCAAGAGGAAAGGAGGCAAGACAATGGCGAAGCCAAAAAAGAAGTCAACCAAAAAAGCCAAAATCGAGTGGGCAACAATCGTAATTGGCGGTCTGGTTGACCTCATAGTCGGAACGCTGTTATTACTGATCGATAAGATGATCAAATAACCAGCGGGTGCAGAGGGGATCGCAAGATCCCCCGCGCATCTTCATTCTACTAAAGTTTTCAGCCATTGTCAAGAGGCATGACAGTATTAAAATTTCTCGGCATATTCTTTGTCTGTGCAGGCATTGTAAAGCTGATCTATGCTTTGATTAAAAGAAAGAAGGCAAAATAACATGACTATTCGGGAGGCGCGGATTGCTGCTGGTTTAACACAGCAAGAGATGTCCGAAAAAATGGAGATACCTAAGCGGACAATTGAGGATTGGGAAGCTGGTCGCAGAAAGTGTCCGTCTTACGTGGAGCGGCTCGTCATCAATGAGCTTGTTCTCCTTGCCGAAAGTAAATAAGTCGATGCCCGGCGGTTTCTCATGGTCCCGTCGGGCATTCTTTAATTTTCTGTAAACTCTGCGTCACATTCCGCGATTTTTCGGACTATATAAAGATAGGGGCTTTTTTGCTGCTATATGAAAGGAAATGATTTCATATGAATCAAATTGCAAGCAAACTTGCCCTTATCTACACCTCAACCGTATTTGCGGATCAGTATTCCCGGCAATCAGATGCCGGAAAAAACGATACCGCATTGTTAACCGACCGCCTTGCATG
Source organism: Clostridia bacterium (assembly GCA_017480115.1). Lineage (GTDB taxonomy): Bacteria > Bacillota > Clostridia > Oscillospirales > Acutalibacteraceae > RGIG2774. Next base: position 1,241 of record JAFVBH010000054.1, read on the forward strand.
TCTGTATGAGGAGGCATATACCGCTCTGCTGCTACAGCATGCCGATACCTTGGACTTTTCCGATATTAACATAGCAGAATAAATGAAACCAGCAGCGGAAAAGCCTCTATTTTGTATTGAATTTTTGACTTGCACCTGACTTGCATTTGGGCAAATAAATGCAATTATTTAAAACTATTTGGCATGAATGAGAATAAAAAACAAAAAACCGGTTTTGTGAGTAATATCAACACAAATCCGGTTTTTATTTTTGGTGATCCAGCGGGGATTCGAACCCCGGACACCCTGCTTAAAAGGCAGGTGCTCTGCCGACTGAGCTACTGGATCATATAGAAACAGACCGAAGTCTGTTTGCTTTTTTGATTTGCTTATTTGAAGATTGCCATGACGAACGATGCGGCAAGGACAACGACAAAGAATGCGACTGCAAGAATCTTGGTGATCTTGGCAAGCTTTGCGTCTCTCGTGCGCCCCTTGTTCTTTCCGTAGAAAGTGTCGGAGCTGCCGCCGACGATTGCGCCGGAAAGACCGTCGTCATTGCTCTTCTGTAAAAGAACGATTATAGTAATAAAGATGGCAAGGACAATCAGAGCACAGCCGAATACAACTTCATACCACGCCATATATGTCATCCTTTCATAATTAAAAATATGTTACGCACGGGTGCAGCCCGCTGCGACTAAAGTATATTAACATACCGTGCAAAAAAAATCAAGTACTTTTTGCAATTTTTTGCGCCGGTATACAAGTGAGCGAAACAAATGTTTGCATTTTTCGTGCAATGACTTGACGAATGGTAAATTTTTGTAGTATAATCACTTATTGTGAAGTAAAAAATATTGTGACATCAACCATAGGACGGAAGGTAACAGAATGCCGAAAAAACCTGCTTATAATAACGACAGTATCAAACAGTTAAAGGGCGCCGACCGTGTGCGCCTGCGTCCCGGCGTGATCTTCGGCTCCGACGGCTTGGAGGGCTGCGAGCACGCGGTGTTTGAGATCATCTCCAACTCCATCGACGAAGCGCGCATGGGTTATGGCTCCAAAATCATTGTGACCCGCTATCTTGACCGCTCCATCGAGGTGCAGGATTTCGGCCGCGGCATGCCGGTGGACTGGAACGAAAAAGAGGGCTGCTACAACTGGGAGTTGTTGTTCTGCGAGATGTACGCCGGCGGCAAATATGACGCCGAGGGCGGCAATTATGAATTTTCTCTGGGCTTGAACGGTCTGGGGCTTTGCTCTACGCAGTACGCGTCGGAGTATATGGACGCGGAGATCCGCAACGGCGGGTATCAGTATCATTTGCATTTTGAAAAGGGCGCGCCTGTGGGCGAGATGCAAAAAGAGCCCTACGCCAAAAAGGACACCGGTACGCGGATCCGCTGGCGGCCTGATCTGGCGGTTTTTACCGACATCGGTATCCCGCTGGACTATTATGCCGACGTGCTGAAGCGGCAGGCGGTGGTCAACGCGGGGATCCGGTTTGTTCTGAAAAACGAGGTCGCGCCGTCGAAATTTGAAACCACGGAGTTTATTTACGAAAACGGCATCGAGGATTACGTCAGGGAACTGGCGGGGGACAACGCTTTTACATCGGTGCAGTTCTGGCAGACGGAACGCACGGGCAGAGACCGGGAGGACAAGAAAGACTACCGCGTCAAGATCAACGCCGCGCTTTGCTTTTCCAATAAGGTCTGCTTGAAGGAATTTTATCACAATTCCAGCTGGCTGGAGCATGGCGGCTCGCCGAATGTGGCGGTGCGGAACGCGTTCGTGTCCCAGCTCGACGCCTATTTGAAGCAGCAGAATAAGTATACCAAGCAGGATTCCAAAATCACCATACAGGATATAGAGGATTGCCTTGTGCTGGTGGTGTCCTCCTTCTCCACACAGACGTCCTACGAGAATCAGACGAAAAAGTCCATCACCAACAGCTTTATCCGCGAGGCGATGACGGATTTCTTCAAGCACCAGCTGGAGGTTTATTTCATTGAAAACAAGGCGGAGGCGGACAAGATCGCCGATCAGGTGCTGATCAACATGCGCTCCCGCGTGCGGGCGGAAAACACCCGTGTGACCATCAAAAAGACCCTTTCCGGCGGTAAGGATATGCTCAACCGCGTGGAAAAATTCGTGGATTGCCGCAGTAAAGACGTTGCGGAGCGCGAAATTTTCATCGTGGAGGGCGATTCAGCGCTGGGCGCATGTAAGCAGGCGCGGGATTCCGCGTTTCAGGCGGTCATTCCCGTGCGCGGTAAAATTTTGAACTGTTTAAAATCCGACTACAGCAAAATCTTTAAAAACGATATTATTACCGATCTGATCAAGGTGTTGGGCTGCGGGGTCGAGGTGCAGACCAAAAATAAAGATTTATATTCTTTCTCGCTGGACAATCTGCGCTGGAGCAAGGTTATCATCTGTACCGACGCCGATGTGGACGGGTATCAGATCCGCACGCTGATCCTGACCATGTTCTACCGGTTGATGCCCACGCTGATCCGCGCGGGGAAGGTGTTTATCGCGGAATCGCCGCTGTATGAGATCAACGCCGGGGATCAGACCTGGTTCGCCTACACCGAAATGGAAAAAGCGGACGCGCTGGCGAAGATCGGCGATAAAAAATATACGATCCAGCGCTCCAAAGGCTTGGGTGAAAACGATGCGGACATGATGTGGCTGACGACGATGAATCCCAAAACGCGCCGTCTGATCAAGGTAGAGCCGAACGGCGATCCTGACGCGGTGACGGAGAAATTTGACTTGCTGTTAGGCGACAACCTGCAAGGCAGAAAGGAATATATCGCTGAAAACGGGCATCTGTACTTAGAGCTTGCGGATCTCAGCTGAGGTGACGGACGATGGCAAAGAAAATATCAAAAAGACAGCAGCCGGAACGGGCGGAGGAAAATAAAAACGCGCATATCGAGGGCGCGGGTATGGTGCGCGACCAATTCATCACCGATACGCTGGAGCTGAATTATATGCCCTATGCGATCAGCGTGATCCTGTCCCGCGCGATTCCGGAGATCGACGGCTTTAAGCCCTCCCATCGGAAACTGCTTTACACCATGTATAAGATGGGGCTGATCAAGGGCGCGCGGATCAAATCCGCCAACATCGTGGGCAGAACCATGCAGCTGAATCCTCACGGCGACGCGTCGATCTATGATACGATGGTGCGTCTGTCGCGCGGGAACGAATCGCTGCTGCACCCCTTTGTGGATTCCAAGGGCAACTTCGGCAAAGCGTATTCCAGAAATATGGCGTACGCCGCCGCGCGGTATACCGAGGCGAAGCTCGAACCCATCTGCAACGAGCTGTTCGGGGATATTGACAAGGATACCGTGGATTTTGTGCCGAACTACGACAATTCCATGACCGAGCCGACGCTGCTGCCGGTCACGTTCCCCAACGTGCTGTGCAACAACACGCTGGGCATCGCGGTGGGCATGGCAAGTAATATCTGTTCCTTTAATTTACGGGAAATCTGTCAGGCAACGGAGGCGCTGATCAGGGACGAGTCGGCGGACATCGCCTCGATCCTGAACGGTCCCGATTTTGTGGGCGGCGGCAGAATCCTTTATGACCGCGATGTATTTCAGGAAATTTATGAAAACGGCAGAGGCTCCGTCAAGGTGCGCGCCGTGTACGCATACGATAAGGCGAATAACTGTATCGACATTACGCAGATTCCGCCCACCACGACCAGCGAGGCGATCATCGATAAGGTGATCGAGCATGTCAAGGCGGGAAAATTCAAAGAGATCACGGATATTCGCGACGAAACGGATAAGACCGGTCTGAAGATCACCATCGATCTGAAGCGCGGCGCCGACGCCGATAAGCTGATGAAACGGCTGTTTAAGTCAACGCCGCTGGAGGACAGCTTCTCCTGCAATTTCAATATTCTTGTGGGCGGTACGCCGATAGTGCTGGGCGTGCGCGGCATTTTGATCGAGTGGATCGCCTACCGCGTGGAATGCGTCAGCCGCCGCACCCATTTTGAGCTGACCAAGGCAAAGGACCGGCTGCATCTTTTGCAGGGACTTTCCAAAATTCTTTTGGATATAGACAAGGCGATCAAGATCGTCCGCGAGACCGAGGTCGAGGCGGAGGTCGTGCCCAACCTGATGATCGGCTTCGGCATCGATAAAATTCAGGCGGAATATGTGGCGGAAATCAAGCTGCGTCACCTGAACCGCGAGTATATTCTGAAGCGGTTGGAGGACATTGACGAGCTGCAAAAGAATATCGCCGAGATGGAGGATATTCTTGCCAACAAGCGCCGCATCAAAAAAATCATCATCGACGAGCTGCGCGCCGTCGCGAAAACATACGGCATCGACCGCCGCAGCGAAATTATCTATGACGCGGGGGACGCGCTGGCAGAGGAGGAAGAACCGGTCGATGCGTATCCCGTCACGCTGTTCTTTACAAAAGAGGGGTATTTCAAAAAGATCACGCCTCAGTCTCTGCGCATGAGCGCCAACCATAAGCTCAAGGAGGGGGACGAGATCATCACAACCATCGAGACGGATAACGCTGCGGAGCTGCTGTTTTTCTCCGATAAATGTCAGGTATACAAGGCAAAGGCAAGCGACTTCGGCGATACCAAGGCGTCGAGCCTCGGCGATTTCGTCGCCGGCGTGCTGGGTGCGGACGAGGGCGAGAGCATCATCGCCATGATCCCGCTGAAAGCCTATGAGGGAAATATCCTGTTTTTCTTTGAAAACGGAAAGTGCGCCAAGGTGGACGTAAAAGCGTATGAGACCAAGACCAACCGCAAAAAGCTGATCAGCGCGTATTCGGATAAGTCGCCGTTGGTGGCGGTGTATTACGCGCCCCACGACGGGCTGTACTGCATCGAAACGACGAATAAGCGGTATCTGCTGGTAAATTCCGCCATGGTCGCTGTCAAGACCACGAAAAACACGCAGGGCGTGCAGGTCATGACGCTGCGTAAAAATCACTTTGTCAGCGCGGTCACGCCGTCCGACGGCAGTGAATTTATCAACGCCAAACGGTATATGAGTAAAAATATCCCCGCCGCAGGCGCGGTATTGGCAGCCGAAGACGCAGGCAAACAAATTTCGATGCTGGATACCGAATGAATAACGAAAAAAAAATTGCAGATACTACAGACAGCGGACGCGAAAAATAACTTGTCCGCGCTCTGTGTCTGTACCGCCGGGATTTCCCGGCGGTTTTTTGATAGGCAATTCCTCAATTTTCCATTAAGTAATAAAATTTTAACGCCTGCCGCTGCTGCATTCTTGAACTTTTTGCGAAAATATGCATTTGTGTATTTACTTTTTTTCAAAATTTGGTAAAATAGAATGTATACAGAGCTTAGAAAGGGTGGTTGTGTATGCCGACGAACAATAACCGTAAAAAAAGAAGGGGCGTACTTCTGGATAAAAACTTCCTGATGGTGCTGTTTGCAGTGCTGATCGTGCTGGTGCTGCTGTGCGCGGTGCTGATGGGCGTCAACAGAAGTTATAAGAAAGATATGAACGAGCTGGAAGAAAAATATTCCGTGGAAGTCGTCAGGAACGCGTCCTTGCAGCAGCAGACCGCTCCCGTAATTCCTACGGTCGGCGCGACTGCAACGCCGGTCGGTACGCCGTATATTGTCAATACTGATTCCGGAGATCTGAATCTCAGACCCTCGCCGGGTACCGATGATGATCCTGTCGGTGAAATTCCCAAGGGGACGACGATCTACATTACTACGCAGACCAATGGCTGGGGATATACTACCTATGACGGCAAAAGCGGCTGGGTCAATATGAAGTACCTGTCCTCGGTTTCCTCCCAGACGACAGAGCCGACCGTTTCCCAGACCGCCTATTTCACCGGCAATTAAAACATCTGTGAAAAACAAGACTTTCGCTTTGCGCGGAAGTCTTGTTTTGTACCATCAGAATTATCGGTGTTGCCGATAATTCTGATGGTAGGTAAAAGGTAGGAGGGAGAAGGTAGGAGGGAGGAGGTTCGGAAGCCGCTTCGCGGCTTGGATTTATACATCAAAATATCGGTTTTCGCCTGTAGGGACGGACACTGGCCGTCGGAGCGTTAAGAAAATATGCCGGTGGCATATTTTTAGTTCCGACCGAAGCGGCTATGCCGCGAGGGCTCTTTTCCGG
>JAFVBH010000055.1 GCA_017480115.1 Clostridia bacterium
ATCTAAGCCAACATAGAGTATACTGTTCATTGTAAGGTCTCCTTCTTGTATGCGGTAATGCTGTATTTGTTTTTTACAACTAATCATTTTACAGATAAATCCACGATCCTACAAGAGGGGACCTTACATATTATCTACAAGATTGTGCGCCCATCTTCCTGCGCTAAATCAGAATTTATTGGCGTAAATGGAGTTCCGACCGAAGCGGCTATGCCGCGAGGGCTCTTTCCCGGAAATCCGCATAAGCCCCACAGACGCCTACCGGGCGTCCTTGCGAGTCCGCCGATTTACCGTATAACTCTCGGGAGAACAGTGATCTATGAAAAATGATAAAAATTTGTGCGACGACTGGCGCTTGACAAATCAAATGAATTATTTGTTCGGCGCTGTCTTGCAAAAATGTGTTTATAAGGAATTGGGAAACAGCGACCATGAACATTGCGAATTTTGCTGGGCAAAATTCGGTGTGCATGAGGATATGCTGCATGTCGGCTATTGTACACTTGACAGGTATCGGTGGATATGTCCGGAGTGCTACCATGATTTTAAGGACATGTTTCGCTGGAAACTGACTGAAATTTCCGAATAAGGATTATTTGGTATAAATCACTTTTATGCCAAACGATAAATTAAACATTATCGTCCGTTGTTTTTCAATGGGCGATAATGTTGTTGTTACCTTCTTTAATTATGATTTAATTTATTGTGTTTTAAAACGGCGCGGGCAATTGAAACCGCAGGCGTTCTCCGTTCGGCGCGGGGAAGGACAATTCCCCCGCCCACAGATGCAGGAACGCCGCCTTTTTGCCGCCGTATTTGCCGTCACCGACGATGGGGTGGGCGCGGGTCGCCATCTGCACGCGGATCTGATGAGTGCGTCCCGTCTCCAATCGTATGCGCAGCAGGGAAGTGTCCGTTTTTGCTTCCGCGACGGCGTAGCGCAGGATCGCTTCTTTTACGCCCTTGCGCTTTTTCTTTACCGTGTAGGTTTTATTGCGCTGTCGGTCGTGGAACAGCAGGTCGGCGAGGGTCGCCTCCCGCGGTTCGGGCGCACCCTGTACCTCGGCGGTGTAAATTTTCTCAAAGCCGCCGTTTTGTATTTGTTTTGATAAATACGCCGCCGCCTCTCGCGTGCGGGCAAAGACCATGACGCCGCCGGTCTCCCTGTCCAGCCGGTGGACAAGATAAACGTCGGCAGGTTCGTTCCGCTGCATAAAATACGCTTTTAACGCGGCGATCATGCCCGTATCCTCCGACACCATGCCGAAGGGCTTCACCGCTACAGCGATCTGCGCGTCGGCGTAAAGGACTGTAAAGCTCCCGTACATTTTATTAAAATTCACCGCCTTGTGTTGCAGTTTGTGATTTCTTCATGTATAATGATTATGATTTGGCGTTGGAAGAACGTCGCGCCGCAATCATTCATCTTTCATTATTCATTAAATCCTGATTTGCTGAGGTTCCCCATGAATATCAATCAATACATGCCCGTACGGGTCATATCCGGTAAAAACGCGCTGGAAAAAGCGGCAGGGGAGATTGCCGTGCTGGGCGCGCGCTGTCTCATCGTGACCGGCGGCAGCGCTGCGCAGAAAAGCGGCGCGCTGGCGGATACGGTTGCGCTGTTGACGTCGCTGCACATCTCCTATGCGATCTTTGACCAGATCGGGCAGAACCCGCTGACCGCTGTTTGCTGCGCGGCAGGCGCAGCCGCCCGCGCCATGCAGGCGGATTTTCTGATCGGCATCGGCGGGGGATCGCCCCTTGACGCGACCAAAGCCGCCGCGTTATACGCGTCCAATCCCGAAATTTCGGATAATGAAATTTACGCCCGGCGCGGGCAGATGCGTCCTCCGATTCCGTATGTGCTGATCGGCACCACGGCGGGCACGGGCAGCGAAGTCACCGGCGTTTCCGTGCTGACAAATACGGAAAACGGCAGAAAAAAGAGCATCTCCGGCGCGCTTTGCTATGCGAGGCTTGCGATCTGCGACCCGAAGTATACCGAATCCGCGCCCTACGGCGTGACGGTCAGCACTGCGCTGGACGCGTTTGCCCATGCGGCGGAAAGTTATTTATCCACCGCGTCCAACCGGCTGTCGGAGGGCTATGCGCTGCAGGCGCTGCCCATGGTCTGGAACGGATTAAAATTTATTTATGAAACGAAGAAAACGCCCGATGCGGCGCTGCGGGAACAGCTTTATTACGGGTCGATCTTTGCGGGGCTTGCCATCAATATCACGGGCACGCTGTTTCCCCATACGGTGGGGTATCTGCTGACCGAGCAGCGGGGCATTCCCCACGGCAGAGCGTGTACCGCGTTTGCGCCCGCCCTGTTTGATATTTATGAGCGACGGGCGTCGGACAAGCTGCAAACGCTGCTGCGGCGTCTGGATACCGAGAAAGAGACGCTGCTTGCGGTGATCGACGCGCTGACCGACGTGCATGTATCGTTCACCCCGGAAGAACTGTCTGCGGAACAGGCGCGCTTTACGGGAAAAATCAATAATTTCCTGCGTACGCCCGGCGGTTTTACCGCTGCGGACGCGCTTGCCGCCCTTGCGGCGCTTTGACCGTATGTAAATTCAGCGGTTTTTATACAGCTTTTCGCCGGTGACGGCGTCGAGAATATCGGTAAATACCGCAGTCTCCAGCGCGGACACCTGCTTGTCCTTGTGCATGCTTCCGAAGTACCACTTCTTATAATTACATAGCTTGCTGATCTCGTCAAAATAGGAGTTCAGCGCCGTAAAGCGCAGCTCGCTTTCGTCGGAAAGGCTTAAAAACTGCTTGGTTTTCAGCGTCGGCTCGTGGGTAAAGATCAGATCTACGTCAAAATGGTTCTTTTCCAGATTGGCAAGCCCGTGATATAATTCCTCACGGGAGGGCATTTCGTCCCGCGTCCATTTTTCGGAACCGGCGCGCATCTCCATATCGGGGCTTTCGCCGCCGCCCATGACAAAGACCTTTTTGCCTTCCATATGATAGATTTCCCCGCGCATCAGGTAATGCAGATTGCCGGAGATTTTTCGGGCGCGGCCGTATTTCCAAGTCTCTTCCGTATAGCCGTGCAGCAGCTCGAAATTCTCATGTGTGCCGTCGATAAAGCAGATGTTATATTTGCGGCTGCCCAGCTCCTTCAGCAGCTTTTCCTCTTTGGGGCTGCCGTCCCAGATAAAGCCGAAATCACCGCAGATGATCAGCGTATCGTTCTCCCGCAGGCGGGAAAGGGCAGCGGCGGACAATCGCCGCGGATCGCCGTGGGTATCGCCGGTGACGTATATCATATGGATTCTCCTTGCTGTTTGTTGAATAATACTTTTCTATAATACCACTTCCCGGAGGGGTTGTCTATGAAAAAAATCGTAATTTTTCTTTTGATTTTGCTATTTGCTTGCAGCCTGCCGGTGGCGGCGTGGGCGCAGCCCCTGTATAATTCCGAGCTGGAGGTCAACTCCGAGATCCTATACCTGAAAAGTATGGACGACGGCACTGTGATTTTCAGCCAAAACGCGGACATGCCCTGTCAGCCGGCGGGACTGCTGAATATCGTCGCCGCGATGATCGTGCTGAATAATGTGCCCGATCCCGAAACACAGACCTTTACCGTGCCGGAGAACATCAACAGTATTCTGGCGGGCACCGACAGCGCCGTCATGCTCTTTAAGGGCGGCGACAAAATTCGGGTGATCGATCTGCTGTACTGCATTCTGATCCGCTCCGCCGCAGACGCGTCTATGACCCTTGCTTACGGCGTTGCCGGGTCTGAGGAGGAATTTGTCCGCATGATGAACGAATATGTAAGGGAGCTGGGCTGCGGCAGTACGAATTTCGTCAACGTCACCGGGCTTGACGCAGACGGGCAATATACCACTGCTGCGGACATGGCGATCATTATGCAGAAAGCGGCGGAAAGCAAGACGTTTCGTGAAATCAGCACGCAGGGCACCTATGATTTTCCTGCCACGGAAAAGGACAGCGAGCGTCGCGTGTATACGACGAATTTGATGCTGCAAAGCGGGTATCCTTCTTATTATTACCGCTATCTGACCGCCGCGAAATCCGGCGCGACCGAGGGCGCGGGCAGATGCGTCGCGGTCACCGCCGCGCGGGACGGGTATTCCTATGTCGCCGTGGTGATGAAGGGCGCTTATGTGGATACGAATAACGACGGCAATAAGGAAAATTACGCTTTTATCGATTGTAAACAGATGCTTTCATGGACATTTTCCAATATCAAGCTGCGCACCGTTACCAATGAGACGCAGACCGTCGCGGAGCTGCCGGTCAAGTACTCGTTCAAGACCGATCATATCCGGCTGGTGCCCGCCGAGCGGCTGTCGGTGCTGCTGCCCGACACTGCGGATACGGAAAGCGTGGTCTTTCATGTGCTGGCGGAGGATACAAAAACCGAGCTGACCGCGCCCGTAAAAAAAGGCGAACCGGTCGGCAAAGCGGAGGTGCTGTACGGCGAGCAGGTGATCGCCACGGTGGGACTTGTCGCAGCGGAGGATATTCCCTTTGATCTGCCGGGCTTTGCCGCAGGATTGCTGAAGGATATTTTTACGTCCCCCGCCGTGATCGTTATCCTGCTGATCATCATTGCCGTGGGCGTTGTGTATTTTGCGCTGGGCGTCAGATATGATAAAAAGCTGGGAAGATTCCGCATCATGCGGGGCGGAAAAACGGCGGAAAAAACAACAGACAGGGAGTGAAAACCATGCAGAAGCTTGCTTATCGTCTGAAAGCGCTCGGCTGTACGCCTCAGGTATTGCTCATGCGGCTGATCAGCGCGTTCTTTCTGACCTCCGCGGTGTTTCTGCTGGCAGGCGAGCAGCCGTCCGACAGCGCGGAGTTTGTCGCAAATGTCGAGTTATGGAGTTTGATTTTATTCCTGCTGGCGGGCGTCGTCCTGCAAAGCATTGTATTTTATTTCGTGAAAAATATTCGCGCGGAAAAAACGGTACTGTTGGTTTTTAGCCTGTTTTATGCTTGTACCGCGCTGTACAATACGAACGATACCTATTTGTTCCTAGCGCTTTGCGCCGTGGAGGCGGCGGTGGCGGTCTATTGCTGCACCGGCGAGGCGATACGGCTGATCAAAAATAATAAATTCATCACCGTCGGCGTTTACGCGGCGCTGGCGGCGGTGTTCTCCGTCTTTGTCGGCGGACTGACCGCACTGCGATATAAAATGTATATCGCGCCTTGCTTTGATTTCGGTATTTTCGCGCAGATGTTCGAGTCTATGCGCAAGACCGGCTTGCCCATGACCACCTGTGAGCGTGATCTGCCGCTGTCCCATTTCTCGGTGCATCTGTCCTTTATTTATTATCTGATCCTGCCGTTTTACTATATTTTTTCCAATCCGGCGTTCCTCAATATCGCGCAGGCGGTTATTTTGGCAAGCGGGCTGCTCCCGCTGTATCTGATCTGTAAAAAGAAAGGTCTGTCCAACGGCGTCACGCTGGCGGTTGGGGTGATTTATACGTTCTATCCCGCCCTGAGCGCCGGTTGTTTTTATGATATTCATGAAAATTGTTTTTTAACGCCGCTGCTGCTGTGGCTGCTGTATGCCATCGACGTTGACAGTACGGCGGGGCTGATCCTGTCGGCGATCGCGATATGCGCCGTCAAGGAGGACGCGCCCGTATATGTGATGTTCGTCTGCATTTATATGTTCTTTGCCAAGAAAAAAATATTAAAGCCCGCGCTGCTTTTGCTATGCACCGTCGGGTATTTCCTCGCCGCAGTCAAGTATCTGGATACCTACGGCGACGGCGCGATGCTGTACCGATATTCCAATCTCGGCGGCAGTCTGCAGAGTATTCTGAAAAATGTCATCGTCAATCCGGGGTATGTGTTCAGCCAGTGTCTGGACGGCGAAAAGCTGGAGTTTGCGCTGAAAATGCTGCTGCCGCTGGGCTTTCTGCCGCTGATCAGCCGAAAGCTGTATAATTATATCCTGCTGGGACCCTTTATGCTGATTAATCTGATGTCCTATTATCCCTACCAGCACTCCTTGGATTTTCAATATAATTTCGGCGCCGCCGCCTTGCTTCTATATTTGACGGCGGACAACATCTCCATGCTGAAAATCGACGTTCGGCGGGTCGTCGCCGTGCTGTGCGCCGCCGCGTCGTTGCTGGGGACATTTACCTTTGTCAGCGGAAAAATGTCCTATATCAATTATTATCGCATGACCGCCGACGACTGCGCGCGGATCGATGAGGTGGTGGAGCTGGTGCCCGCGGACGCGACGGTCTCCGCGAGTACGTTCATTCTGCCGCACTTGGCGTCGCACGAGGTGCTGTATCAGATCAACGGCAGCAATTATGAGACGGCGGGCAGAACGGAATACGCGGTGCTGGACCTGCGATATGCGGAGTTTGCCGATCTTTACCCGCTGTATATTGAGGCGGGTTACGAGGTCGTCGAATATATCGAGGGCGCCGCCGCGCTGCTGCGCTGCCCGTTTTATGCCGGCATCGCGGACTGAAACGCGCATGCCGCCGCAGAGCGTAACCGCCGCGACTGAAAACGTCAATCGCCGTCAGAGAAAAGGCCACGTGACCAAACCACACTTGCGCTGTTACCCTTGCCCAAAACGCGCGCTTGACAAACGGTTTGTTTTGTAATATAATCATTCTGTTATATATGTTATATGTGCCGATGTGGCGGAATAGGCAGACGCCCGGGACTTAAAATCCTTTATTCAATTTTCCGTTCGGAACACCGAAACCCCTTGATATATAAGGCTTTTTGCTTTTTCAAAAATCGCCGTTTTCGTCAAGTGATCTCCATTTTGACCTCCGTTTTCCGAAAAACTTCTTTTTACAATCAAATACCTGCTGGTGTGGCGGAATTGGCAGACGCCCGAGACTTAAAATCTCGTTCAAGCAATTGAGTACCGGTTCGATCCCGGTCACCAGCACCACAGCCCAAGCCCCGAATTCGTTGATACAGAACGGATTTTGGGGCTTTTGACGTCCGAATATCCTATGCGGTAAACCCTGCTCGAAAATCCGATTTTCGGCATATTTCCGAAAAACGGCGGTCACAGCCGATCCCGAAAAGCCTTACGGCGCAAGGCTTTCCAGACCCGTGAATGAACTTTGGAGGTCTTTTCCCTGACCTCCCGGCGCTTATCCGTTTAAAACGCCGAGGATCGCGTTTGCGGAATTGATCTTTGAATCGAAATCCAGATGCGTATAAATGTTGGACGTGGTGGAAATATCGCTGTGCCCCAACCACATCTGAATATCCTTCAGCGGCACGCCCTCGTGATACAACAGCGTTGCGCAGGAGTGCCGCAGATCGTGAAAGCGGATGCGACGCAGACCGTTCTTTTCCAAAAACACCGGGAAATGCGTCGTCAGATATTCGGGCTTCATCAATTGCCCCAATTGATTGACGTATACATACTCCAAATATTCCTTGGAATAAGAATTTCCGCAGAGGTCTTTGAACGCCTCCTGCGCTTTTTTCATTTTCAGCAGCAATTCCTCGATAGGCGGCACCAACGGTAATGTGCGCAGGCTGGATTTTGTTTTTGCCGTATTCTTTTTGACAAGAATTTGCTTGCCGTCCACATTCGCGGCGGTTACTACGCTCTTGATCGCAATCGTTTTGTTTTCAAAGTCCACAGCGTTCCATTTCAACCCTACCACCTCTTCGCGCCGAAGCCCGTAGAAAGCCGCCATGATGACACCGAATTCCAGCGGATTGCCGCGCACCTTTTCAAACAAAACCTCAAGCTCCTTCCGGTTGTACGGCTCCGATTCAAAGGTGTTTTTCTTCGGGCGGCTAACACGGTCGGCGGGGTTAAAATCCAACAGCCCAATTTGAAACGCATATTGCAGCGCCTTGCGAATATTCGCATGACGGTGAATGACCGTGTTTGTGGTGAGATGATTCACATTGATTTCGTAGGTGTAATAATCCTGAATCATCTTCGGCGTCAGATCGACAAGCCGCAGCTTCGGATAATTCTCGTCAAAATAGGGGATGATTTTCTTTTTGACCGATGTCTGATACGCCGAGAATGTGGTGACCTCCACGCTTGACCGCATCATGTCCAGCCAATCGCTGAGAAATGCGGTAAACATGATGGTTCCTTTCTGCATTGCCAGCGTATCGGGATCGCCCCGGTCAAGCTGTTTCTGAAGCTCCTGTCTTGCTTCGAGCAAAAGCTTTTCCGCTTTCTTTTTGTTCCCCTTTTCGACGGGAATGCCCGTAGAACGGAGAACGCTCTTTTTCTTTCCGTGCGCATCGGTATAACTCATGGAGAGATACCAAATGCTGTTTCTGTTTCTGAGATGTCCTGCTACCATTTTTAACTCCTTTCGTGTAGCGTATATCCATCTGCCGTCAACGCGGATATTCTATCATATAATACCCGCGTTCGGCAAATGTGCGGCGATGTTTTGCGCAAAAGATTTTACGCTTCCGCCGTCGATAAATAGTCAAGCACATAGGGCTTGGGGATCAGATACCGCTTGCCGACGTATATGCTTTTGATTACCCCGGATTTCAGCAGACGGTACGCGGTTTTATCGCTGATACCGCCCAGCATTTCGCATAACTGCGGCACGTTCACCACATCCGGGTACTCGGTAAACATGACCTTGTATAATGATTTAAATTCGGATTTATTCAATTTTTAACCTCCATATTCTTTAAAACACGGAGGTTATGGCTCTGTGTATTGTTAAAGTAGAATGATTCCACCATAACCTTCTTTCGTCTTGATTTTACCTTGCGCCTTTGTCGCGGTTACGCAGGTATTTCGCGTAGTGCGCGCAAGCGTCCTGAATAAACTTCTGCAGCTCCTGAATCGATGCTTTCGGGCGAAACGTCCTTACAAATTCCACCGGAACCTTGATCGTTTCTTTCTGATTCGGCTTGGGTTCCGTCATAATGGAAAAGATTCGATCCATATCCAGATTTCCGGATTCGGCAAGTT
Source organism: Clostridia bacterium (assembly GCA_017480115.1). Taxonomy (GTDB): domain Bacteria; phylum Bacillota; class Clostridia; order Oscillospirales; family Acutalibacteraceae; genus RGIG2774. Next base: position 8,966 of record JAFVBH010000055.1, read on the forward strand.
TGCGCATCTGCTGCGCTTGATGCAGAGATGGCGTCGCATCCTCGCTTTCGATGGTCGTAATCAGATCACGCTGTGCGTCCTGCGGCAAGTATGAAAGTTCCACCGCCGGTGTCAGCGCGATTCTTTTTTCATCAACCATTTTCTGAAGTTCCGGAGCAAGTTCAGCAAGCCTAATATATCTCTGAATCTGCGTTCTGCTATCAGGACTTTCGTCCGCAAGCTGTTGAATTGATGTGCCGCCCAACTTCTGCCCAACTTGGGCAGAAGTTCCGTCGATGTCCAAATCGCTTCTGTATCCCTGCCGTTTCATAGCGTCCAAACGCATTTTGTATGCCGCGGTCTTTTCACTCGGCAGTAAGTCGGAACGCTGACATAAATTTGCTTCCACCATTGCAATAATCGCCTCATCTTCCGATACGGTTACCACCCGAACGGGAATCTGATTGATACCCAAACGATGGCATACTTCCAATCTGCGTCTGCCTGAAATCATCTGATAATGATTGCGCGCTTTGTCGATTTCTCTCACCATAATCGGGTCGAGAACGCCGAATTTCCTAATGCTTTCCGTCAGCATCTCCATCGTATCGTCATCGTGAAGCTGAAACGGATTATTCGGGATCGGGTCAATGTTCAGATGTTCGATGCACATATTCTGCATATAACCGTTAAAGTTTACATTCATAGAAATTATCCTCCATAATTTAAAATATTTGAATTTGCTTTCTTAAAAGATGGAGGTTATGACACTTGAAAAGTGTAAGTGAAAATGGTTACGGTCATAACCTGATTGTTTTTTCTGGCATTGCTCCTTTTATTTTTGGTTTTCTCATCTTGCCGATCATTTCTCTCCCTTAAATTTTATAGGTTGTGTTTCTTGTTTAGCCGCGAGCGCCGCGCGACTTATCCCGATTTCTGTGCAGCTTTTTCTCAACCATTTGCTTGATAGAAATATCGCCGTAGAAGCGGCGCAGCAACTTATCCTCCTCCGCAAAGGGGCGTAAATTGTCCAATTCCGTCTGTAATGCATCGCGCTCATTTTGGAGTTTATAATACTTCCGCTCCAAAACATTTGCGTTTGCGATTCGTGCTTCATAATCGCTTTTCATTTTGAAAAAGCGGATCACAAGTTTTTTGATAACTGCTTTTAGCGTTACGATCAACGGATCGACGAAGGTTGACTTATACTTTTTTGCAGTCATTATCGTTTGCGGTTCGGGCAACTGATACGCCGGATCTTCGTCTAAATCTTTTGTAATCTGCCGTAATTCTGTTTCGCAATCATCATAAGCGTCAATGCGTTCACGCGCCGCGCCGATTTCACTTTGCAGATTTTTTAATTCGGTTTCAGCGGACTTGATTTCTTTTTCTCGTTCCTGCAACTTGTAATCTTCGACGCTCAGATGTTTCTTGTGCGTGCCCCTTTGATCCCACGTTACCCCGTATCTGCTCATCACATCGGCAAGCGCTTCCTTCTCACTGTCCACCCATTGATTCCATTCCGTATTGCTTTTGGAACCGCCGGAGAAGCCCTGTGATTTCAGCGCCTGCTTCATTGAAACACGCGTTTCCAATCCGCGTTTGCTGCCGGTTGTGAACGGAATAAAATCGATATGCAGATGCGGCGTTGCTTCGTCCATGTGCAAGTGTGCGGAGAATACATAGAGGTTCGGATTGCGTTGCTCAAAGCTCTGAAAGTATTCATCCAGAATTATTTTTGCACCGTCGCCGTTGCGGTAATTAGAGCTCATATCGTCCTTGTTACCGATCTGAACGATGATTTCATAGAACGGTTTTTCCTGTTTTCCGGTGCGTATTTTTTCGTAATAATCATCGATCATTCTGTCTTTGCGGGTTTGCTTTGCGTTGTATTTTTGCAGCGCTTCATCGAACAGCTTGTGATATGCGTCCTGTAATTTTTCATTTCGGTAAGTGACGTTCAGATGAGATCGCGACGGATCGGTATTTGCTGCATGGAACTTCCGTTCATTATGATTTGTAGACCCTTTTCCGGTCATAATGCTGATGGTTCTGAGCATAGATAACCTCCTTCTTGAACCTTATACAATCAAATATCCTTAAAATGGTTCTGTTACTCTTGTCAAGAGTAACGCAAAAGCACTTTTGACAGCTGGGCTATCAAAAGATGCTCTTGCGCCCTCCGGGGGTGCGGATCATCGGTGGCGATCTCTGCCGGCTTCAGTCGGCAGAAGCACCGACCGAGCCGGCAGGCGAGACCGGGGCGCTGCCCCGTTCACTGCGTGAACTCCCCGGCAAAGCAGCCTTTTGAAAAAGGCTCTTTGTGATCCGCGAAAACTTTTATGGCACAGACTCTAATGCTGAAAAAGACGGTTTAATACACAGCGTTATCGGCGTTACAGATAACTATATGCTTTCTTCCTCCGCAATTCTTCTTGCGATTTCTTTCGGAACAACCAGCAAACGCAAAGTCTTATTGCCGATACGAATCAGCTTTTTGTTATGACCGCTGTTGTCTTTTACGAGTAAATTTTCAGCAGCCAATGCGCTTAGTAATCCGCGTTCGGTGATTGCAAAACCTTCCCCTTGATCGACACACAAACGGCGTACTTCTTTGTGGACAAGAGACGAGTCGAGATAGAAGTATTCCTCGTCCTCGTATCCGACGCAATGTTCACGGCTCAGAATTTCGATGCGCTCTTTCGGGATCAGCGTGATACGGTCGCTATCCAACAGAGATAAAAACTTTTTCAAGAAAACGTGCGTCGGTTGATCCTCCACTGTTTTTCTCTGCTGATTTCTTGCAAGCGAGAGAATTACCGTTTCAAATTCAGTGTTCATTTTTATTGCCGTTTCCGGTAGAATTGCGTTCCTTGCTTTCAGAAATTCCACGAAGAATCCGAATCCGAAGGAGAGCGTAACAAGATCATCGATCAACCTATCGCGTAGCGGATTGTTTTCTTTTTCTGTTCGTTTGCGAATGTGGTTTCGGTTTTCTCGGAACATCTCAGACAGCATTTTTACAAAACCGTTTTCGTCTTTCAGAAATGTTTCTTTGAGCCATTCCGTGTAGTGAAACATTACAGAAGAAAACACACCGTCAGCGGCAAGACGCTGAAACTTTGTCAACTCGTCGTTGTTCACGTCACCCTGTTTCAGATCAAGACACAGGTACCTTGCCGTGCCGCTTTCGCCAACGTCGGGAGAAAATTCCCCTGTGATGATCGCGTTACCCTGCGGAAAATAATCCTTCATTGCTTCGGATTTGGAATTCAGTCTGCCGCGACCAACTCTGTTGCCGTACGCGCGTAAAATCGTCTGCATTTTTGCGTTCATGTCGCTTGCGTCGTGCCCATTGGATGGATGAAAGTCGTCAATACAAGTGAGAATAGCATACACGAAGAATAGGATAATACCGATTACAGCTATAACCGCAAGAACTTTTAAAAATGAGAAAAAACTGTTGACGGTATCAATTGCCCTATCAATAATCAAAAATCTCATCATAAGCAGGGTGTCGCGCGGCTTTAATTGCAGACATTCAAAAAGACTGCCCCAAGCCGTGAAATAGGTTTCAGGGATGGCGGCAAGGTCTGCCCAGTCGAGATTGCTTTCCACTGGGAATACATGATGCGCCGGAAGAAGGGCATATTCAGCGTAACTGCCGTTAAACGAGCGCCCCATGCCGCCCATCATAGAGATCACCTTTTGCCCGACTCGCATTCCGCTGTCAGATGGATCGACAATCTCTCCCGCACATTCGATGCCGGGAATAATCGGTTTCTGAATATAATCGGCTTGGATCTCGTTCAATCGCAAAATCTGCTCAGAATGGTTCAAGCCGAACGCACCGATTTTTACGAGTACCCATCCGAGTTTGACTTGTGGGATCGGAAATTCTGACAGAACGATTTCCTCTGATTTTGTAATTTTGTTCAGAACAACGGCTCTCATTGTCTTGTTCATATCCTCAAATCCTTTCTATCGCTTCTACCGGGCAATTCTCGGCACAGTTACCGCAATGCAAGCAGTGGTTTGCGTCAATGACAAACGGTACTCCCGCTGCAATCACGCCCTGCGGACAAACAGTCTGACAGGTACCGCAGCCGATACAACTATCTGTGATGTGATAACCCTTTTTGAGCGGCTCAGCGCTGCCCACCTTAAAATATTCCCGCGTGATCGGTCTTGTAGAAAGGCAGAAATACTCGATAGTATAGTCCTTCAGCATAAACATCGTGTCGATGTTTTTCGTTTCACCGGGATAGACATTTTCAAGGTAAGGCTGCTCCTTATATAAAATATCCCGCCACTTAATCTGTTCGTATTCGGGCACTTCCACAGCCCTGCCGGACAGACGGATCGTTTCTTTATATTTCGTGTAGCCGAGTATCTGCACTCTGCCGTCATTTTTAAGCTGAGAGGCAAAATATTTACCCCGTGCGGTCAGGAAATAGAGCGTCGTGCCCGCATAGTGGATCGCGCTGATGTTGCGCACCTGCGGCGCGCCGGTTTCATCGACGGTTGCAAAATCCAGAACGCCGACATAGCCGAGTTTTTTCAGGCAAGTTTCAATATCCGTCATTCGACTGTCCTTTCTTCTTTCGGCTCAATCAGTCCGTTTTCCTCGTTTGCCCAGCATTGGGGGTCATCGCCGTAAAAATCGCCGGTATAGCCTTTTGCGACAGCGGGACATCCGCGGCAGAACTGTTTTAACTTACAGCAGGAGCACCTTGAAAAATCATCATAGTTTCTGTATGCTTCCATGCTTGTGATCCACACATCAGCAAGCCGATCCTCAAATATATTACCAACCTTGCTGTCTGAAACTCTGCGGCAGGCAAAGACGTCGCCTGTCGGCAGGATCGTCAAATGGCAATTCCCGCAGTTGCAGCCGCCGTATATCATGCCGTCGCAGGCGTATGACGGGATTTTGAATTCTCCGATCTCATATTCGTAAAGCGTCCAAAGGTGATCCTTTTTGTTGAAATAAGTATCGCAGCCCTCCGCTTCGTATTCCTTGAATTTTTTATCGCAGATTGCAAGCAGCTCGCGGTATTCCTGCGGCGTCATGCTGGTATCCAGCTCGCCGCCGGAGGGGACGTAGCGGGAGAATGCAAAGATATTCGCGCCTGCTTTCACGACCGCGTCAATGATACCGGATACCTCCATACGGTTCTGTTTGGAAACAGTCGTCATAATGACGCTTCTGATCCCAGCGCGGTTGATACAGCCGATCTTCTCCAGCGTGCAGTCAAAGCTGCCGGGCTTGCGGTACCAGTCGTGGGTTTGGCGAAGCCCGTCAAGCGAGAGCTGATATTTCTGACAGCCGTAAAAATTCAGCTCCCGGCAAATCTGATCGTTTAGGTGAAAGGGATTGCCCATGATCGTAAACGGTATCTCATGTTTATGGAACAGCGCCAATAGCCGCCAAAAATCCGGGTGCAGGATCGGGTCGCCGCCGGTCAGATAAAAATACGGCAGCCGGTCATATACCTCGCAGAAATCGAGACAGTTATAGAAGGCGTCCTGTAGTTGCTCCCAACTCATGCTGTCGAGCTTCTTGCACGGGTCGCCGGAAAAAATGTAGCAATGCTTGCACCGCTGATCGCATTCATCGGTTATGTGCCATTGAAATGAAAAATACTGTTTCATGTTCTTCACCTAATGCTTTGAGGTTTCTATATAAATCGAAGTGTTATCGAAGTTCCCGGCAAGATACCTCCCACCGGGAACAGGTTTGGGGGGGAAGTAAGAATTACTTGTCGCCAGCGCCACAGGCAGTACCGCAAGCAGCGGGCTTTTCTTCCGGCTTGTCGGCAGCGCCACAGGCAGTACCGCAGGCAGCGGGTTTTTCTTCCGGCTTGTCGGCAGCGCCACAGGCAGTACCGCAGGCAGCGGGTTTTTCTTCCGGCTTGTCGGCAGCGCCGCATGCTGCAGCGGGAGCTTTCTTCTCCTCGTCTTTCTTGCCCCATCCGAACAGATTGGAAAGTGCCATGGTTGAATCCTCCTTGGTAAGTGTCAGAGTGCGTTTGCTCTCTGCACTTCTAATTATACGGATTGTTTTGATTCATACAAGTACGCACTTTTTTGTAACTGTCCTCTTTTTCCTGTTTTTTCGGGCTGAATTTATAAATTTTCGTGCAGGGGATTGAAACGAAAGGAATGTTATGGTACAATTCGAGTGTAACATTAGAAATGAAAGTATTGGTGAGCCGTATGAAAACAAAAGAAGAACTGCCGGACTGTCCGGTAGCAACAACTGTCCAGCTGATTGGGAACAAGTGGAAGCTTTTGATTATCCGAAATCTCCTTGTACGTCCTTGGCGTTTTAACGAATTGCATAAATCCCTTGAGGGGATCAGCCAAAAAGTATTGACCGATAGTCTGCGTCAAATGGAGGCTGACGGAATCATTACCCGTACCGTCTATCCCGAAGTTCCGCCGAGAGTGGAATATGCCCTCTCTGAACTTGGCGAGAGTATGCGCCCGATCCTCAAATCTATGGAAACATGGGGAACAAGCTATAAGACGCAGAGCGAGTTATGCAATTCCTGCATGCAATCAGAATGAGTGCCAGCGGCAAAAATGCTGCTGGCATTTTCATTGGTGCTTTTAAGCGTGGAAATAAACCCCCGGTTCTACCGGGGGAGGGAAAAAGGCGGAGCCAGAAATAGAACGAGCGAGCTCAAAGCAAGCCCAAAAGCTTTCGGAACAATTAAACCTCCGGGTATAATGGTAATGGTTTAGCGACCGCATTACCGGAATACCTAGGAGGTTTAATAACATGAAGATAGGAAATAACGAAATAAAAAGTGCAGCACACTCAAAGTACAGATGCCAGTATCATATTGTATTTGCCCCAAAATACAGAAGAAAAGAAATATATGGGCAATTGCGAAAAGATATCGGAGAAATTCTGCGGAAATTGTGTGAGCAAAAAGAAGTAGAGATTATAGAGGCGGAAGCGTGTCCGGATCATATACATATGCTCGTAAGTATCCCACCGCATATAAGTGTATCACAATTCATGGGATATCTCAAGGGAAAAAGTACGTTAATGATTTTCGACCGACACGCAAATTTAAAGTATAAGTATGGCTCGCGGCACTTTTGGTGTAGAGGATACTATGTAGATACGGTCGGTCGAAACAAGAAAGTGATCGCGGAGTATATTAGAAATCAGTTAGAGGATGATTACGCCGCAGATCAGGTAAGTATGAAAGAGTTTGTCGACCCGTTCACGGGTAACAAGAATAAGTAAGCATTAAAAAACAGCCGCACGTGAGCGGCTGCTGGGAATGTAATGCGGTGCTAAACTTTCAGAGCCCCTTTTAGGGGCCATGCCAGTAATCACCCCTTATAGGGGTGGAGCAAACCACCGGTTGCACCGGTGGTTTTGATTGTCCGTTTTAAACGATATAATAATATACTCTTTTTATAGTATGTCAAATATTTATGGTCAACAATTTTCCTTTTTCATCAATCTTTTTGTATTACATTTAACATCTGATTCGTTGCTTAAACGAGCATCAATTGCTGATTCCACGAGCTTTTTCCCGAGGTCATACGCGTTTTTCAGATCAACGGGGAACTGCTTTTCCCGCTGTGCTCGTTTCTTTTCCTCCGGGAACATATTGCAGTCATAGCGGGAATAATCGCTGAACTGGTAGGTATCGTAGGAATACAGTATTTCGTTATATCCGCAAAGTCTGCCGATCTCCGTGCCCGTAAAGCCGAGCAGCGTGGGATATTCCACCTTCTCCATGAGCCATTCCGGACAGTTCATGGTATAAATCAGCCCCGTATAGATCGTCTTGTGGGCAAACATGACGCGCTGTCCGTTTTTGTCCACAAGGTAGGTATCCAGCGGAAACAGCAGCCGCTCCACGAAATTTCGCAGCTGTCCCGTGGGGTAGCCGTAGTAGACGGGGCTGCCGAATACGATCACGTCCGCGTCCTTTGCCTTTGTCAGCAGCGGACGGATGCTGTCCCGCACCGCGCACACACCGTTCGTCTTGCTGTTTTTGATCTTGCAGGCAAAGCAGCTGCGGCAGCCGGTAAATTCGTAGTCAAACAGATTCACAAGCTCGCATTCCGCGCCTGCCGCTGCGGCGCCGTCCATGGCTGATTTTAACAGCTTTGCCGTATTAAAATTCTTTCTCGGGCTTCCGTTAATAAATAATGCTTTCATATTCATTTCCTGCTCTTTCAATCGTTGATAATTGGATTTGCGCGTCCGTCGCAGCAAGGGTATTCCCATAAACCTCCGCGCGGCTTCTCGCAAACAGCGCCGTGTGCAAGGCTTCGGAATAAACTTTTTTGAAAACATGCGCACAGTCGATCTTTTTCAGCGTTTGGCGTCGGCAAGCCGCGTTTCTCCGCGGATTCGGATGCCGGCGTCGATACTTTTGTGTTTGTTTAAGTATAGTTTCCGAGAATACGATTGTCAAGAAATTCCTTGTCAGGATTTGATTTCCCCAGTTCTTGCCGGTGTATGCGGCGCAAATCCTGCGATGGAACTTTTTATTTTTAGGGAAATGTGGTGATTTGCGAAAAACAAAATTTAATGCTGTTGATTTTCTTTTTTATTGCGCATTTTATGATTTCTGTGCTATAATAAGCAAAAAAGGCATGGCGGTGGGCGCAGCCGAGGAACTTCGATTGCGCCCCTAATGCCGCAAACTGCCGAAAAAATATTTTGAAATAAGGGAGTTTTAACTATGAATTTACTTGAAGCAATGCAGCAAAGACATTCCGTACGCGCCTATAAGGATCAGCCGCTGGACGGCGAAGCCGTGGCCGCGCTGCGGCAGGCGGTCGCGGACTGCAACCGGGACAACGGCTTGCATTTTCAGCTTTTAGTGAACGAACCCGAGGCGTTCCAGGCGAACAAGCCGAGCTACGGCAATTTCAAGAACTGCAAAAATTATCTTGCGCTGGTCGCGCCCAAGGGGGCGGACGAACAGGTGGGCTATTACGGTGAAAAGCTGACGCTGATCGCCCAGACCCTCGGTATTAATTCCTGCTGGGTTGCGCTGACTTATAAAAAGGGAAAAGCGGACGTGCAGGTTTCCGCAGGGGAGAAACTCTATATGGTGATCGCGCTCGGCTACGGCGAGACGCAGGGGGCGGCGCATAAGGTCAAGTCGATCGCCGACGTCAGCGATGCCGACGACGACGCGCCGCAGTGGTATAAGGACGGTCTGAATGCCGCCTTGCTCGCGCCCACCGCAATAAATCAACAGAAGTTCCGCTTTACAAGAAACGGGGATACAGTAACCGCGAAAGCCGGATTGGGTTTTTATACTAAGGTCGATCTCGGCATTGTAAAATACCACTTTGAACTCGGTGCGGGAAAAGAAAATTTCAAATTTGCTTAAGCTGTTGACGCGCGCATTCCCTTTTATCGCGCTCCGGTAATGTAGCTGTCGGCACTGATAAACCTTTCCCAATGTAATCTTAAAAAAACATCTTGCAAACAGCGTCGATTTGTCGTATGCATGCGTTAGTAGCAACTAACGCATGCATGGGGCGATGGCTCCGAAAAATGCAGACAGAGATCTGTACTGGAGGACGTTCTATGAGTATCGCGGCAATTTTGATCGAAATGGCAATTTTTGCTGTTCTGTTCACCGTGATGGTATTCGTCACGACGGAAAAAACAATGCAACACAGGTTCATAATTATCCGCATTGTCTTAGTACTGCTCTTTGCGCGGTTGTAACAGGGGCGCGATTGCCGCCAATCCGGCAACAGACGGATGCATGGCGAAAACAAAGAGCAATCAGCGGCTTTGCGGATAGATCAAATTTGGGTTGCACTTTTTGGAAACAGCGGGTATAATAATACTGATAAATTTATCAGGAGGCAATCGTTATGAAAAAGAATTTAGGCGCCGTGCCCGCAGTTTATCCGATGCCCGTACTGATCGTCGCGGCATATGACGAGGACGGCAAGGTTTGCGCAATGAACGCGGCGTGGGGCATGATCTGCGATATGGATAAAATCGCCCTGTTTATTGATGAGGAACACAAAACCACAAAGAATATCCGCGCAGTCAAGGCGTTCACCGTCTCTTTGGCGGACAAGGAACACATGGACGTTGCGGATTTCTTCAGCATCGCCACCGGCAATAAGATGGCGGATAAGTTTGCGTGTACGGGGTATCACGCAGTTAAGAGCGCGTTCGTCAACGCGCCGGTGATCGAGGAATTTCCCCTCGTGATGGAATGTGAGCTCGCGGAGATTGTGGATACCGATCATCTGCACGCTGTGGTGGGGAAGATCGTTAACACCGCCGCAGAGGAAGCGGTGCTGAACGAAAAAGGCAAGGTCGATCCCGCCAAGCTGAACGCACTGATCTTCGATCAGTTCCAGAGCGGCTATTATGTTTCCGGCGAAAAGGTCGGCAAAGCATGGAACGCCGGCGCGGGTCTCATGAAAAAATAAGAACAGATTCAGGAAAAAAGACGGCGAACCGGTCGTCTTTTTTTGTTTTACCGATTTGTGATCGCATAAAAAAGCGTGTAGCTCTTGACAATACCCATGTCAAAATGTAAAATTATTGTGATATACAATACGGTTCGGCGAGACGCGCCGCATCGTTCGATTTTATCAATAAAGAGGGATATGTATGAAAACCCCGATTCGTGTGCTTGCGTGGATTTTGGCGGCGGCGCTCTGCCTGCCGCTGTCCGTGTCGGCGTTTGCCGTGGGGGACGACAGCCTGACGCGGCATGCGGACACAGTGTCCGTTTCCTATTATAATTCCGTAAAGATCATCAGCGGTTTTACCGCGGGGGAGACCTTCGGCGGCGCGGCGCATATGTTTGCCGATAATGGGAATATCCAATTTGTCGATCTGTCGGAGAAACGCCTGATCAACGATCTGACCGCCGATGTCTTTACCGGCGCGCTGATCTGCGCCACGGAAAACGCCGTGGTGAAGGATATGGGGCTGATGGCGGTATTCGGCGACTTAAACGGCGACGGCAAGGTTACCTCTGTTGACGCGCGGCTGGCGCTGCGTCACGCGGCGGCGCTGGAGCGTCTGGGCGCTGTGGCGGAAACGGCAGGGGACGTTGATTGCTCCGGCAGACTTAATTCCGCCGACGCCCGCCGGATTTTGCGGCATGCGGCGCGCCTGGAGACCATAGAGAATCCCATCGGCAACGTTTCCGATGATTCCGTCCCCATTGCTATTCACGCCTACTATACCGGCGGTACCGCCGAGGCGGGAACAAAGCTCGATCTGAACGCCGTCAAGGTGATCGCGGTCTATTCCGACGCGCGGCAGGCGGTGGTGGAAAGCGGCTTTGAGGTCAGTCCCGATGATTTGACCTCCCGCGTGATCGGCAAAAAGACCTTTACCGTTTCCTGGCAGGGGCTGTCAGCCGAATTTACCGTTGATTTTACCCGGCGGACGGCCGCCAGCTTTTATCCGGACAGTAAGGTGCCGGATTACACCGGTTATACCGGCGTCAGCGCGCTGGAGGCGCTGTATAATCCCGAATATATCACGTATGTTTACCCTGCGGCTGACGAGACTTCGGATTTTGTCCGGTTCAGCATGTATATGAATTATCTCGGGCAGTGCGGCTTTACCGCAAGCGCCTCCACCACGGAGAGCAGCCGCATCATCGCCGCCTTTACCAAGGCGGACAACGACGCCCGTGTCGCGCTGATCTATGACTACGCCGGCAATCGGATCTACGTTGCGGTTTATAATTAAAAAAAGGATTTTGAAGTATCAGAGAGGCGGAAGCTTATGAAAGTTGTCATTCTTGCAGGCGGGTTCGGCACGCGCATCAGCGAAGAGAGTCACCTGCGTCCGAAGCCCATGATCGAGATCGGCGGCATGCCGATCCTGTGGCATATTATGAAGCATTACTCCGGCTACGGCTACAATGAGTTCATTATCTGCGCGGGCTATAAGCAGCAGTTTATCAAGCAGTTTTTTGCGAATTACTATCTGTATCAGAGCGACGTGACCTTTGATTTTACCAGCGGCGGCGATATGCTGGTGCATACGGCGCATTCCGAGCCCTGGCGCGTGACGGTCGTCGATACCGGGCTGAACACCATGACCGGCGGCAGAGTCAAGCGCATTCGCCCCTATCTGGACGGCGAGCCGTTTATGCTCACCTACGGCGACGGCGTGTCGGATATCGATGTGGACAAGCTGGTGGCGTTCCATCGGGAAAAAGGGCAGATGGCGACGCTGACCGCCATTCAGCTGGCGCAGCGTTTCGGCGTGCTGGACCTTGACGCCAATGACTCCGTCAGGGAGTTCCGCGAAAAGAATACCAGCGACGGCGATTGCATCAACGGCGGCTTTATGGTGCTGGAGCAGGGAATTTTCGACCTCATCGAGGGGGATTCCACCGTATTTGAGAAATATCCGCTGGAGCAGGCGGCAAGACTGGGGCAGCTGAACGCCTATCGGCACGAGGGCTTCTGGCAGCCGATGGACACCATGCGGGACCGTGAGCTGCTGGAACGGCTTTGGGCAAGCGGGGAAGCCCCGTGGAAAAACTGGTGACGCTATGACGGATTTGAGCTTTTACAAGAATAAACGGGTATTTTTGACCGGGCATACGGGCTTTAAGGGCGCGTGGCTGTCAAAAATTCTAACGATGGCGGGCGCGCAGGTCACCGGCTATGCGCTGGAGCCGCCCACCGACCCCAATTTGTTCTCCATGATCGGCGTTGCGGATAAGATCGATTCCGTGATCGGCGATATACGGGATTATGACAAGTTGAAAACGGTCTTTGACGCGGCGCGTCCCGAGATCGTGCTGCATCTGGCGGCGCAGCCCATTGTGCTGACGTCCTACGCGCAGCCCCGCTATACCTATGAGACGAACGTCATGGGCACGGTGAATCTTTTGGAATGCGTAAGGCAGTCCGACGCCGTCAAATCGGTGCTGAACGTCACCACGGACAAGGTCTATAAAAATAACGAATGGCGCTGGGGCTATCGTGAGAACGAGCCGCTGGACGGCTATGATCCCTATTCCAATTCCAAGTCCTGCTCGGAGCTTGTGACCCACAGCTACAAAAGCTCGTTTTTTGACGCGCAGGGCGTGGCGGTCTCCACCGCGCGGGCGGGCAACGTGATCGGCGGCGGCGATTTCGCGGAGAATCGGATCATTCCCGACTGCGTGCGCGCGGCGATGGCGGGAACGCCCATCCGCGTGCGGAACCCCAATTCCACAAGACCCTATCAGCATGTGCTGGAGCCGCTGGCGGTGTATTTGATGATCGCCGCAAAGCAGTATGAAAATCCCGATGATCAGGGCTATTACAACGTCGGCCCCAATGAGTCCGACTGCCTGACGACCGGGCAGCTGGCGGGTATTTTCTGCGACCTGTGGGGCGGCGGGCAGACCTATGAAACGGTGCAAAAGGACGGCCCCCATGAAGCGAATTTCTTAAAGCTGGACTGTTCGCTCGTCAAGTCCGTATTCGGCTGGCAGCCGGTGTGGACGGCGCGGCAGGCGGTGGAAAAGACCGTGGAATGGGCGAAGGTATATGCCGCCGGCGGGGATACCGCCGCCAAGGCGGAGGAACAGATCAAAGAATTTTTCGGGATTTGAGAGGACATGAACATGACAGAAAAAGAGGCAAGAGAACGGATACTCGCCGACGTCAAGGACTACTGCGAGACCTATCATAAAAAGAAAGACTATACCGCAGGCGACCGCATTCCCTATGCGTCCCGCGTCTACGACAGCGCGGAGATGGTGAACCTTGTGGATTCCGCGCTGGAATTTTGGCTGACCGCGGGCAGATATACCGCGAAGTTTGAAAAGGATTTCGCAAAGTATCTCGGGGTACGGTTCTGCGCGCTGGTTAACTCCGGCTCCAGCGCCAACCTGCTGGCGTTTGCGACGCTGACCTCGCCGCTGCTGGGCGACAGGCGCATCCTTCGCGGCGATGAGGTCATCACCGTGGCGGCGGGCTTCCCGACCACGGTCACGCCCATATTACAGTACGGCGCGGTGCCGGTGTTCGTTGACGTGACGATCCCCCAATACAATATTGACGTTACAAAGCTGGAGGACGCGCTGTCCGACAAGACCAAAGCGGTTATGGTCGCGCATACCCTCGGCAATCCCTTCGATCTCAAGGCGGTCAAGGCGTTCTGCGATCGGCACGGTCTATGGCTGATCGAGGACAACTGCGACGCGCTCGGCTCCAAATATACCTTGGACGGCAAGGCGTATTTCACCGGTACGGTGGGCGATTTGGGCACGTCCAGCTTCTATCCGCCCCATCATATGACCATGGGCGAGGGCGGCGCGGTCTATACCGACGATCCGCTGTTAAATAAAATCATGCGCTCCATCCGCGACTGGGGCAGGGACTGCGTCTGCGCGTCCGGGCAGGACAACCTGTGCGGGCATCGGTTTGACGGGCAGTTCGGCGAGCTGCCGTTCGGCTACGATCATAAATACGTCTATTCCCATTTCGGTTATAACCTGAAAGCGACCGATATGCAGGCGGCGGTGGGCTGCGCTCAGCTGGAAAAATTCCCCGCCTTTGTGGAGAAACGGAAGCACAACTTCGCTTATTTAAAGGAAAAGCTGGCATGCGTCAGCGACAAACTGATTCTGCCCGAGGCGGCGGAGAACGCCGATCCCAGCTGGTTCGGTTTTATCATGACCTGCCGGGAGGGTGTGGACAGAAAGAACGTCGTGTCTTATATCGAGAGTCACGGTGTGCAGACCCGTATGCTGTTTGCGGGCAATCTTACAAAGCACCCCTGCTTTGACGAGCTGCGGGCGAGCGGCGAGGGCTATCGCATCGTCGGCTCGCTTGCGAACACCGACCGTATCATGAACGATTCGTTTTGGATCGGCGTCTATCCCGGCATGACGGACGCGATGCTGGACCACATGGCAAAAACGGTGATTGAAGCCGTAAATTAAATTCGGAATGCGAAATTCGCAATTGCGGAAGTCTCTGTGGGATTTGATCTCGGTGTAATACAATGCTTCTCGGCGCTTGCGCCGAACAGAACAACGCGCAGCGTTCCGAAATTCCGCATTACGCATTCCGCATTTCTCAGAGGTCAGTTATGAAAATAAAAGTTGCAAATTATATTTCGTCTTTCCTCGTCGCTCACGGTATCGACACTGCGTTTACCGTGACGGGCGGGGGCGCGATGCACCTCAACGACGCCCTCGGGCATCAGGAGGGGCTGCGCTGCGTGTATAATCACCATGAGCAGGCTTGCGCCATCGCGGCGGAAGCCTATGCGCGGCTGGATAATAAAATCGCCGCCGTCTGCGTTACCACCGGTCCCGGCGGTACCAACGCCATCACCGGCGTGGTGGGCGGCTGGCTGGATTCGATCCCGATGCTCGTGATTTCCGGGCAGGTGCGTTATGACACCACTGCCCGCAGCACGGGGCTGGGCATTCGCGCCATGGGCGATCAGGAGTTTGATATTTGCAAGGCGGTCAGCAGTATGACCAAGTACTGCGAGATGGTCATTGATAAAAATAAAATCCGTTACTGCCTTGAAAAGGCGCTGCATCTGGCGACTACGGGCAGACCCGGCCCCTGCTGGCTGGATATTCCGCTGAACGTGCAGGGCGCGTATGTGGATACCGACGATCTGTACCCGTACGACGGCGCGGATAACGAGACCCTGCCGCCGAAGCCTGCGCAGGCGTTGTATTTTGATATTTTGGAAAAAATCAGGCATGCCCGGCGTCCCGTGCTTAACGCGGGCGCGGGGATTCGGCTTTCCGGCGCGTACGCGCAGTTTCGCGCGCTGGCGAAAAAATTAAATATCCCCGTGGTTACCGGCTGGGACAGCATCGATCTTTTGGAGGACGACCACCCCCTGTATACCGGCAGAGCGGGGATCATGGGCGACCGCGCGGGCAACTTCGCGGTGCAGAACAGTGATTTGCTGCTGAGCATCGGCAGCCGTTTGTCCATTCGGCAGGTGGGCTACAGCTGGGACACCTGGGCGAGAGCCGCCTATAAGATCGTCGTGGACGTGGACGCCGAGGAGCTGAAAAAGCCCACGATCCACCCCGATCTGCCCGTCTGGGCGGACGCGGCGGATTTTATCCCCGGTCTGCTTGCCTGTATCGAAGAAGAATCCGTATTACACGACGAGGATTGGCTGCGGCAGTGCAGGGATTGGAAAAAAAATTATCCTGTCGTCCTGCCCAGGCATTTTGAAGAGGACTATGCCGCCAATGTGTACGCGTTTATTAAAAAACTGTCGGACGCGCTGCCCGAGAACCGCGTGACGGTCGTGGGCAACGGCTCGGCGTGCGTGGTCGGCTCCCATGCGTATGTGATGAAGAAAGGCAGCCGTTTTATCATCAATTCCGCCATCGCGTCCATGGGCTACGATCTGCCCGCCGCCATCGGCGCGTGCTATGCGGTCGGCGGCGAGGAAGTCATTCTCGTCACCGGCGACGGCAGCATTCAGATGAATCTTCAGGAGCTGCAAACCATCATCACCAACCGTCTGCCGATCAAAATATTTATGATCAACAACGCGGGATATCATTCGATCCGGCAGACCCAATCCAATTTGTTCAACGCGCAGTACGTCGGCATCGGTCCCGAAAGCGGCGATCTCAGCTTCCCCGATATGTCCAAACTTGCGCCCGCTTACGGCTATCCGTATTTTAAAGCGTCAAAAAACAGCGAGCTGGAGCAGGCGATCGGCGATACGCTGCGTACGGACGCTTACGCGTTCTGTGAGATCGTCGTCACTACCGAGCAGAAATTTGAGCCGAAGTCGGCGACCAAGCGTTTGCCCGACGGTACGCTGGTATCGCCGCCGCTGGAGGATCTCGCGCCGTTTTTGCCGGAGGACGAGCTGGCGCGGAATATGTATATCCCGATGCTGGAAAAGAAATAATCGCGCATTCGGCGTAAAAGGTGGACTTTTATGAAAAGAGTTATCGTAACCGGCGCGACGGGCATGATCGCCGTTGCCCTGATAAAAAAGCTGATAAAAGAGAATATCAGGGTTTACGCCCTGTGTAAGCCCGGCACGGCGGACGGGGTTCCCGCGCTGCAGCACCCGCTGGTGACGGTGATCGACGCCGATATTTCGGAATTTTCAGCCGCCAAGGACAAAATTGACGAAAAATGCGATGTGTTGTACCATTTCGCGTGGCTGGGAACGTTCGGGCAGGGGCGGGACGATCCCTATTTGCAGCTGGATAATATCCGCTACGCGGTGGATTGCGTGAAGCTGGCGCATGAAACGGGCTGTAACATGTTTGTGGGCGCAGGCTCGCAGGCGGAGTACGGCCCCGTGACGCAGAAGCTCACCGCCGCCACGCCGACCGATCCCGTCACCGGCTACGGCATGGCGAAGTATGCCGCGGGCAAGCTGACGCGGTTGTATGCCGACAGTTTGGGGTTGACCCATATCTGGGTACGCATTTTAAGCGTATTCGGCGTGGGCAGTATCCCCAATTCCATTATTCCCTCGTCCATCGATAAATTTATAAAAAAGGAACACGCCGCCTTTACCAAGGGGGAGCAGATTTGGGATTTCCTGTATTGCGACGACGCGGCGGCGGCGTTTTATCTGATCGGGAAAAATGCGCGGGAGAGTAAAATTTATCCTCTGGGCAGCGGCGAGAGCCGTACCCTCGCCGATTACATAACGGCGATGCGCGATACCGTCGATCCGGACGCGCCGCTGGCGCTGGGCGAACTGCCGTACAATCCCGGGCAGGCGATGTACCTGTGCGCCGATATTTCGGCGCTGACCGCCGATACCGGCTTCAAACCGGAGATCGGCTTTGAAAAAGGGATCGAGATCACCGCCGCATGGCGACGGGAAGTCCTCGGAAGTAAAGGAGAATAAACTTGAAGAAGATCAGTATCGTCATTCCGTGTTTTAATGAAGAAGATAATGTGGTTCCCATCAGTCAGGCGGTGGAGCAGGAGCTGACGACGCATCTGCCGCAGTATGACTATGAGATCATTTTTATAGATAACGATTCGCAGGATAATACCCGTACCCTGATCCGCGGGCTGTGCGCTGAAAACGAGAAGATCAAGGCGATCTTCAACGCCA
Organism: Clostridia bacterium; assembly: GCA_017480115.1. Lineage (GTDB taxonomy): Bacteria > Bacillota > Clostridia > Oscillospirales > Acutalibacteraceae > RGIG2774. Next base: position 27,021 of record JAFVBH010000055.1, read on the forward strand.
AAAATTTCGGGCAGTTCAACTCCCCGTATTACGGCTTGTGTCAGGCGACAGGGGATTGCGGTATTTTGCTTTGCGCGGATTTTCAGGATCCCGTGGAGATGATCCCCAAGCTGGTCGCCGAATGGGAAAACGGTTACAAGATCGTATCCGCCATCAAAACCTCCAGCCGCGAAAATCCCGTTATGCGCTTTCTGCGCACCTGCTATTACAAGGTCATCAAGAAAATGAGCGACGTGGAGCAGATCGAGCATTTTACCGGCTTCGGGCTCTACGATCAGTCCTTTATCGAGGTGCTGCGCCAGATCGACGACAGCAAGCCGTTTCTTCGCGGCATCGTGGCGGAAATGGGCTTTCAGCGCAAGGATATTCCTTATGAACAGGCGAAGCGTCGGGCGGGTAAGACCCATAATAATTTTTACACCTTGTACGACGCGGCGATGCTCAGCATCACGTCCTATACAAAGATCGGTCTGCGCCTTGCCACCTTTATCGGCTTTGCCATCGCGCTGTTCAGCGGGATCGTGGGGCTTGCCTATCTGATCTTGAAGCTGACGAATTGGGACAAATACCCCATGGGCACCGCGCCGCAGCTGATCGGTATGTTTTTCCTCGGCTCGATTCAGCTGCTGTTTATCGGCATTATGGGCGAGTACATTTTGAATATCAACTCCCGCATCATGAAGCGGCCGCTGGTCGTGGAGGCGGAACGTATCAATTTCGGCGACCAAAAGCCGATCCCCGTGGGGGAGGAGCGGTTTGTTGCGAAGCAAGAGGCTTCGCAGCAAATGAATGATGAAGAATGAATGATGAAGAAATGTGGATGGAGCTTTGCCCCATACTCCATTTATAGATGCGCGAACATGGGGCGCAGCCGTCAAGAACACGCAAAGTTATATTTCTGCGCTTTGTTCCTTTGATGTTCTCTGTAATCAACGCGAAGCGTTCCGAAATTATTCATTTTTCACTATTCATTATGCATTAAAAAGCGCGGGTGACGCACAGTGAAAAAGCAAATCAGAAAATCCGCAAAGCTTGCAGCCTGCCTGTCCTACCTGACGGGCGGTCTGCTTTGCGTTTTTATCCTGTTGCTGGTTTTCGCCGTGAAGGGATACGCGCCCTTCGGCGATCAGAGCGTGGCGATCATGGATATGTGCCACGGCTATATCCCCGTGTATTATCATTTGTATGATTTTCTGCACGGCGACAAATCCCTGTTCTTCGACTGGTACTCCGGTACGGGCGTGAACATGGTGGGCGTGACGGCGGTCAACGGCCTGTTAAGTCCCTTGAATCTGCTGTTTTATCTTGTCCCGCGCGACGGTATCGCGCAGTTTATGAATATATTCCTGCTCATCAAGGTCTTTTTGATGGCGGTATCGGCGCAGTTTTTCTTTAAAAGAAGATTTGGAAATCTGCCGGATACATATGCCTGCGTCTTTGCCGTGCTGTACGCGCTGTCGGGTTACGTGCTGCTGTACTATATGCACATCATTTGGCTGGACGTGCTGATCGTGTTCCCGCTGCTGCTGTATTTCGGCGAGCGCATGCTGCGCGGCGGCAAAATGCTGCCGTATCTGCTGTGCGTATTCCTGACGCTGCTGAGCAGCTTTTATCTCGGCGTGATGGCGATCATCTGCGTCTTTTTTATCGGCGGGGCGTATGTTTTTCTTATCCTTGAGAAAAAAGACCGCCCGTCGGCGGCGATGAAGCTGGGCGTCGGGACGCTGGCGGGCGCGCTGCTGCCCATGTTCCTTTTGCTGCCGGGCTATCTGCAAATGTCCGCCTCCTCGCGCTACGGCTATACCGGCGCGCTTGCGGATATTCTCACCGCCAAACCGGAGCTGAATACATATAAAATCCTGATGTTCGGCGGCTTGCAGCTGGCGTTTTTACTGACCGTTATCTTTATTTTAAATTACAAAAAACACCCGAACCAATCGCTGTTTGCGCTGGTCGCGATGTTGATTTTATATCTGCCGTGGGCGATCGAGGGCAGCGCGGCGCTGTGGCATTTCGGCTCGTATAAGGATTTTCCCTACCGCTTCGGCTTCGCGGCGGTGTTCTTTGCGCTCGTCTTTGCGGCGGCGTATATCAGCGAACACGGCGACAGCCTGCGCCGTCCCGAGACGGCGGAGCGCGCGTCTGACGCTGTTCCGGCGGCGGTCGGCGTCGTCGCGCTATTGCTTGCAAACGGGTATTTTTATCTGGTATGCAGCTACACGCCCGACGGCAGTACCCTCAAGCCGCTTGCAGTGCTGCTGCCTGCCGCGATCCTGTTCGGCGTCGGGCTTCTGACGTTTGCCGCCGTGCTGCGGCAGAAAAACGCGCAGATTCGCCGAACCGTCGCTTTTGCGCTTTGCATTGTGCAGATTCTGCCGCCGGCGTTCGTAAGCATCGGCAGCGGTTCCGTGCTGCGCTATGAGCGGCGGGAGCATGACGTTGCATATGTGGAGCCTGCGCTTGCGGTTTCCGCGCGCTCGCAAATTGACAACGCGCAATTGGAGCGTATACATGACCCCGATATGACCTTAAATATCAACTACGGCTTTGTGATGGGCAAGGGCGCGCTGTCCAACTGGACGCATCAGATTCCCGCCGAGCTGCAGCAGTCCCGCCGGGCGCTGGGCTACAGCACGACCTATACGCTGCTGTTGGACGGCGGCGGCACGGTATTCAGCGACGCGCTGCTGCATATGACGGAGACAGTCTCCAAAGAGCCGCAGAACAGCCGCCTGTATACCGAGATCGGGCGCGCAGGCGATGAAATTCTGTACGCAAACAACTTTACATTGCCCAATGTGATGCTGGCGGATTCTGCGGATATGGATTTTGACACGGCGGTCTATTACGACAGCGCGAAAATATTTGAGAATCAGAATAAAATTTACAACGCCCTCGGCGGCGCGGGAACGCTGATTCGCGTCGGCGATACCGCGCCCGCACGGGACGGCGACAGGCTGCGCTATACCTTTACGGCGGGCGCGCGCGAGGCGCTGTATTTTACCTCCCTGTCCTCCGCATGGAGCAGTCTGCGGATCTATGTGAACGATGAGCTGCTCTCCGTGCCCTCCTATCACCGGGAGACGCATGCGGATTATACTGCGGAATATAATAACAACTGCCTGTTGTTGGGCGTATTTGATAACGAGACGGTGCAAGTGGAAATCAAATTGCTCTCCGACGGCGCGGATATGAATAATTTCGCGTTCGGATTTTTGTCTCTTGATAAAATGAACGCGCTGAACGCCCGGCAGCGCGGCTTCGGCGGCAGTCTGACGGCGGGGAAACGCAGCGTTTCCGCGCGGATCGAGAACGCCGACAGGGCGGGCTACGCGATTTTGCCCGTTTCCTATGACGCGGGCTGGACGGCGACGGTGAACGGCGAGGCAGTCGCCGTGGAGCAGGCGGCAGGGGATTTATGCGCCGTTCGCGTGTCGGCGGGGCAGTCGCAGATCACCTTGAAATTTACTCCCACAGGGCTGAAATACGGCGGATGGCTTACCCTTGCAGGGCTGCTGCTGACCGCAGTTATCGCTATCTTGGAAATCAGAAAAAAGAACATGCCGACCGCGCCCGTCCCGGAGCGGCTGGCGTTGTATACGCTGCTGCTCCTTTGGCTGGGGGCGTTGGCGGCGGTCTACGTGATGCCGCTGCTGTACTCGTTTATCCAAATTTTTAAATAACCTGAAAGGATCAGTCCCATGCAACGATTTATGGACGAAAATTTTCTCCTGCGCACCGAAACGGCAAAGCAGCTGTTTGCGGCGTGCAAGGACGAGCCGATCTTTGATTGGCACTGCCATCTCTCTCCAAAAGAGATTTATGAGAACAAAACCCCCGCCGATCTGACCGCGCTTTGGCTGGCGGGCGATCACTACAAGTGGCGCGCCATGCGCAGTATCGGTATTTCTGAAAACTATATTACGGGGGACGCGACCGCCTATGAAAAATTCGAGGCTTGGGCGGGGGCGATGCCGTATCTGATCGGCAATCCGCTGTATCACTGGACGCATCTGGAGCTGCAGCGGTATTTCGGCATTTACGAGCCGCTGTCCGCAAGGACCGGCAAAGAGATTTGGGACAGGTCGAAAACGCTGATCGACGGCGGCGGCTTCGAGCCCCGGTCGCTGATCGAAAAATCCAACGTGGTCTGCGTCGCAACCACCGACGACCCCGCCGACAGCTTGGAATATCATCAGCTGCTCGCGGCGGACAAGACGTTCAAATGCAAGGTGATTCCCGCGTTCCGTCCCGATAAGGCGATTCACATCGAGCAGCCCGCCTTTGCGCCGTGGCTCGGCGATCTTGCCGCCCGTGTCGGCGATCCGGTCGATTCCTATGCCGCGTTAAAGGCGGCGCTTACGGCGCGTATGGATTTCTTTCAGAACATGGGTTGCCGCGCGTCCGATCAGTCGCTGGGCGTGATCCCCTGCGCGGAGGCGACGGCGGCGGAGCTGGAGACGATATTCCGAAAGGGGGCGAACGGCGACCCCCTGACCGCCCATGAGATCGCGCAATATCAGACGGATATTCTGCGCTTCCTCGGCAGGGAATACCATGCGCACGGCTTTGCCATGGAGCTGCATATCGGCGCGCTGCGTAATAACAATACGGCGATGTTCCGCAGGCTCGGCGCCGACGCGGGCTTTGATTCCATGGACGATCTGCCCACGGCGCGTGGGCTGTCCCGTTTGCTGGACGCGTTGGCGGCGGACGGCACGCTGCCGCAGACGATTTTGTTTACCTTAAATCCCATCGCCAACTATATGCTCGGCTCCATGATCGGGAATTTCCAAAATGACGACGCGGCGTCCAAGCTGCAATTCGGTTCGGCGTGGTGGTTCAATGATAATATCGACGGTATGCGCGCGCAGATGCAGGCGCTGATGAATCTCGGCGTGATCTCCAAATTTGTGGGTATGGTCACTGACAGCCGTTCGTTCCTTTCGTATCCCCGGCATGAGTATTTTCGACGCATTCTCTGCGCTCTGCTGGGCGATTTGGTGGAAAACGGCGAATATCCCGCCGATCTTGACGCCCTTGCCGAGATCGTGCAGGGCGTCGCCTACAGGAACGCAAAAGCCTATTTTTCTCTTGATATATAAATAACGAGGTGGTTCAAATGGCAGATTTTAATTTCGGCTTCGGCATCGATAAAGCGCGGCGCATTGCCGACGGTATTGCCGACAGCAAAAGCGGCTCGTCGCTGGTGGGACTGCATCGCTTTGGGGACGCTATGAGCTGCGTGGGAACGCTGGCGGTCACGGCTGCGGCGGACGGCGCGTCTGCTGCCGGGTTGTCTGCCGCGCAGGCGACTGCGGCGGCGATTCTGCGGGATACCTACGGGCATGTGGGCGCAATCGTCATGTGCGCGGAGACGTTGACGGATATGGACGGCTTTGCCGCGCTGATCAAAGCGTACCGCCCCCTGACCGAAATCATTGCCGCCGTGCCTACCGACGCGCAGACCGTTGCGGACGCGGACGAGACGTTCCCCGTCGAGCCTGTGCAGACGCGCATGACGGTCTATGAGACCGAAAAGCTGGAGGGCTTGCGTCTCAGCGAAGCCGACGCCATGGCGGTGTACGCCGCCGCCAAGGTCGCTGCGCGCGGGGACATGAAGAAGAAAAATGTGGTCGCAGTCCTTGCGGACGGTCTGCTTGCGGCGGACGTATGAAAAATCGGGCGAACGTCCGATTTTTTTGCGCTTTTAAGTCGAAATTTCTGCTTGCAATCTTCAGTATATAATAGTATAATATAAAAAATTTACCCCACAAGCGGTACTATACAGGAAAGGAACGATTTTATGCTTTGTAATGATTTCTCTGTCAAATTCGGCAAAGAGGGGCTGACCTTCGACGACGTGCTTCTGATCCCCGCGGAATCGGATATTCTGCCCGCCGATGTGGACGTGTCCACGCGCCTGACCAAAAAGATCAAGCTGAACACCCCCATTATGACCGCCGCCATGGACACCGTAACGCAGGCGCATATGGCGATTGCCATCGCCCGTGAGGGCGGCATCGGCGTGATTCATAAAAATATGAGCATCGACGCGCAGCGCGCCGAGGTCGATAAGGTCAAGCGCAGCGAAAACGGCGTTATCACGAATCCCTTCTTCCTTTCCCCGGATAATTACGTGTATGAAGCCAACGAGCTGATGCATAATTTCCGTATTTCCGGTGTGCCGATCTGCGATGAAAGCGGCAAGCTGGTGGGCATTCTCACCAACCGTGATCTGCGGTTTATGAATGATTTCAATATCAAGATCAACGACGTGATGACCAAGGATCACCTGATCACCTCCCATATCGGCACGACGCTTGCCGAAGCGCAGGAGATCCTGCGGCAGCATAAGATCGAAAAATTGCCTCTTGTGGACGAGAACGGTAAACTGAAAGGACTTATCACCATTAAGGACATTGAAAAAGCGGTGCAGTACCCCAATTCCGCCAGAGATTCCCGCGGCAGACTGCTCTGCGCGGCAGCCATCGGCGCGACGGCGGACGTTTTGGACAGAGCCTCTGCGCTGGTGGAAGCAGGCGTGGACGCGCTGGTGCTGGATTCCGCCCACGGACACAGCCAGGGCATTCTGAAATCCCTGTCCAGGGTCAAGGCGGCGTTCCCGGAGATTTCCGTCATCGGCGGCAATATCGCCACGGCGGAGGGCGCAAAGGCGCTCATTGACGCGGGCGCGGACGCGGTCAAGGTCGGCATCGGCCCCGGCTCTATCTGCACCACCCGTGTCGTCGCAGGCATCGGCGTGCCGCAGATCACCGCGATCTATGACGCGGCGTGTGAAGCGGACAAGTGCGGGATTCCCGTTATTGCCGACGGCGGTATTAAATACTCCGGCGAGATCGTCAAGGCGATCGCGGCGGGCGGCAGCTGCGTGATGCTCGGCTCGCTGGTCGCGGGCTGCGAGGAAGCCCCCGGCGATACCGAGATCTATCAGGGCAGAAAATACAAGGTCTACCGCGGCATGGGCAGCATCGCCGCCATGAACTGCGGCAGCAAGGATCGGTATTTCCAGTCCAATAATAAAAAGCTGGTACCCGAGGGCGTCGAGGGCCGCGTGCCTTACAAGGGAGAGCTGAGCGAGACGATTTATCAGATGGTGGGCGGTTTGCGCGCCGGCATGGGCTATTGCGGCTGCGCGACCATCGAGGAGCTGCGTACCAAGTCCCGTTTCGTGCGCATCACCAGCGCGGGCTTGGTGGAAAGCCACCCGCATGACGTTTCGATCACCAAGGAAGCGCCGAACTATTCCGGCAATTTCTGATTCCACAGAAAACCGATTCAATGAATAATGAATGATGAATGATGAATAATTTCGGGCGAGACGCTTCGCCCGTCCCCGATCATATAGGCGCGGTCCCCGGCGTATACAGATTTCCCGGACGCGTCTGTATAAAAAGGCGCCGAAGGCGATTTCCCACAATTATTCATTTTTCAGTCTTCATTATTCATTTTTTTAAGGATTTGTTAAAATGAAAGCGATGCAACCCTTCCCCCTCTGGGGGCCTTACGGAAAAAAATATATGGGGCTGTCCCGTCTCGTCGAGGCAGCGCATGCCCGAGGTGTGCGGTTTGACGTCACGACCGTACCGGCGATCTTCGGCGGGGATATTAAAATCCCCAACGTGACGCTGCCCTCCGGTTGCCACCCGTGGCGGTGCAGCCCGGATTATTCTCTTGTGACCTATCGCCATGATCTGGAATGGAAGGACAGGGTCTATGCCGAGGTCTCCTACGTGCGGCTGTCGGCGGACAGTACGCTGATCCGCACCGAGATCGTCAACCATACCGAACTGGTGCAGAACTGCCTTGTCAATTATTTTGAATCGATCGAATATCCGTCCCCGTCCTATTGCGCAGTATCTCTGCCGGAAAAGCGCTGCATGAAAGACGCGCGGGAGTATGACTGCTACGAATATCACACGCCCCGTCCGTGGGATCGGCAAAATCCCGACGGCATGAAGAAAGGCGAGTTTGCCGATTTTCGTTTTTACGGCGGCTTCGGCTTGGGCGACCGCGTGGGACGCTGGCACCTGCCGCGGCATTATATCCCGTTATTCGGCGCTGAGCAGGGGGACCGCGTCCGCTATACGATGGAACTTCCCGCAGCCTTTCATGATGCGGTGCTTGCGCTGCGCTACCGCACGTCCGACGTGGAATACGGCGACGAGGTGCGCTTTGTGAACGGCAGCCGACATGCCGTTTTTACCCTGAACGGTACGTATACCGTCGATCTTGCCCCTGCCGACGATCCGGTATTTTCGTATACGGATTTGGGCGCGCTGCCGCAGGGCAGTTTTGCGCTTGATTTTGTCGCTGCGGGTACGGGCGCGGCGGAATTTGACTTTTTGTGTATCGTGGAGCGGTCGGAGCTGTCCGCCGTCACCGCCGCGCAGACGCCCTTTGCGTTTCAGCCGCAGATCGAGACGAAAAAAGAAGCGCGGGGCTACCTGTCCCGCTGCGAATACCCCGATGCGGACGGCGCGTTTTATCTGCGCACCTTTGACGATAACACCCGTTTCCGCCGGATCGCGACCGGCGCGCTGGAGGACTGCATGACCGCGCGGCTGTCCAACGCCGACCCCACCTTCGACGACGTGACGGAGAGCTTCACCGGCGCGTTTTCCCGCAAGCACAGCGACGACGGCTTTTTCTTCAATACCATTGTGCATACCCTGTTTGTGCAGCCCGGCGAGACCGCCGTGGTCTATGCGGTGCTGTCCGAGGGCGAGACCGCGTATTTGACCGAAGCCGACTACGAGACGCTTTACCGCGAACGCCTTGCCGGGGATCTTGCGCCCGGCTACAACACCGCGGGTAAAAAATATGAGCTGAGCGCGCAGATTCTGAAGGCGACCACGCTGACCAATGCGGTCTATCCCATTTATAAACACGGCGAATACATCATTCACCATACGCCCGGCAAACGCTGGGATTGCCTGTATACCTGGGATTCCGGCTTTATCGGTCTGGGCATGCTGGATTTTGCGCCCGCCTTCGCGGCATACAGTCTGGAAACCTATTTAAGCGATGAAACGAACCCCGACTACGCCTTTTTGCATCACGGCTCGCCGGTGCCGGTGCAGTTTTATCTGTATCTGGAAATGCTGAAGCGCACCGAGGATAAAACTTCGCTGCTGGCGTTATATCCCCGCCTGAAGCTCTATTATGAATTTCTTGCGGGCAGAACGCACGGCTCCACCACAGCGAAGCTGAAAAGCGGGCTGACCACGACCTATGATTATTTCTATTCCTCCGGCGGTATGGACGATTATCCCGCGCAGGTCGCGATGATGCACCGCGAGATTCGCGAGACTACCGCGCCCGCCTTGACGGCGTCGCAGCTGATCCGCTGCGCGAAAATTTTGCGTATGATCGCGCAAAAAAACGGAAACGCGGCGGATATTGCCGTATTTGACGCGGACATTGCGCGGCTGACGGCCGCGCTGAATACCTACGCATGGGACGCGGAGACGGGGTATTTCAGCTACGTGCTGCATGACGATTCCCTTGTGCCGACGGGTATTTTGCGCGCGGAAAACGGGGAAAATCTCAACAAGGGGCTGGACGGTATTTATCCGCTGATCGCGGGCGTCTGCAACGATGCGCAAACGCAGGCGATCCTGTCCCATCTCAAAAATCCCAAGGAGATGCTCTCGCCCTACGGTATCAGCGCGGTGGATATGCGCGCGGGATATTTTATGGTCAACGGCTACTGGAACGGCAACGTGTGGTTCCCGCATCAGTGGTTTATCTGGAAAACCATGCTTGATCTCGGCGAGACTGATTTTGCGTATCAAATTGCGGAACTGGCGCTGGAGGTCTGGAAACGGGAGGTCGATTATTCCTACTACACCTTTGAAATGGTGAATGTGCAGACCGGACGCGGCGGCTGGTTCCATAATTTCGGCGGTCTGTCCACCCCCGTCAGCATGTGGGGACGCGCTTATTTTAAGGCGGGGACGTTGAATACCGGCTTTGATACATGGGTGGAGCGCGCTGCGTTTACCGATGACAACACTGCGCTCACCGCCGAAATCTCCTATCACGGCGGCAAAGACGGCTTTGCCGTCATTGCGGTCATGAACGAGACATGCGCCTATCACGTCACGCTTGACGGCGCGCGCATCGATTGCTGTGCGCGGTTCCCCGGCGCCTTGGAAATTCCGCTCTCCCTGCCCGATGATAAATTGCATACCCTGCGGGTGAAAAGCGTATAGACTTTTTCGCGGGCGCGGTTTGTGACGGATTCTCGACAATGAAGTTTTGCAGGCAAAGTAAAATATGGCGCTCCGTCGTCCGATTCTTAAAATCTGATATAGCAGCATGGCTGTTATATCAGATTTACGCTATGGGAACCAATGGGAAATTCAGGCGAAACATCTTGACATTGCGGGCGAATAATGATAACATATACCTGTTAAAAATCCAAATACGGAGAGTTGTCCGAGTGGTCGAAGGTGTAGCACTCGAAATCCGTTCGGCAGAACGGAAAGCAAATTCCCGAAACACGTTGACAGCGCTGGAATTTATCGGATCGGGCGATTTGCAAAAACCGTCAGTTCTAATAAAAATTCTAAGAAAAATTGAAAATGCGTTAATCGCGGAATCCCCGCGTTAACATATACGGAGACGTATCGAAGAGGTCATAACGAGAACGACTCGAAATCGTTTGATCGGTGATGAGCCGGTCCGTGGGTTCGAATCCCACCGTCTCCGCCAAAGGTCGGCAAGCAAGTTTTCTGCTTGCCGATTTCTTTCTTAAAATCAGCAGTTTTTCTTTTATGACGGGGGGTCAGCGGCATGGTGCGGTAGCTGGATCGTTTTTTGTTTTCCGTTCAATGATCAGTTCTCTTTTGCCGTCGATTGAAACCTTTTTTACGGTGTTTCCAATCGTAAAGCAGTTATTGTCAAAGTCGATGCGGGACGAAGCGATGTGGGGCGCGTTTGAGCGACTGTCGCTCAAGGAGCGGATGATGATCGCTCAGTCCGGAGGATTCTGTGTGGATTGTTACGGGACGCTTGTATTTACCGAAGATAAAAATGGGAATAAGGTACCGGCGAAACGGAAACCGATGATGAACACGGATATCGCCGTTTTCCATCAGTGTACAGCCAAAACCGTAGTCTATACTTTCGTTTAAGTACCCGATTTTGTTTCTTTTTCGTCGTTCATGTTCTTTGCTTTTCCCGGGCTGACGCCGCAAACGGATTTGAACGCGCGGATAAAGGAGGGGGTATCACTGTACCCGACGGCCAACGAAACTTCGTTCACCGTTTTCCCTTGTCTGAGCATCAGAAGCGCGGCTTCAACCTGCGCCTCTGCTTTCTTTTGCCGGAATGTCTTACCGTAATGTCTTTTCAGAATTCTCTGTGTTTGTCGGGCGCTGATCCCCAGCTTATCCGAAAGTGATTCGAGTGTCAGGCGCGCGTAATCGTACCAAAACAGTACGTCAATGATATAAAACTTCTCATCGTCCATATTGGCCCGCTGCGCGGCTGCCGCTACCGGCGCCTGCATTTCGGAAAGCGTAGTAACGATCTGACCGATACAGCACTTTTCTTTTTCTTTGGAAAAGACGTTATTCTCCCGGTGGTGCTCCGCGACCGCTTGAAAGAGCGCCCGCAGCGCCGGATCTCCGTCTCCGCAGAAAAAAGACGTAACGTTAAACAGGGATGAAACGGGATCGTCGCCTTTCTTTTCGAGCTGAAGATGAACGCAGATCTCCGACATAGGCTCCACGTCGTTCGTTCGCTGCCTGTGCCATACACCCGGACCGTTGACGTAAACCGTATCCGCGCCGAGGGCATAGGTTTTTTCTTTGGTTTCAAGCGCGCCCTTGCCGTCGAGCACGTAGTGCAGTTCGTAGCTTTGATCGCCGTGGGTATGCCCCTGTATATCCGAAACGATCCTGCCGCTGTTTACGCGCACCAGTCTGTAGGCGGACGTTCCCACACATAGTATAGCCATGATATCCCTCCGTTTCCGGATCCATTCTATCACAATTAGCAAAAAATGACAATATCTATAATATTTGTCGTAAAATACTATTTTGTTATTCTCCGTGTTTTATTAAAATAAAAGCATAGGAGGATGTGCGACATGAAAAAAACACTCTGTTATATTTTAGTATGCCTGCTGATGCTCGGGGTTTTCCCGTTTGTCGGCCTCGCCGAAGCTGCGGGCGCGGCGGTGAAGGCCGCACACTGCATATACGTTTCCCCCGCAGGCGACGATACGACCGGCGACGGCAGCGCCGAAAACCCGTTTGCAACGCTGAACGCGGCAAGAGATTATGTGAGGACGCTCGAAAAAACAAGCGGCGATATCGTCGTTGAGATCGCGGACGGGACCTATGAGATCTGTGAGACGGTACGGTTCACCGAAGCTGATTCCGGCACATCCGATTGCGAGGTCCGGTATATTGCCGCCGAAGGCGCCTCCCCGGTTCTGATCGGCGGGACGCGCTTGACCGGCACTTGGCGTAAGGAGTTCGGTGGGATCTACAGCATCCCGCTGGACCGCAGTGAAAAGCTGCGCGCGCTTTACGTAAACGGTACGCGTTGCTATATGACGGCAAGGGAGATTCAGGGACAGGGCGCTTACGGCGAATACAAAGTTACCGCCGGTCAGGCGGATTGGGCTTGGATAGACGGTACAGTCGCCTCGGGCGTACTTTTTAAAAATAATACGATACCCCTTGATACCCGCAATCAGGATGATATAGAGCTTATGACGCAGACCACGTGGAATACGGCTATCGTATGCGTAGATCATCTTCAGAAGACCGGCAACAATATCTGTGCCTATCTTCAGATGCCTTACGGCGCTATAGCGCAGACTCCCGGCTGGGGTAACGCGTATCAGTTCAATAACAAAAATATTGTTTATAACGTTTTCGAGTGGCTGGATACTCCCGGTGAATTTTATTTTGACAAGTCCGCTCACAGGTTATACTATTATCCCCGTGAAAATGAGGATCTGAACAGCGCGGAGGTGATCGTTCCGGAGACTGAAACTCTGATTGCTTTGGAAGGCTCGAACACTGAGAACAGAGCGCATGATATATCCTTTGAAGGGCTGACCTTTGCTTATACCGACTGGAATTTGTATAAGGTCGATGATTCTTACGGCCGCGTCACCATTCAGGGCGCGGCGGGTACGGTAGCCTATGCCGACGGCAATTGGCATACCTACATATACAGATCCTACGACATAGGGCCTGCGGCGGTCTATGTAAGCTCCGCTGAAAATATCCGTTTTTTGAATAATATTGTTATCCACACCGGCAACGACGGATTATCGCTTGTGAATGACGTGTCGAATGTTACGGTCGACGGAAATATGATTTATGATACGGCGGGCTCCGCGCTTCTTGTCGGGCATCCGCAGCATATATATATCGGCGACAAGAACAGTGACTACGGCGTTTTCAGCGAAAAGGAAAAATATGACGCAGACGTTGAGGCGCCCTGCGGCAATTTAAATATTACGAATAACCTGTTCAAAAGCACGAGCAGAGCCTTTTGGGGCGACGCCGGCGTTATGATCTTCGCCATGCAGGACAGCGAGTTCCGGCAGAATCAGATCGAGGATACTCCCTATTCGGGACTCAGTCTCGGCTGGGGCTGGTGGAATATGAACGGCGACGAGGACGCTGTTGTCCCGGGCGCTCCCTCGACTGTTTCAAAGAATAATTCTATCGTCCGGAACAGACTTATCAATACCATTTCCGTCCTCGGGGACGGCGGGGCTATCTATACTCTCAGCGATATGCCGGGAACCGTTATAAGTGAAAATTATATACGGCATATCGGCACAGACGGAGCGGAAACGTCCTATCATATCCGCGGTATCCATGTTGACGAGGGCACGCGGCACGTTTACGGCGAGAAAAATGTGATCGAGATCGGCGCTTCCTTCGCGGCGATCGACTGCGGCGACTGGGGCAGGAAAGGCGAGAACCGGTGGGACAATAACTATTCCACTTCGGATTCCTATACCACCACCGGCAGCATTGAGCCTGGCACCGTGATCACGAACGCCATAACCGTGCCGGACGCGGTTTGGGACGGTGAAGCGCGCGGCGTCATCGAAAACGCCGGGATCGGCAAAACGTATACGCATATTCTGAACAGCGATTATTATACGCGGCAAACATATCCGCCGATCCATACGGACGTTCCGTCGGGGAATCAAACGCTTCTTCAGCGGATTAAAACATTCTTTCTAAATCTGGTTGACTTGATCCGTCGATTTGTTGAAAAGGTATTCTCGCCGAAATAAAAGGCAGAAAGCGAGTAACGTATGCAAGAGCTTTCAGATAAAAGAACCGGCTCCTGTTTTCCGCGGGTGATCCCTTACTCTGAAAACGTGATTCGCGTGGTCTACGCCCCCGACAGCAGCATCCCAGACGAAAGTCTGATCGTAACAGCGGCGCCCATGGACGGAGCAAAAGCGGATGTGGAGGTGCAGACCGATGAAACACAAAATCTACGTTTTTACCGAAACGGACGGCTGCTGTCCGCTGTCGCCTGTCCGGTCTTTGAGCCGTACGATATTTACACCGAAAGCGGCGGCAGCATTGAGATCCGGGACACGGTCGACGGGCTGCGTTCTTCTGCCACAGGCGGAAAAAAGCGTTTTGTCCGCCGATCTCATCATGCGAGCGTCGCCGTAGAGATCGACGAAACCGAAACGCTGTTCGGGCTCGGCTCTCACGAAGAGGGCTATCCCTGTCTCAACGGGCGGTTTGTGCCGCTGTACCAGGAAAACATGCGCATCTCACTGCCGTATTTTGTCTCCAATAAAGGGTATGCTGTCCTTTTTGACTGCGCTTCCTATATGACCTTTGACAATCGGGAGCGTTCGCGGGCTGACGTATATCTCGATTGCGCGGACGCGGTGGATATCTATTTTCTTTTCGGCGACGACTTTGACGAGATCTGCGCCGCTTACCGCTTTCTGACGGGCGAAACGCCCATGCTGCCGAAATGGTGCTGCGGATATATCCAGTCCAAAGAATACTACAAAAATCAGCAGGAGCTGCTCGAGGTCGCGGGCGAATACCGCAAAAGGGGCGTCCCGCTGGACGGTATCGTGCAGGATTGGCAGTATTGGAATGACGGCCTTTGGGGCGACAAGAATCTGGACAAGAGCCGCTATCCCGATATGCAGGGCTGCACTGATGCGCTGCACCGGATGCACATTCATTTGATTATTTCCGTATGGAGCAATCTGTTCGGAGATTCGCCGAACCGTCTGGAGCTTGCGAAAAAGAATATGCTGCTCGGAGACGGCAGCGTATACAACGCTTTTGACGGGGCCGCGCGCGCCGTCTACTGGCGGCAGGCAAACGACGGGCTGTTCCGGTACGGGATCGACGGCTGGTGGTGCGATTCCACGGAACCCTTTGACGCGGTATGGGACGGGGCGACGCGGGATGCGCTCCCTGTGCGGATGCAAAAAAGCGTTGCCGAGTTCAAAAAATATCTCGACGACGGCGTCCTCAACGCTTTTTCCATTGTGCATTCCAAGGGGATCTACGAAAATCAAAGAAAAACGACCCCTGAAAAAAGGGTCGTCAATATCACAAGGTCCGCCCTCTCCGGGCAGCACAGATATGGGACGATCGTCTGGTCCGGGGATATCAGCGCCAGTTGGGAGACGCTGCAAAAACAAGTACGGATCATGCAAAATTACATCGCCTGCGGCGAGGCGTACTGGAACTGCGATATCGGCGGTTTTTTCACAAAGAACCGGGCGGATAAATGGTTTTGGTCCGGAGAGTACCCGGATGGATGCCGGGACGACGCATACCGGGAGCTTTACACCCGCTGGCTGCAATTCGCCGTTTTCACCCCGATGATGCGCTCCCACGGTACGGATACGCCGCGGGAGATCTGGCGCTTCGGCGAGGCAGGCGAACCCAATTATGAGGCGATCAAAGCGGGAATCAAGCTGCGCTACAGGCTGCTGCCGTTTTTTTATTCCGTAAACGCGAACGTGACCTTTGTGGGCAAAATGCCTGTCAAGCCTCTGGCGCTCGTCTATCCTGACGATGAAAAGGCTTGCAACACCTTTGACGAGTATCTTTACGGTGACGTGTTGCTCGTCTGTCCCGTCACCGAACCGGGTGTAAAAATAAAGCGGATCTACCTGCCGGAAGGTGTCTGGTACGATTTTCATACAGATAAAAAATACACGGGCGGGCGGTATATAGACGTACCTTGTACGCTTGACAAAATCCCCGTGTTCGTGAAAGCCGGGGCGATTCTCCCGCTGGCGGGACCATTGCAATATGCAGATGATCTGCCGGAGGAGCCGATTACCATAAGGATCTATCCCGGCGACGACGGTAGTTTTCTGCTCTATAACGACGACGGCGAATCCTATCGCTATGAGCAGGGACAGTACAGCCGGGTCCTAATCACATATGATGACGAACAGGGCGAGATCACAGTGCATGAGCTTGCGGATAAGCGCTTCGCCCGCCGGTTTCACTATGAAATCATCCGTTAAAAAAGTAAAACAATCTTACAGAAAAATGGATCATCCACGGGGGGATACGTATGACGAAGAAAGAATATCTTGTACTTATCGATAGGGTGAATGCAGCAGGGACCTACAAAGCGGATTGGGCGTCGCTGGCGCACCATAAAACGCCGACATGGTATACCCGCGATAAATTCGGGATCTTTATCCATTGGGGGATCTACAGCGTACCCGCCTACGGCAACGAATGGTATCCGAGGGCAATGTACGACAAGGGCTGCCGGGAATTTGAATATCACCGCAAAACTTACGGCCCGCAGAACGTGTTCGGTTACAAGGATTTTATCCCCATGTTCAAAGCCGAAAAATTCAATGCCGACGAATGGATCGGACTGTTCCGGAAAGCCGGTGCAAGGTTTGTGATGCCCGTGTGCGAGCACCACGACGGCTTTGCCATGTATGACACCGCTTTCAACCGCTGGAACGCGAAAGAAATGGGGCCAAAACGCGATGTGGCGGGCGAAATAAAAGCCGCCTGCGAAAAGGCGGGGCTGCCGTTTTGCGCCTCCACCCACCGGGCGGAGCACTATTTCTTTATGAATATGGGCCGCACGTTTGACAGCGACGTGAATGACGAAGCCTACCGCGATTTCTACGGCCCCGCTTACCATTGCCCGGAACTCGACGGCGGCACGTTGCACGCCACCACGGCGGATACCTATTCCGAGGGTCCCTCAACCGAATGGCTGGAGGACTGGCTGGTGCGCACCTGCGAGCTGATCGATCAGTATCAACCGGGCATTCTTTATTTCGACTGGTGGATCCATAACCACGCTTTTAAACCGTATCTGAAAAAGCTCTGCGCGTACTATTACAACCGTGCGGAGGAATGGGGCAAGGAAGTTACCGTCAACTATAAACATGAGGCTTTCCCGCCCACCGTTGCCACCTTCGACGTGGAACGCGGCGCGCTGACGGATATTTCGCCGGTGCCGTGGCAGACGGATACCGCCATCGGCAAAAAATCCTGGGGCTACCGGGCGGATAACGAGTATAAGAGCGCAAGGCAGATCATTTGCGACCTTGTGGATATCGTGAGCAAAAACGGTATGCTGCTGTTAAACGTGGGCCCCAAGGCGGATGGCACGATCACAAACGAGGAAACGATGGTGCTATTGGAGATCGGCGAATGGCTCCGGCAAAACGGCGAGGGCATTTACGGCGTCACCTTTTGGAGGCAGTTCGGCGAGGGCGAAGTCAACGCAGAAGCGGGCTTTTTTAAGGACGGAACCGAAAAGGTGTTCACGGCGAAGGATTTTCGCTTTACCTATAAAAATGGCTGCATCTATGCGTTTCAGATGCGCCCCGACGGTAGAGACGCCGAAATCAAAGCGCTGAGAAAACACGTGCAGCACGATTTCCTTGTAAGATCCGTCACCCTCCTCTCCACCGGCAAAGCCCTGTCCTTTACCCGCGACGAGGAGGCGCTGAAGATTCATGTCAAGACCGAGCCCAACGGCAACCCCGTCTGCTTTAAGATGGAGATCGAATAAAAATTGAAACATCCTTTGCAATCTGAACCCCCTGGGTCTGGACAACAAAGGATGTTTCTTCGTTTCCCTTGAATTTATGCGGGTTTGCGGGCTTTTGATTCTGAACTTCAAGTTGGACACGAAAATCAAAAATGCTCAAAATAGAGAACGGAAATGAAAAATCCTTACGATCTGAACCCCTTAGTCTAATTTAAAAAAATGTGTATCATTGAATTGTCCGAATGCTCGAAATGATGTCTTTTTTTTTCTTCACTGAGAAGTGTTTTTTATGGGTTCTAAAGAAACTTTTTTGAAAAACGGTTGCGTATTCCTCAAAAAAACAGCGACAGGAAGCTGATTTTCCTATCGCTGCTTTATTTTATTTGGTTTCACTGCTATCATTTAATAATCAATTTGTCTAAAGAAGTATTTTGCCTTCGTCACCACGGCTCGGGATGGAATCAAGCGCTGCGGCTGATAATGTTTCCCGACGGTGTTGCAGCTCGCGAAGAAGAGACTGCTGATCCTTCGGAAGATACCCCTGCATCGGAATGATATTTGACGGGTGTACACCAAAGTAATAACAGTTCTTGAGCGTCAGTTCACTTAGAACGATCTCTTCTTCAGCAAGATATTGGCGAACCGTATTTTCCTTAAAACTGCCGGAGCGCAGATCCTCATACAGCGGACAGCCGGGGTCTGCGTGGATCGTTCCCGTAAAGATCAGATAGGGCTGCGTTTCATTGAGCAGACTTGCGGTCGCTTGTGCGTTCTCGTTAAGCTTCTCCGCGCCTGCCGCGCCGAAAATAATATTCGCACCGTAGTCGATTCCTGCCGCCTGCAGCCGTTTTAATTCATAGATCGCCTGGTCGCGCGAATATCCTTTGTTCATGCGTATCAGAGCCGTATCCAATCCGCTTTCCACGCCGATATTCAGCTCGTTAATACCGAGCTTACGCAGACGCAGCAGCTCGGCGTCGGTTTTTGTCTTAATATTCAAAATCGAGGCGTACATGGCAATGGTTTTGACTTTCGGCAGATACCTATAGATCCGTTCCGCTATGGCACAGAGCTTATCCGCAGACAGCACAAACGGATCCCCGTTTTCGAGAAACACCCGCGTGACCTGCGGCGCATAGCGCGACGCTTCTTTCAGATCGGCTTCGATCTGCGACAACGGTTCCACTGAAAAGGGCACGTCACGGTACATAGTACAAAAGGCGCATTTGTTATGAGAACAGCCGACTGTCACCTGTAAAAGGAGGCTGCGCGCCTCAAATGGCGGACGGTAGATATTTCCGGTGTATTTCATCGCGACGCATCCTTTCTGCGGTTAGGTTTGAACCGTTTTGTCAATTGCGCCAGATAGTGCCCGATACAAACGAACAGCCCCATGATCGCGACGTAATCGAAAAAGAAGAAGAACAGCGGTTCTGCGGTATCAAAGAACACAAACTGACTGCGCAAAAACAGATACGACCCGATCTGCCGCTTGATGAAGGCGTATATTCCATATCCGGCAAAAGCGAACGCAAGACCGCGCGCTATCCATGTGCGAACAGCAGACCTTTCTTTTTTTTCTCCCATAGCGGAGATCATCAAATTCCAATGCAGCCCCAAGTGCAGGGACATCAAAATAAAATTCAGATACGCACAAACGAGATGCACCTGCCTTGCAAGAGCGGCTCCACCACTGATGGGGAGGAAGGTATATACGTACCGTGACATCACGATGCCGCTGACGGCGGATGCAAGCACGGTAAGGATCAAAGCAAACACCAGCGCCGTCTGTAAAATGCGAAAGGCGTTATATCTGCCCTTTGTCAGCGCACCAAACCATTTTCGGTTGAGAATGTGATGCACGGTGAACAGTACAAACATCGCCGTTCCGAGGATCTCATGAGCCAGTTCTCCCACAAGAGAATAGGCCATCAGACAAAGCAGCACCACTGTCATGCTGATATTTACAATCATACGGAGCTTTTTCATCGTGACATCCTCATTCTGCCTTGAAGAACAGCGGCAGCGCGTTATACAAATATTCCTGAACGGCGCCAAAATCGTGATAGCCGCCGTCCTTTTGGTAAAAGACGTAGTGGTCGGGGGTGAATATCTCACGTGTGAGCATTTCTTCCGCCATGTCGATTGACTGGCTTTTTACCGTATCGTTTGTTCCAACCGCGTGGTAGATGAAATAGCCTCTTTCATCGAGTTCGTGATCTTTCACAAGCTGCTCGATGAAATCCACGTTCTTTTTAAACTGAAAATCGCCGTAGGTGCCGTAGTACCAACATGACCCGCTCATCGGCAGGAAATACCGGATATAGTCATAGTCGTAGCAGAACTGCAGCCACGTTGTGACCGATCCGAGAGAGAAACCGCCGAACGCGCGGTGATCACGGGAGGCGATCAAATCCTCTGCCGATGTAGATTTTGCATATGTGTGATACGTTCCCTCCACGGCGGGCATCAGATCGTTTTCAAATTCGTTGTGGAACACGCGGAACGCGGTGATCGAGCTGCCAAAATCACGGTTGCTGTTTTCATTGTAAAATGAAGCGGAAACAATGATCATCGACGGTGTATCGCCGTTTTCGATCAGGTGATCGAACATATTCTTCTGCGATGCAGCTTCAAAGTATTCGCCCGCATGGCCGCCCCAGCCGTGCATCAGGTAGAGAATATCGTACTGTTTTTCGATATCGTTCTCATCGTATCCGTATGGCAAATAGACATATGCGGTCTTCTGAATCAGCGCGCTGTTTTCGGCATAGTCTCTTGTGTCGTAGGAGAATGGGACAACTGTCCCCGGTTGAGACGACGCTTGCGCATATTCGGCAGGCACTGCCGTCGTCATTCCCGTTTGCGGAATTGTATTGCTGACATTCATGTGATCATTCTCTGTTTCGTCCGATTGCGCCACGGTGCATTCCACTCCTGTTCCGGGGTTCTTTGTGCCGGTCCCGGTCGGGACGGTATCTCTCCCGACCGAACAGCCGGAAAACGCAAGACACAGAAGCAGGATCGTTGCAAATTGTATCCACGGCTTCATCTTTTACAGGTTCTTGTTAAAGAACGGAATAATGTACTCAAACGCTTCGGAAACATAGGGGGCGAGGTCATAAAGATCAAAGTGTCCCGCCTCCGAAATCACGTGCATTTCCTTATCGTTATGCGGTACGGCATTAAAAACTTCGGTTGAGGACTGCTTTGACCATGCGTTTTCACCGGTAATCACAAGATACGGCTTTTGCATTTCCTTCATAATATTGGTAACATTGTATTTTACCAACTCAAGCTGGCTCCATGCTACCACTCTGTTTGACCATCTCGGATGCGTTCCGCGTGAGGTGTAGTAGTATGCCGCGCCCTCGTCAAATACTCGCGGCATAAAATTGAGATATTCGATCTCGCCCTCTCCTTTTTCGTAGGCTTCCTTTGCGGCTTTCACTTCTTCCTCGGGTTTGAAGAAACCTGCCATTGCGGAGGTGGAAATATCGGATATTGCCGGAACAATCGCCGTGATCGCTTTTAATCTCGGTTCTTTTACGCCCGCAACGGACATATATGAACCGGAGCCGCAAATGCCGAGTCCGCCGATCCGCTCGCAATCCACATAAGGAAGACCGGCAAGATAATCTACCGCGCCTTCAATATCACTTTCCTTTACTTCGGGAAGCTCTAATCCACGAGGCAGACCTTCGCTTTCGCCAAAATACGTTCCGTCAAACACCAACGTCACATATCCTGCTTCGGTCAGGCGTTTTGCGTAAACCGACTGCGCCTGTTCTTTGACCGAAAGCATCGGGCCCGTCACGATAACTGCGGAATAGTTTTTGCTGAGGTCAAAATTCGTGGGGATATACAACAATCCTGCCAATCGCGTGTTTAACTCTTTGTTTACAAATACTACTTTCTGCGTATCCATGTTCATTCCTCCGATAAGTTTATATTTCAAGACTTTTTATCCACTTGCTTACGGCATCCGCCGCTCCTGTTTCCGCGTCGCGCATTTCCACGGGAAGGCCATCTACAACCTTCGCGTTGGGTTCCAGTTTGCGGATTGTATCATAGGTACCTCCGTCGCCGGAGCCCATGTGTGTATTAAACGGGATGATCGTCTTTCCACTGAAATCATACTTGTCGAACAGCGTGTAAAGGATCATCGGAAAGGTATACCACCACATGGGATAACCGATAAAGATATTGTCATACCCGTCGATGTTGATTGCGTTTTTGATGGCGGGACGCGCGTCCTCGTCGTGTTCACGCTTTGCAAGGTGGGCAAGGGCGTTGTAGTGATCGCGGTTGCCGTCATAGGGAACGGCGGGGTTGATCTCCGCCAAATCTGAGCCGGTTTGCTTTGTAATTTCTTCCGCGACGGCTTTCGCTGTGCCGTAGACGGAAAAGTATAGAACAAGATTTTTAGCCATAAAATCACTCCATATTGTTTTTCGGTTTGTATTTCAGCCAAAGCGCGCCGCCGTCCAGTTCTTTAACGTCAATCAATGAAAAGGCGACGGGGCTGTTATCCCTTACGTAATCCGATTGGTCAAACACACTTGCCGTATCACGCCTTCCGTCCGCGGCGGGGACAAGAATCAAGCTTAATTCATCCACAACGCCCGCCTGCAAAAGCGTCCAGTCGATCACTCCGCCGCCGCAGCACATGAGTGTGTCGATGACAAACAGCGTTTTGAGCTTACGCATTGCCGTTCGAATATCAAGCTCCTTTTTGCCCGCAAAGACATACGAGATCTTCTTTTCCCGTAAAAAGGATAGATAGTCGTCCGCAACGTTCTCTGTCAGCACCTCGATCACATGAGAGTCCGGCATTCCCCGACGGCGGGCGATATTCCCGCGCCAGTGAAGTTTCCCTTCCGCATCAATAACGACAACGTAATTCCGATAAGAGGTTGCTCCGATAAAATCTTCTCGAGGGACAGGCCTGCCGTTTTTGGGCGGCGAAGCAAGATAGCCGTCCGCATAGATTTCCGACGCTGTGACAGCGCCGTTTAAGATCGCGTCACAGGCGTATTCGCTGCGGATATTTCCGTATGCCGCGCCCGCGGCGGCGGTCTCCGGCAGGGAGAAAAACGAACCGGAGATCTTGCCGTCCAGAGCGCTTAAGATATGACAGACCACATAGGGACGCGTTTGGTGTGTTTTCATTTCATCAGTTCCATTCCCGCGTTCCATGCGCCCGCGAGCTTTTCACCGGTGGTAAAATAGCTTCTGCCAAATTGATCGAAAATGATCGCGTCAAGCTTTTCGACGTCCACGTTTCCTTTTTCATCCAACACCTTTTCATCGGCTGTCACGTTTACGATCTTACCGACCACCATGTGCAGACTGTCGGTTCTTACATCCTCCAGCAGCTCGCATTCCATTGTAACGGGGAATTCCTCTATTATGGGCGCGTTCACGCGCTCGCTCTTGGTCGCTGTCATGCCGGTGCGCTCAAATTTATCCGCCATTTTTCCGGCAGAGGCGATGCCGAAGAAATCCGCTTCTTTCAAGTGAGCGGCGTCGGCAAGGGCGACGGTAAATGCCTTGGTTTTTTCAATGTTCGCGTTGGTCTTGTGACCGCCGATGCAGAGGGCGATCTTATCCATACCGCAGATCGTGCCCCATGCGGCGTTCATCACATCCACCGTGCCGTTTTCGTCGTAGCTTGCAATCATCAGTACCGGCATGGGATATACCGCCGGAATCGCGCCTAAATCTTTTCTCATAGTAAGTTCCTCCATTATGTTTTATTTTTCGGTATTATGCATGATTTGCGTCTATAATTTCCTGTAGAGAGATATGCTCGTTGCGGAAACGCGCGCCGCTTTTTTCACCATTGATATGGATCGCGTTTTGCGGACAGTTATGCACGCAGGCAAGGCAGACCTCGCAGTGATATGCAAAAACCGGTCTTTGCGTAACCTTGATATTATTCACCGGGCAGACTCGTTGGCACACACCGCAGCCGATACACGCGTCGGTTACGGTATAGCCCTGCGCCGCGTCGCCACGTAGGATCGATTTTGCCATAGTGTTATGTACCGCCGTCATGCCGACCTTTTTCAGCGGCGAAATCTTAACAGCGTTCTTTTTTCGAGCTGTAATATCGGCACATACTGCGTCAATCTGCTGTTCAATACGCTTCTGCGGCGCGGTATCGATCTGCTCCCTTGCGTCAAAGCCCGGCAACCAGTTATCCACCATTTTGATCTCGGCAGAATAATCGATTGCTCTGCCTGCCTGCTTTGAAAGCACCGTCGCATGGGCGCGGGCGTTTGTTGCGTGCATACCGTAAGTAAAGACAAAGAAAAAGTAATCGGTTTTGATCGTTGCTTTTTTCAGAAACTGCGTCACAAACTTCGGCAGTTCCCCGCAGTAGATCGGGCAAACAATTCCAACCGCGTCACCGTTGATCTCATATTGCTGTTTTCTCACAAGCTGCGGCAGGGACAGCAGCTCGCCGCCCAGCCGTTTCGCCACATATAAGCTGTTGCCTGTGGCGGTAAAATACAAAATTTTCACTGTGAACACTCCTTTACTCATTTATCTGCCGCATCCAAAAACCAACGGCGTGCTCCAGCCAGCCACCCGCGACAGTGCCGGTGCCGAGTCCGAACCCATGGGATAATCCGGGAAATATTTCAATTTCGGCGTTAGTGCCGTTCGCCTTGATTCCGTCGATCCTGCTTTGCATGACACGGTAATTTGCAATCCCGTCGCTTGTGCCCACGCAGTTATAAGTCGGCGGCTCGTTGCCATAAACATCAGACAAGCCGGTGTACTGCATAATCACCGCCGCAGGACGTGGATAGTCCTTTTCACCGAAATACGGAGTGCCAAAAGAGCCCAGCCACGCCGCCATTCTCGCGCCTGCAGAGCCGCCCCACAAAGAGTAGTCTGTAGTATCCACCTGCAATTCCTCTGCGTGTTCGAAAATAAACGCAATCGCGCGGGCAAGATCCTCGCAGGCGGTCTGCGCGCCGGGACGGTAGATCAGCGCAAAAGCGTTATAGCCCTTTTTTGATAGCTCCAACGCGTGAGGGAAGCTGTCGTGCATCGCACCAACATAGGCGAAGCCGCCGCCCGCATTGCAGATGGAAAATTTTGTACCCGGCGTTCCTTTGAAGAAGAACAGCCCTGTGTTCTCTTTGTTCGGATCAGCCGCCTTTTCCGCGTCGGTATAAATGTCGTAGAATACCGTCTGACCGTTCTGCACTTGACGTTTCAGCGTGTTGACGATCTCCACAGTCTTGTGGGAATCTATCTCGGTATACCATGTCAGGCGCAAATTACCGAGGGTATCGCCGCTGTAGTATCCGGTATTGACAGGAAGGAGCAGCCGCCCGAAGCCGTCAAAGGCAGGGTCGTTGATTACATCTTCTATGGGCGTGTCCGCCGTAAAATCCGTTGTTTGCATTTGCGTCTCTGTTTCTTTGGTAAGATAAGTGGAAAGCTCCGTCATATTCGCAATTCCCAATTCATTTGCCTTCTGACAGGCGGTAAACAGCATGGAAACGAGCAGCGTTATCAGCGCGATCTGTTTGCCGATATTGAGCATCTTGTTTTTTCCGTTCATTGACATTCCGTCAAAATCTCATAAATTTCATCTGCGGTCAGTCTTTTGCAGCAGCCGGGGGTAATGACGGTACTCTGCGCAATCGCACGGAAATCCGTATCAGTGGGGATGTTCATTTCCGAGAACGTTGTCGGCAGTCCGATTTCTTTGATAAAATCCGCAAGGGCGTCAACGCCCTCTTCCGCTGTGTTTTTACCCCAGACGTTTTTTGCGAAACGTGCGAACCGTTCGGGGGCGGACTTATAAATATGACGGTACAATACCGGATGAATCACGGCGAGCCCCTGTCCGTGGTTGCAGTCGGTATACGCGCCGAGCTGGTGCTCGATCATATGGCACTGGAAATCCGTGACCTTGCCGATTTTCAAAATGCCGTTCTCCGCCATGGCGGACGCCCAGATCAGTTCGCTGCGGGCGTATTTGTCGGCAGGGTCTTTGACCGTTTCGCGGATATGGCGAATAACGCTTTTCATGATCGTCTCATTGATTTCGTCGGATAGGTTATTCGCGCCGCCCATGCCGAAATAGGTCTCCATGCAGTGGGATAGCGTATCGAACGAACCGGAAATGACCTGCTTCATCGGCATCGTCATGGTGTATACCGGGTCGAGCGCCGCAAAAGAGGCGAATGCGCCCCAAAGCGCGGCTTTCTGCATTTTATCCTCATTGGTAATAACCGCGCCGTTATTCATTTCCGCGCCGGTGCCGAACGCTGTGACGATCGCGCCCATGGGAATAAACGCCGTCGGCGCGCCGTGTTTTGCATATTCCAGCTCCCAGATATCCTCATCCAACAGCGCTTGCGCAGAGATGATCTTACAGCAGTCGATAACGGAACCGCCGCCCACGGCAAGAATAAAATCCACATGTTTTTCTCTTGCCAGCGCCGCGCCCTCCTGCACCTTTGCATAGGTGGGGTTGGACATGATACCGCTGAATTCCACAATCTCTTTCCCGGCAATCTTTAATATTTCAATCAGCTCGTCATAGATACCGTATTTCTTAATGGATCCGCCGCCGTAGGCGAGCATAACGGTCCCGCCGACCTTGGCAAGCTCGGACGGCAGATTTTTTGCCGCGGTCCCTTCGCCGAAATAAACCGTGACGGGATATTGATAGGTAAATGCGTTCATCTATTATTCGTCTCCTTTTTAGTAGCCGAGTCCGTTCAGCCACGCTTTCACGTCGTTTTCCGCGTTATCTGCGCGACTGCCGCTGACATTGAAGCCGTCCGATATAGTGGCGTTCGGCTCAAGTTCCGCGATAGTCGCATAGGTGCCGCCGTTACCGGAGCCTGCGTGGGTGTTAAAGGGAATGATCGTTTTGCCGCTGAAATCATAGGTATCAAAAAACGTGTACATGACCATCGGCAGCGTGTACCACCAGATGGGATACCCAACAAAGATCACGTCGTAACCCTCGGGATTTACCTCCAAAGGCAGAAACGCGGGGCGTTCGTCGCTGTCGCGTTCGGTCTTTGCCTGATCGGCGGCGCCGTTGTAATCCTCCGGGTAATCTTCTTCCGGCGTGATTTTTGCAAGATCGCCGCCCACTGCATCGTGAATGTACTGCGCCAGCAATTCCGTCGACGCCGTCGCGCCGAATTTTGGCGTTGCGGAAGAGACCACATCCACATTGGCGGTGTTCGCGGAACTGAAATAGATCACAAGGATCTTCTGCTCCGCATTTGATACAGGCGCATCGGTCTCGCCCTCTGTATTGACGTTCTCAATCGGGGCAACGCTTTCGGACGGTTCTTCCGTATTCGTTTTATTTCTCGCGCAGGCTGCAAAGGAAAGCAGAATCGCGCATGTCAACAAAACTGCAATGATTTTTTGCATTGTCATGACCTCTTATTCGTGAATTTTCCAGCCGGAGAGCATTTTGACCGTAGCGGGACTAAAGTGATCAATAATCTCGCTGTGACCG
This sequence comes from Clostridia bacterium, assembly GCA_017480115.1. Lineage (GTDB taxonomy): Bacteria > Bacillota > Clostridia > Oscillospirales > Acutalibacteraceae > RGIG2774. The sequence continues at coordinate 54,580 of JAFVBH010000055.1, forward strand.
ACGTCCAGCGCAGCGATCTTCTCCATCTCCGCGTCGGAGAGGGTGAAGTCCCAAATATCAAAGTTCTGCTCCATACGGTTCTTATGCACAGACTTCGGAATGACGACCACGCCGCGCTGCACGTTCCAGCGCAGCGCCACCTGCGCCGCGGATTTGCCGTATTTTTCGCCGATAGCTGTCAGCACGGGATGCGTAAAAATACCGTGTCCGCCCTCCGCAAAGGGGCCCCAAGCCTCAAGCGCCACGCCGAATTCCTTGGCGTTGCGCAGCGCGTCCTTCTGTTGGAAGAAGGGATGGCATTCCACCTGATCGACGGCGGGAACGATCTCGCTGTGCAGACAAAGATCTGCAAGGCGGTCGGGATAGAAGTTGCAAACGCCGATGGCGCGGATCTTGCCCGCCTTGTAAAGCTCCTCCATCGCTCGCCACGCGCCGTAATAGTCGCCGATGGGCTGATGGATCAGATACAGGTCGAGATAATCAAGACCCAGTTTATTCAAAGAATCGTTGAACGCAGTTTTCACGCCGTCGTAGCTGTTATCCTGCACCCATACCTTTGTGGTGATGAACAGCTCCTCGCGGGGGACGCCGCACTCCCTGATCGCCGCGCCCACGGCTTCCTCGTTCATATACGCGGCGGCGGTGTCGATCAGACGGTAGCCGGATGCGATGGCGTCCAGAACCGCCTGTTTGCAGACCGCCGGATCGGGCACCTGAAACACGCCAAAGCCCTCCAAAGGCATTTGAATTCCATTGTTCAAGGTTGTAAATTCCATACTAATTCCTCCTGTTTATGATACTTGATTTTTGCTTACGGGTATATTATACTGAAGACAAACGAAAATGTACAATGCCTGTTTTACATAGCGCCATAACTGATATTTATACTGAAAGGTCAAAAAAACATGATCGAGATCTATTTATTGGAGCAGTTGGCGGCTTTTGCCGAATTCGGCACCTTGTCCGCTGCCGCGGAGCATTTACATATTACCCAACCGGCGCTGAGCCGCTCCATGCAGAAATTGGAGGACGCGCTGGGTGTGCAGTTGTTTGAACGGGGCAAAAACAAAATATCCCTGAACGATACCGGCAGACTTGCCGCCGATTACGCGCAGAGGATATTGCAGGATGAAAATGATATGATTCGTCGGGTCAAGGCTTTTGACCGAAGCTGCCGGACGCTGTTTGTCGGGGCATGCGCGCCCGGACCGCTGATGGAATTTTTACCGATCCTGTCGGGACTTTATTCGGATATGACCTTATCCTCCGAATTAAAATCGGAGGAAGAACTGCTTCGCGGGCTGGAAAATGACAATTATCAGATCATCATTTTATCAAAACCGACGGGGACAGCGGGATTTTATTGCGTTCCCTGCGGCAGTGAGCGGCTGTATCTTTCCGTGATGCCCGCTCATCCCGCGGCAGGCTATCGGGAGATCCCGTTTTCCGCGGTCAACGGCGAGACGTTTCTGATGGTATCCGAGGTCGGTATCTGGAAGCAGATCGTAACGCAGAATATGCCCGATTCCAAATTTATTTTGCAGGACAGCACGGAAAGTCTGATGGAACTGACGAATTACTCCACGCTGCCGTCCTTTGCCACGGATCTTGTGCGGCGCGTGCGCGGTTATTCATCGAACCGCGTGCTGATCCCGTTTTCGGACGGTTCGGCAACCGTTCACTATTATTGCGTCTGCAAAGAAGCCAATCGCGAGAAATACAGACGCTGGTTTGATCGTTTACGGTAATCATTGCGCATTTATGCACATTTTTCAAATTGAAAAGAAAATTCGGGTGAATGAATCATGTTTACAGATGTTTTATATTCAGCAAAAAATAATGACGAGGAAATATCAAGATTTATTTGTTATATTCCCTCGGTGTTGTGACGTAATAGTCCCGAAACGCTTTAAAGAAATTGCTGCGGTCGGCGTAGCCGAGCATGGCGGAGATATCCTCCACCGAAAGCTCCGTGCCCTGCAGTAGCATTACGGTCCGTTCCATGCGCATTTGAAGCAATATCTCTGAAAATGATTTTCCCGTATCTTTTCGCAGTAAATTTGAAATATAATTCGGATGGTACGAAAAATGGTTTGCAAGTGCGGAAAGTGTGACGGAGTCTGTATGCGATCCCATATACCGCATGATTTTTTTCGCTGTTGTTCCGCCCGTTTCCTGCGGGAAAAGCTCCCTGTAACGCCGCGCAATGTGCAGTAGCAGGACGCTGACCAGCGGCTTTAACACCGTCTGTGTATCTTCCTGACGGTGGGCGTATTCCATAACCATTGTTTCGAGCAGCGATCTTACCGGCGATTCCCTTTGAAAAGAGAAGTGAAGAAAATCCTCCGACAATGCGTTTTGCTGCGGATCGAGAAAAAAGCGGAAGATCGTCGGGTCGGAAGCGACCACGGGTAAAAAATCCCGGTAAAACATTTGCTTTTGAATCAGTACGCCGATCACCACGGCGTGATCGTCCGCATTCTGCCGCAAGCCATAGCCGGTGAAGGGCTGTCCGATATAGCATTCTCCCTCTTTGATTTTGATGACGTGCCCCTTCGTTTCGGTCTCCGCCTCGTAGTCGCAGTGGTAGGCGTAATTGAAAAAGAACCCATCATATGGATCATTTGCACAGTGTTTTTGATTGTGATATACTTGATAAAACGAAAAAAATTATACGGAGAGGATAAAACGATATGACAGAGCTTGAAAAACTGGAAGCGGGGTTGGAATATTCCTTTTGGGATAAAGAAGTCAATGCACGAAAACAACACGCAATGAAGGAAACGGCGAAGCTAAACGCCATCGATCCGGTAGATGAAGCCGCGATCGCGGAGCAGCTACATAAGCTCTTTGGCTCCTGCGGCAGCGATCCGTGGACGGGACCGGGCTTTCAATGCGATTACGGCTTGAATATTCACGTGGGAGACCGTTTTCTTGCCAATTACAACGTCACGATCCTTGATATTGCGCCCGTGACAATGGGAAACGATGTGATGATCGGACCCGGCACATGCATTATTACCGTCAATCATCCGCTCTCGCCCAAGGGCAGGCGAAATCATCTTGGCATTGCGAAGCCCATTAAAATCGGCAACGACGTGTGGATCGGCGCGAACTGCACCATTCTGCCGGGCGTGAATATAGGGAATAACGTGGTAGTCGCTGCGGGTGCGGTTGTGACAAAGAACGTGCCGGACAACTGCGTGATCGGCGGCGTTCCGGCAAAAAAGATAAAAGATATTGAAAATGACGCGGAGGACTAAGGTATGAACAAGCTGAAAGGAAAAACCGCGATTATTACAGGCGCAAGCTCTGGTATCGGCAGAGCCGCCGCGTATGCGCTGGCGTCGGAGGGCTGCGATCTCGTTTTAACCGCCCGTAGAGAGGAGCGACTGAAAGAGGTCAAGGCAAAATGCGAAGCCATGGGCGTTCGCGCTGTTTATTACGTCGGTGACTGCCGTTTGGAGCAGACTGCAATTGATACCGTTCAGCTTGCCGTAAAAGAGTTTGGTAAGGTAGACATACTAATCAACAACGCAGGCATCGGAAAACTCATCACTCTTGCCGATTCCACGGCGGAGGATTACCGTGAGATCATGGACACCAACGTGTTTTCATCCTTTATGTTCTCCAAATACGCCGCTGCGGATATGCTGAAACGGGGCGAGGGGCGTATAATATTTGTCTCATCTGTTACCGGACACATCGGTCACGCGGACGAAACCATTTACACTATGACGAAATTCGCGCAGCGTGGACTGTCTCAAGCCATTGACCGGGAGCTTGGGCACAAGGGCATTCAAACCTGCGTGATGTGTCCAAGCGCTACAAAAACGGAATTTGAGGTCGGCTTCGGCAGAACGGCGGAAGGCGTTGCGGCGTCGAATTGGGAAACCGCCGAGGATGTGGCGGAGGGAATCTTATACGCCTGCGTCGCAAAAAACACCGTGTGGGAAGTCAGAATGCGATAAGGAGCGAGCCATGTTCAAAGAAAAGATTGCCGTCGTCACAGGCGGCGCAAACGGAATCGGAAAGTGCATTACCGAGGAATTCCGGAAAAACGGAACAATCGTCGCTGTGATTGACAAAGCACCGGGAGATCACTTTGTGGGCGATATCTCCGAGAAATCTGTTTTGGAGGCTTTCACCGAGGAAGTGATACGGAAATATGGGCATATAGATTTTCTCATAAACAACGCCCTGCCTCTGATGAAAGGGATCGACAAATGTTCCTATGAAGAATTTGAATACGCAATGGCAGTGGGCGTCACAGCGCCGTTCTATCTTTCAAAACTGTTTGCGCCGCATTTTCGTGCGGGAGGCTCGATTATCAATATCTCATCCTCCCGCGACCGCATGAGCCAGCCGCAGACCGAGAGCTATACAGCGGCAAAGGGCGGCATCGCCGCGCTTACGCACGCCCTCGCTGTGAGCCTTGCCGGGAAAGTGCGCGTCAATTCCATATCACCCGGTTGGATCGACACATCCTACCGTGTTTACGAAGGTCCCGACGCCATTCAGCAGCCTGTCGGCAGAGTGGGAAATCCATTGGATATCGCAAATGCGGTTCTGTTTCTCTGTTCCGACAAGGCCGGCTTCATCACAGGCGAAAACATCTGTATTGACGGCGGAATGACCAAGTTGCTGATTTACCACGGTGATCATGGGTGGTCGTTGAATACATAAATGCGATGGCGGCAGGGAGAATCTATATTCTCTCTGCCACCAACATATTACTTGTTCATTTTCATATGATTAAAATAAAGCCGTATTGCTTAGACAAAGATTAATTCCGCGTTTACGATTTCTTTTGCACGTTCCAAGATGTTATTCATACGCTGAAAAATCCAAAGCATTTGATTTTTTTCTTTCAGCGTTTTGGTGTAAAGCACCTATCCCGGCACCGTAAAAAATCGCGGATTACCGCCGATATTTCGGGTTACGGCGCCTGTCATAGGCGCCAAGGGGCTTTTTACGGCGCCTATCAATTTCGGAAGGCGAAATCCCGAAAAACCGCGGACGGTCAGCGTCGCCGGGCGATGCGAAGCGAGACGGCAGCCATTCTACGGCGCCGACTCTTATACCTGCTATAATATCAACCGTAGATATTCCGTGCATAATTAATGGATATCTATGCAGGAGAGCCTGATCTTCTATTCTCCGTGAAACGGTATTTTCCACAAGCAGTTTGATCGGCTCTCCGTATCTTCGTTATCCTGTTCAGGCTTGCCTGAATGTGATATACTACCCATATCGGACAGAGGTTACTCTTCTATATTCCCTGTGACGAACGTTCACTTGAAGCAGTTTGAGACCTCTGCCTTATGGCAATTCATTTATGAGCCGGATGTCGAAGCAGATTTGCTTTCCTCTCATGTCCAAGCAGGTTGTGAGCCATAAGGAGCCGGGGTTCTGTCCGACCAAATCAAAGGAGGTTTTCTCATGTTCATTGTTGGTGTGGATATCGCCAAACGCAGTCATGAGGCAGTCGTCATTGACGATGCCGGCAGCATTGTCAGAAAAGCATTCAACTTCAAAAACGATTTCAACGGATTCTCAAAGCTGATCTCCGAGCTTAATCGCATCAGCAGTCAACCGGAAGATTTCATCATCGGCATGGAATCCACAGCCCATTATTGGCTCGCACTGTACTCTCATCTGCGCAAAGCCGGATATGCCGTTCATGTTCTCAATCCTATACAGTCGAATGCTCTGCGCGGCATGTATATCCGACAGGTAAAGAATGACGAACACGATTCTTTTATTATTGCGGAAGTCATTCGCTTCGGCAGATATACCGAAGGCGGTATGCCGCCGTCAGAACTGTATGAGCTGCGGGAGCTTTGCAGAGCCAGATCGTTTATCGTAGACATGACCGCTGATCTCAAGCGCAAGGTCATCGCTTTGCTTGACCAGGTATTTCCCGAATACGAAACTGTTTTCTCGGATATCTTCGGCGCGACGTCATCTGAATTACTGCGTCATTGTTCTACGCCGGAGGAGATACTTGCAATAGATACCGAGAAACTGACAGAGATCATCGAGATACCAAGCAGAAAACGATTCGGCACACAGAAAGCGGCACAGATCAAAGATGTCGCGGAAAACTCTTTCGGTATCGTCATGGAATTCGGCAGCATGAGCCTTTTGATCAAACAGTATATGGAACATATCCGATACTCGGAAACGCAGATTATGACAATAGAAGAAAAGATCGCGGAGCTCTATTCTCATTTTGACACTTACCTTACAACCAT
>JAFVBH010000056.1 GCA_017480115.1 Clostridia bacterium
CATCTAAGCCAACATAGAGTATACTGTTCATTGTAAGGTCTCCTTCTTGTATGCGGTAATGCTGTATTTGTTTTTTACAACTAATCATTTTACAGATAAATCCACGATCCTACAAGAGGGGACCTTACATATTATCTACAAACGGGTATGCCCATTTGCGCAGCTAAATCAGAATTTACAGAATTTTTTCCTAAAACCGGGAATACTATTTGTATAAAATATACGGAGGTATTTTCATGGCGGAGATTCAGGGAACCAATACGGAGAAAAACCTTTGGACGGCGTTTGCCGCGGAAGCGCAGGCAATGACGAAATACGAGCTGTACGCCGCGAAAGCCGAGCAGGACGGCTACGTGCAGATTTCGGATATTTTCAGGCAGACCGCCGAGAACGAAAAGGAACACGCGGAGATCTGGCTCAAGCAATTGAAAAATTATGAGATGCCCGACACGCTGACCAATCTCAAGGACGCCGCGGACGGGGAAAACATCGAATGGACGGATATGTACGTCGGTTTTGCAAAAACCGCGCGGGAAGAGGGCTTTGACGCGCTGGCGACCCTGTTTGAGGGCGTGGGCAGAATCGAAAAAGAGCATGAAGCGCAGTACCGCCGTCTGATCGCCGACGTCGAGGGCGGCTTGGTGTTCTCAAAGGACAACGACATGATCTGGCAATGCAAAAAGTGCGGGCACATCGTCGTCGGCAAACAGGCGCCCGAAATCTGCCCGATCTGCGCCCACCCGAAAGCGTATTACAGCGTAAAAACGGAACAGACGCAATGAAATTCAGCATCAACGGGATAATCTCCTGTTGATGCTGATGTTTTTTCGCGCAAAATGCAGGGCGAGCGTCGCGTTTCTTTTCCGCAATCGCCTTCTGCATTAAATACTTGTTCGCAGAATTTCCACAGCGCCGGTAATCGTAAAATCACCTTTCCCCGCAGGGATAAACAGGCTGTCGCCTTTTTGCAGCGCGAGGCTGCCGTCCGCGTCGGTGTAAACGCCGCTGCCGTCGGTCACAACCACCGATACAAACGAATCCGCGTCGGCGGCGTCGGTATACGTTCCGTTGACGTCCGCCTTGTACAGGGTAAAATACGGGCAGTCGGCGAGCAATGTTTTGGTATAGCCGTCAAGAACCGTCGTCTCCCCGCAGGGCGTCAACGACGGGTCGGACGGCGTAAGATCGGTCACGTCCACCGCCTTTTTGATATGCAGCTGCCGGGGCTTGCCGTTTTGCAGTCTGCCGTAATCGTACACGCGGTAGGTGGTGTCGGAGCTTTGCTGCACCTCCGCCAGCAGAATGCCCTTGCCGATGGCATGCAGCGTGCCCGCGGGAATAAAGGCGAAATCTCCCTTTTTGACCTTCACGTGCCGTACCGCGTCCAGCAGGGTCTGCTCCTCGATACAGGCGCGGAACTGCGCCTTTGTGAGCGTTTTTTCCATGCCGAAGATCAGCTCCGCCCCCGGGTCGCAATCCAGAATGTACCAGCACTCGGTCTTGCCGAACTCGTTTTCGTGCACACGGGCATAGGTATCGTCGGGATGTACCTGCACCGACAGTTTGTCGGCGGCGTCGATGAATTTGATCAATACGGGAAACGCCTCGGTTTTACAGTGCGCGCCCAGCGCCGCTTTGCCGTTTTCCCTGATGACCGCGTCCAGCGTTTTTCCGGCGTACTCCCCACAGGTAACGACGGACGGCCCCGCCTGATGGCAGGAAAGCACCCAGCTTTCGGCGATATTTTCCATATCCGCGCCGCCGTAGAGCGCTTTCAGCCGCTGCCCGCCCCAAAGGGTGGATTTCAGCGCAGGGGTCAATTTTACCGTTTTCATAAAGATCAGTCCTTGCGTATCAACATTTTCTATATTTTACCACGACTTTGTTAACATTGCAATTCCGCATTTCGGATTCCGCGCTCCGAATCTTCCGACGCGAGCTGTTTTTTTATGATATTATTTTTGCAGCCGCCGTTCATTGCGCACAGCAGATGATTGGCGCAATGCACATGCTTCGTACCGTTGTGAAAATGTGTTTCTTCCATAATGACATTTTTCTCCATCACGCAGCAATACTGCTCAAAGGTGCTTGAGTGTTTGTTCATGCAAAACGCTCCTTTCAATAGTAAGTATATTCAATCGCGGGATAAAAAACACGTAAATAAAGCTGACAGGGCATGTTTTCCGTTTTTTCGGCATAGTATCTAACAGACAAGTTAATTTTTTGAACGATCATCGAGGGATATTATGAACGGAAAAATTTTGATTCTGATTCTTGCCGCGGCGGGCGCGATCCTGCTGCTGTCGTATATCAAAAACCGCCGTCCCGTCAGCGCGATCCTGCTGACGGCGGCGCAGGGAATCTGCGCCTTTTTCGCGGTAAATCTGATCGGCGCGCTGATCGGTGTGCATCTGCACCTGAATCCATTTTCCGCAGCGGTCAGCGCCCTCGGCGGCACGGCAGGCGTGATTTTTTTACTGGTTATGAATCTATTTACGGGTGCATAACTTTTTAATCGGCAATGCGGTTGCTTGTAACCGCATCCAAATCTATCAGCATTCATTTTTCATTATTTTATTAAATTCTGATCTGCCGGGCGTTTATTCCCCGCAGATCAGAATTTTTACGCACCAAAAAAAACCTTGACATTCCCCCGCCTGATGATATATAATTTACCATTGCAGAGGCATTCCCGGCGATTGTCTCATTTCGCAAAATAAAACGTCCGTTCCCTCCTATCACTACTTCTTTAACGGCGTGTTATTATCTACTTACATTACAGAATGGAGGTCACAACATTGAAAAGAACCTATCAGCCTAAGAAGCGTCATCGCAAGATGGAACACGGCTTCCGCAAGAGAATGGCAGACAGAAACGGCAGAAAAGTTCTCGCCCGCCGCAGAGCGAAAGGCAGAAAACGCCTGACCTACTGATTTGGCAGGTGACTGCATTGCCTTTAGTACAGACCGTAAAAAGCAACAGCGATTTCCGCCGCGCTTATGCCCGCGGTAAATCGTTTCAGGACTCCGCACTGGTGACGATTGTAATCAAGAACCGTGTTGGGGTCTGTCGTTTGGGGATAACGACCGGAAAGAAAATCGGCGGCGCGGTGCAGCGCAACAGAGCCAGACGCATCATCAGAGCGGCGTTTGCCGGGTACAGCGACCGTGTAAAACCGGGCTACGACATCATCTTTGTCGCCCGGACACGCACCTGCTTTCTGAAAAGTACGGAGCTGGCGCCCGTGATGAAGCGGCATTTGACCGCTGCCGGTCTGCTCCCGAGGGGAGACGGTAACAGTGAAGTTGTCTGAGATCGCGCTGGGCGCCATCAGGTTTTACCAGCGGCACATTTCGCCCCTGTTTCCGCCAAGATGCCGATACTACCCTACCTGCTCGGCGTATACCTATACCGCAATTGAACGCTTCGGCGTGCTGAAAGGCGGTTTTTTGGGGTTTCGCCGTCTTTTGCGGTGCAATCCCCTTTGGCCCGGCGGTTACGACCCCGTGCCCGAAAAAAAAGACAGCCGGAGGTAAACTATGACAGCATTATATGATATGCTCGCCGTCCCGTTCGGATATATTCTCGGGTTCTTCTATAATATCAGCGGCAGTTATCTGCTTGCGATCCTGGTGATTACCGTAATCACCCGTCTGGTTCTGCTCCCGTCCGCCATGCGTCAGCAAAAAAGCTCCGCGGCGCAGATGCGGCTGCAATCCAAGATCCGGCGGATTCAGGAGATGTATAAGGGGAACCAGCAGAAGATCAACGAGGAGACGCAGGCGCTCTATCAACGGGAGGGCTTTAACCCGATGTCGTCGGGCTGTCTGCCCCTGCTGATCCAGTTCCCGGTTATGATCGGTCTGTATTCCGCGATCAGAACGCCGCTTACCAGCGTTCTGCACCTCGGCTCCGACGTTGTCACCGCGCTTACCGACGCGGTGCAGAAAGTTGCCGAGATTTCCACACAGGGTCGCGCGACCCTGCAAATCGAGGTTTTGAATCATTTGGACGAGCTTTCCGGTATTGCCGGCGTCAGCGCGTCCGACTATGCGGCAATCGAAAAATTCAGAGACGCGTTTCAGATCTTCGGCATCAATCTCGCCGAAAGACCCGAGATGAACCACTTTAACGTGCTGTGGCTGCTGCCGATCATTTCCGGCGTCACCGCGCTGCTGACCAGCATATTTATGATGCTCCGCCAGCGCAAGCAGAACCCCTCGCAGGCAAATAACCCCATGATGATGGGCTGTACGTTCCTGATGGGTCCCGCGTTCTCCGTTTACTTCGGTTTCCAGTTCCCCGGCGGTATCAGCGTCTACTGGATCATCGGTAATATTCTCTCTTTCATTCAGACCGTGGTTCTGAACCTCATCTACAAGCCTGAAAAACTTATGGCGCAGCTGATGATCGACGAGACCGTACAGGCGCGCGCCCGGGAAAAAAGCATCAAAGAAGCGGTCAAATACCGCGATTAAATTCCCCGCAGCCCTGCCGGTCTGCGTTATAAACGGCAGACATTGAATTTTTAAAATTCGGAATGGTGAAAATCATGATAAAAGAATGTATCGGATCCGGTGCCACCGTTGAAGAGGCGCATAAGGCTGCCCTGGCAGCGCTGAACGCGCCCGAAACAGCGGACGTGCACTTTGAGATCATATCCCATGGTAAGAAAAAGACGCTGGGTCTTTTCGGCGGCGCACCCGCGCAAGTAAAAGTTTATTACGAGCTTCCGGATCCCAAGCCCGCAAAAAAAACGGAACCGGAAAAGAAAGCGGAAAAGAAGCCCGCCCCCCAGCAGAAGAAAGAAAAAGCGCCTAAGCCCGCGCCGCAGAAAAAAGAAAAACCTGCGGAGGCGGCAAAGCCCGTATTACAGCCCGCAGCGCCCGCTGAGCCTGTTGACGATGCTGTCAGCAAGTATCTGACAAAGGTCATCGCGCTGATGGGGCTGCCTGATGTAACGATTACCGCGTCGAAATCCGACAAGAGCATCGCCTACAACGTGGAAAGCGACGGCGAGCAGGGCATCGTGATCGGCAGACGCGGCGAGACGCTTGACGCGCTCCAATATCTTGCGCGGCTTGTCTCCAACATGGCGGGCGACGATTACGACAGAGTTTCCGTCAACGTCGGCAATTACCGCGAGAAGCGTGAGATCAGCCTGCGCTCCCTTGCAAAGCGCAGCGCGTCGCAGGTACTCAAGTACGGCAGAAACGTCTCTCTTGAGCCGATGAATCCCTATGAGCGCCGTATTATCCATACCGCCATTCAGGAGATCGAGGGCGTGCAGTCCTTCTCCGTGGGTAACGACGCTTCCCGCAGAGTGGTGATCTCCCTGCAGGAGGGTGTAGAGCCTACCCACCCCTCCAAGGGCGGCTATAACAATCGCGGCGGTCGCGGCAGATACAATAACCGCGGCGGCAGAGGCGGTTACGGCAGACGGGACAACGCGCCCCGTGACGCGGCTCCTGCGGTCACCAGAGAGCCGAAGAGCGATCTTGAGGGGCTGGGTCTTTATTCCAAGGTCGAGGTTGACAAGACCGACGCAGAATAAATCCAAATATTTCAGCTGTTGCATCAGATCGGCAACAACGGGATAAATGCCCGTTGTTGCCGGCTTTTTATTGCGCCACGGGCAGCGAGGAAGCATCGAGAATTGAGCGTCAACGCAGTGTGGAGCGCCGCCGATATTCCCGGATTTTTGTGCGGTTCTTATACGAATCCCTGATAAAAACATGACATTCACCGCGGCAGAATTTCCGAGGGATTGCGTTATCCTCCTTGCCGGGCGACAGCCCGCCTGCGTCGTCTGCCTTGCCCCTCGAAAATTCTGCTCGCGTCTGGGTGTCAGTTTTTAATCAGGGATTCGTATTAATTTGTAAACAAATCTTCATTTGTTAGTAATTTTTCTCACAAAATTATATGTTAGACTATAGAAAACAAAAGAGGTGTCAAAAAATGATATGTCCGAAATGCGGTATGAATATCGCGCTTGAAACAGATACCTGCCCTAACTGCGGCATGACGCTGGAACGGCAAACGCCGCCCGAACCGCAGTCGCAGACGCCCGTCACCGATAATATGCAGGCGCATGTACATACCAATACAGGCGGCTTCTGCCCCAACTGCGGCGCGCCCCACGCGCCCGACGCGATCCAATGCCTCAATTGCGGCATTCCTTTGGGTAGCGGTTACGTCCCTGTCAATCCAAACCAAGTGCCCCAGCCGCCCAGACAGCGTTCTCGGCTGATCGCGGCGTTCCTTGCGCTGTTCTTCGGCGCGTTCGGTCTTGAGAATTTCTATCTCGGCGATTCCACGCTGGGCGTCCTGCAAATTCTTGTCACGCTTGTGACCTGCGGGTTCGGCGGCACGATTTGGGGATTTGTGGATGCGATCAAGCTGTTGACCTATAAAAAGAACGCGGACGCATACGGGATTCCGCTGAAGGACTTTGATTTTTGAGTTTTTGCACACATATTAACGAAAAAACGCGCGTTTGTTAATTATTTTCTGAAATGGCTGTTTTTCGTGCAATACAACCAAAAAAGTATTGACAAGACCGCCGATTTCATTCTATAATTAAACAGCATAAGTATGAAAATCGCGGGAGACATCAACCCGCCAAGGAGGATTTTATATGAAAAAAACATTGGCAGCCGTGCTTGCCGTCATTATCGCGCTGGCGTGCTTCCCTGTCGCTTTCGCTGAGGACGTTACCGTCACGACCCTCTCTGAGAACACAACCTATGCCGACACAACGATCCCTGCAAACACGCAGCTTACCGTTGCGGAGGGCGTCACGCTCACCATTACCGGTACGGTCACCGTGAACGGTATTATTGACAACCAGGGTACCATTATCAACAAGGGTACACTGAAGGTCAATAATAACATCTGGAACAGCGGCGTGATTAAGAACGATGCGACCGTCGTCAACAAGGCGAATATCAGCACCAACGGCAAGGGCGTATACGCCACTCATGTTGTTGTTCCCGCCACCGCTGCGGAGGATCTGTATCATGTGCAGATCGCGGACAATACCGTAATCAACCACAACACCAACGTTTCCAAGCTTTACAACGACACCTATAAGCTTTCCGGACAGTATCTCGGCGCTGCCAATACCGGCTTTGACGGTTACGTACAGGACGGCTTCTCCCTCTACTTCACCCTTAATTTTGATGAAGTAAGAACCGATCCCAACAAGTATGTTGTCTATGCCAACGGCATTCGTGTTTATCGCGACATGCACGTTTATGAGGTCACGCCTGAAGCACAGGCAGTTACTGTTTCTTATTCCCCCTATGTTAGCGAAAATCTGATTAAGCAGATTAAGATCGCGCTGCCCTCCGGCAAGGGCTATCGCGTTGTCGCCCGCGGCTATACGCTGGATCAGGCGGTCAATCAGCAGATCGACTATATCCTTGCCGACTACGGTACCAACGTGGAGTTCAAGGTCATGATCCTTGACGGTTACCATGCTACCGACGCGCTGACCGTCACTGTAGACGGCGCGGAAAAGAAATCCGACGGTACATTCGATACGCCCACCGGCGATACCTTCGGATACTATCACATCAACGGCATCAACGATGTTGAAGAATACAGAATTACCGTTCTCGGCGTACAGTCCGATGAATCCGCAGAGAAGCTCAACGGCATTCTGGAGACCATCAGAAGAGTGTTCGCCACGATCATGAACGTGTTCAACCAGATCGTCAATATGTTCAAGAACGGTCTGTCCCTGTAACCTTACAAACAATTTATTTACGCACAAGAAATCGCGGCAGCTGCGGCTGCCGCGATTTTGTTTTTCAGAACAGAAGCGTTGCAACGCCGTAACTGCTTCTTGTTATTTTTTTATTCTTAACGTTCGCAGATACTCTTTCCGTGCATCAGAGATCCGATAGCTTTCGATGGCTTTCTGTATCGTTTTGTTATGCGTCCATTTGTCCAGCGCGCGGGACTCCAGCAGCTTGACGGCGCTGTCATACTGCTTTGCCAGCGCGGTGGCAAAGTACCACGCCCGCATCATATTTACGTAGTATTCCTCGCTTTGTACAGCGGCGACCCAGTCGAGATATTCCGGCTGAAACCGCGCGTCCAGATAATACCTCATCAGGCAACCGATTCCGAACCGAATCGTATAGGCATGCGCAGCGCCAACCCATACTTTCACCGTTTCCAAAAGCTCCGGCGGCACGTTTACAAAGGCTTTGGGCGCAATGGTATCGCAGACCGCCCAGTTATCGATATGCGGCAGGAAATCGTTCAGCAGCGCTACAGTGCGGGAAAAATCCTTTTCCGCCGCGATCAACATCCCGTGCAGGCAGTTTTCCTCATGATAAGTATGGGGCAGCACGGACAAAAACGCGTCTGCCGGCGCTTCCTTTTGCACCGTGCGGGCAACTTTTTTCAAATCGGGAGCCCGCACGCCGATGATCGTCTCCGGCGGGATATTCGGGATCAGCTTTGCGCTGAAATCCCGATATTTTTCGTCCTGACAGGCAAAGAGCAGTTCCCGCATGCGGACAACTGCCGCATCAGCGCGCTTGATCAACGCGAGTATATCCTTATCTGCGGGGCAAAAGTCATAGTCGTTGATCTGTACAGGTGCGATCCACTGCAAATCGCAATGCTCCAACAGCTGCGGCGCACCCGATACAATCTCAGCGTTAAACAGCGTCAGATGCACCGTAATATCGGGATACGCGTGCGTCACCTCTGTAAACACGCTGCCGACGGCAACATCGATCGCCAATTCTTCGCGGCATTCGCGCATCAGCGCCACCGCCTTGCTCTCCCCCGGCTCCACCTTGCCGCCGACAAATTCCCAAAGCAGCCCGCAAGATTTATGCGCGGGACGCCTGCAAATCATAAATGTATCGCCGCGCCGTATCAATGCAGCAACGACTTCGGTGAAATTTTCCATAGAACGCGCCTCCGGTACTTTGGTTGGCGGCAATAGAACCAGAACCGCCTTTCAGCATTTATTGTAGCACATTTCTCCAAAAAGTGAAACCGCCAATTGTCGTATAAAATATACAAAACTCCGCGAATATATTGTTGACTTATATGGGATTTTATAGTATCATGTATAGTGTGTTTATACAAAAAACAGAATTTATACAGTCGTTTTTTGTAAGTTATACAATAAGGAGGAACAAATCATGTCTTTAACAAAAGCGGAATGGCTTGCGCTTGAAAAAAAGGCGTATGAGCTTCGCACGCTCTGTCTTGACACCACGTCCTGGGCAGGCAGCGGCCACATCGGCGGTGGCATGAGCTGCATGGATCTGCTGACCGTTCTCTATCATAAGTATTTACATCTTCGGGTCGATGAGCCTAACTGGCCCGACAGAGATCGTTTTGTGCTCAGCAAGGGGCATGCGGGCATCGCATACGCGCCCGTCCTTTGCGACTATGGTTTTAACGATCCTGAAATGCTGAAGACCTTTAACCTCTCCGGCTCCAAAATGGGTATCCATCTGGACGCAAATAAGGTTGTCGGCGTGGACGCATCCACCGGTTCTCTCGGGCACGGACTACCTATGGCGCTGGGCATGGCGCTGGCGGCGCGGGTACAAGGCAAGGATTACAAGACCTACGTTCTGTTGGGCGACGGCGAATGCGACGAAGGCTCCAACTGGGAGGCCGCCATGGCAGCCTCCAATTTCAAAGCCACAAATCTGATCTCTTTCGTTGACCGTAACGGCTGCATGATCGACGGTAAGACCGAGGACGTTATGAAGCTGGAACCTTTCGCGGATAAATGGGCGGCATTCGGCATGGAAGTCCGCAGCATTGACGGCAACAATATTAAGGAAATCTGCGACGCCATCGACGAGGCGCTTGCAAATGAGAGCGACAAACCCTTTATGATCATTCTCAACACCGTCAAGGGCGAGGGTATTGACTTCATGGAGGGTGATTACACCTGGCACTACGGCGCAATCAACGAGGAAAAATATGCCGATGCAAAGGCAAGCCTTGAAAAACATTATCAGAAGAGACTCGCGAGAGTTGAAAAGGAGGCAGAGTAAGCTATGGCAGGCAGTTTAACTTACACAGCAATCGATTCCACATCGTTGTCCACCGCTGAAATTTACGGTCAGGCGCTGGTCGAGCTGGGCCGCGCCCACCCCGAGGTCGTTGCGCTGACCGCAGACCTTGCAAAATCCACCAAAATCGGTGATTTCCAGAAAGAATTTCCCGACCGTTTCTTTAACGTCGGTATTGCCGAGCAGGATATGATGGGCATTGCCGCCGGTATGGCAAAAGCGGGGCTTGTACCGTTCCTTTCCTCCTTCTCCGTATTCACCTCCCTGCGCGCGGGCGAGCAGCTGCACACCGACCTCTGCTATCAGAACATCAACGCCAAGGTCATCGCCACCCATTCCGGCACGTCTTTCGGGCAGGCGGGTTCCACCCACCACGCGATCTGTGATCTGGCAGTTACGAGAAGCTTCCCGAATCTGACGGTGATTTGCCCCGCGGACGGCTACGAGACCTACAACGCCGTGATGGCGGCATACAATACCCCCGGTCCGTTCTATATCCGTATCAACCGCGGCTTCGACCGTGTGCTGTATAAGGATAAAGACTACGGCTTTGAACTGGGCAAGGCGGTCACCGTGAACGAGGGCACCGATCTTACCATCATCGCCTGCGGCTCCTGCGTATTTCAGGCATGGGAAGCGGCAAAATTCCTTGAGGTCAACGACGGATTGAAAGTGCGCGTACTCGACATGCACACCATCAAGCCCATCGATAAAGAAGCGATCATTAAGGCGGTCACCGAGACCCGCCGCATCATCACCGTAGAGGATCATACCGTCATCGGCGGTCTGGGCTCCGCTGTCGCGGAGGTCGTTGTGGAAGCCGGCAAAGGCTGCGCGTTCCGCAAGCTGGGTATTCAGGATCAGTTCGCGCCCATCGGCCTGCATGAAGACATCATGAACGCGCTGGGCATCGATTCCAACGGTATCATCAACGCCGTCAGAGACGTTATGAAGATGGACTTCGAGGAAGACGACGACTGGGACGACGAGATGTAATCTCCGCCGCAGCAATTCAAGAAAGGAATGAAATTCAATGGCTTCAAAAGAAGAACTTCTTACCAATAAAATCTTCCTTAACGCGGCAGTCCCTCTTCTCAAGGTCATCGTTGCCGATACGCCGAGCCTGAAAAAGCTCTTCGCGGGTACACACTGTATCTATCAGGTCAGCGCGCTGGATCCCGACGCGCCAGGCGGAAAATACGCCACGCATTTTCAGGTCAACTGCGACGAATGGCTTGTCCACGCAGGCAAAGTCGACAAGCACCCCTTTGTCGAGCTGGAGTTCAAGAGCGTTGAGGCGCTGAACGCGTTCTTTAAGGGCAAGATCGCGCCGAATACCCTGCCGAAGATGAAAGGGCTTGCTAAGCACCCGAAGTATTTCGTCAGCTTTATGGCGGCGCTGCTGAAGATGTCCGGTCTGCTGAGCGAAAAGGAAGCCCCCGCGGACGAAGCGACAAAACGCCTGATGGTCAAGTGCTTTTTCTATCTGCTGTCCAGCGGCATCAGCCAGCTGAACAAGAACGGGCACGAAGCGGTACACGATTGGGCGTCCAAGAGCCCCGACCGCGTGTACGCATGGAAGGTTGACAATGAACCGGACGTTTCCGCGTTTATCCGCGTCAAGGCAGGTAAGACCAAAGCAGGGCGCGGCACTTACAAACGGGCAATGCCGTTTTTCACCATGCGTTTCGATTCTCTCGACAGCGCACTGGGCATTCTGCTTTCCACCGACGACATGCTGGATTCCACCAGACAGGGCAAGCTGATCATGGAGGGCGCCCCTGAGTTCGGCGCGCAGATCGGCGAGTATATGATGCTGGTCGGCGCAATGGCGCAGGGCTAACACAGAAAATCACACAGCCCCCGAAGCGATAAGCTTCGAGGGCTGTTGCAATACAGATATTTTATCTGTCGTTTCTTCTTCTGCGGTCTCTGCCGCCGTCTCTGCGGTCGCGTCTGGGCGCTCTCGGCTCCGGCGTATACTCGGGCGTCAGCCCCAGCTTCTCTACCAGCGCATCGCGGCGGGAAAGGTTCAGTCTACCCTGATCGTCCTTTGGCAGCACCTTGACGATGACCTCATCGCCCACGACGACAACGTCCTCTATCTTCTCCACGCGCTTTACGTCCCACTGGCTGATGTGGACAAGCCCTTCCTTGCCGGGAGCGATCTCCACAAACGCGCCGAAGCTCATCAGTCTTGTGACTTTACCGGTGTAGATCGCGCCCACCTCGGGATCGTTGGCAATGGTCTCGATCATGAAGATAGCTTTCTTTGCGTCCTCAAGATCGGTAGAGGAAACGAATACGCTGCCGTCGTCCTCCACATCGACCTTACAGTTGCACTCGGCGCAGATGCGCTGAATGACCTTGCCCTGCTTGCCGATCACGTCGCCGATCTTCTCGGGATCGATGCGAGTATTGAGCATCTTGGGCGCCCACTTGGACAGTTCGGGACGCGGCTCTGCGATCACGGGCAGCATGATTTCGTCAAGGATATACACGCGCGCCTTATGGGTCTTGGCAATGGCTTCGCGGATAATTTCGGGGGTCAGACCGTGAATTTTAATATCCATCTGGATCGCGGTGATGCCCTTGTGGGTACCGGCGACCTTAAAGTCCATATCGCCGAAGAAATCCTCAAGCCCCTGAATATCCACCATGGTGATGAAGCGGTCGCCCTCGGTCACAAGACCGCAGGAGATACCGGCAACGGGGGCTTTGATCGGCACGCCCGCCGCCATCAGCGCAAGGGTGGAGCCGCAAACGGAACCCTGCGAGGTGGAGCCGTTGGAGGACAGCACCTCGGAAACCACGCGAATGGTGTAGGGGAACTCGTCGATCGAGGGGATCACGGGCAAGAGCGCGCGCTCCGCCAACGCGCCGTGACCGATCTCACGTCTGCCGGGACCGCGCATGGGCTTGGTCTCGCCGACGGAGTAGGACGGGAAATTGTAGTGATGGATATACCGCTTGGTATCCTCGTTATCGATACCGTCCAGCATCTGCGCGTCGCCGCTGGAGCCGAGCGTCACGACGGACATGACCTGCGTCTGACCGCGGGTAAACATACCGGAACCGTGTACGCGGGACAGCAGATCGATCTGCGCGTTCAGCGGACGAATATCGTCCAGCCCTCTGCCGTCGACACGCTTGCCCTCGTCAAGGAGCCAGCGGCGAACAACGTACTTCTGCGTCTTATACAGGCAATCGTCGATCTTCTCGATGGTTTCGGGGTAAATTTCATCAAACTTTTCGTGAACCGCAGCATAAACGGGCTTGAGACGCTCGTCACGGATACGCTTATCATCGGTATCCAGCGCGGCCTTAATATCCTCAATGGCGAAGTCCTTGATCGCCTCGAACATCGCGGGATCGGGATCGTTGGAGGGGAAGTCGATCTTCGTCTTGCCGATCTGGTCGGCAATATCCTGAATAAAGGCGACGAGCTTCTTGTTTTCCTCATGGGCGGCAAGAATGCCGTTGATCATGGTCTCGTCATCCACCTCTTTCGCGCCGGCTTCGATCATCGCGATCAGATCGGCGGTAGAGGCGACGGTAACCGCCATCTCGGACTTCTCACGCTCCTCGGCGTTGGGATTGATGACGATCTGCCCGTCCACAAGACCGACGGAAACGCCGGCGATGGGGCCGTCCCACGGAATGTCGGAGATGGAAAGCGCGATGGAAACGCCGATCATCGCGGTGATCTCGGGCAGGCAGTCGGGATCGACCGACATAACCGTCGCGACCACGCTGACGTCATTGCGCATATCCTTGGGGAACAGTGGACGGATCGGGCGGTCGATCACACGGGAGCAAAGCACAGCCTTTTCACTGGCTTTTCCCTCTCGGCGCTGGAACGAGCCGGGGATCTTGCCGACGGAATAGAGCTTCTCCTCAAAGTCCACGGACAGCGGGAAGAAGTCGATGCCCTCGCGGGGGGAGGCGGACATGGTGGCGGTGCAGAGGATCTCCGTCTCGCCGTAGCGGATCAGACAGGAGCCGTTTGCCAGCTGCGCCATTTTGCCGGTCTCGACGACCAACGGTCTGCCCGCAAGTGTGGTTTCAAATTTTCTGAATTCTTCAAACATGTGGTTAAAACCTTTCCTTTCAATGATATTTTATACACACGGATCGGTTTTAACAATAACACAAAGTCTTTTTTCTGAAAAAGGCTCTCTGTTAACTGCTAAAACCTTATCCGTTATAAACAATACACGGCGGCAAACCGAACGATTTGCCGCCTTAGAGACACAATTATTTACGAAGACCGAGTCTTGCGATAATAGAACGGTATCTTTCGATGTCGTTCTTCTGCAGATACGCAAGCAGGTTTCTTCTGTGACCGACCATCTTCAAAAGGCCGCGTCTGGAATGATGATCCTTCTTGTTGGAACGCAGATGCTCAGTCAGGGTGTTGATACGCTCGGTCAGCAGCGCAATCTGCACCTCGGGAGAACCTGTGTCACCCTCATGCAGGGCATACTCCTTGATGATCTCTGTTTTTCTTTCCGCTGTCATCATGTTTCATTCACCTCATTTATAATATTTTGCATAAGCCACAGACAGAGGACAGGTGAACACCTTAAAAAGGTCTACGCCAAAGCCCGTGTACTTCGCAGCCCTATGATTATAACACAGGGATTATGATTTGTAAAGTACTTTTTTGTAAATTCTGATTTAACCGTCGCGCGGCTAAACCAGAATTTAGGTAGAAGGTAGGAGGGAAGAGGGAGGAGGTTTGGAAGCCGCTTCGCGGCTTGGATTTTAGAAACAATTACCGAAAACGGGTAGCACGGCGCACTGCGCCGTTTAATCATATGGCAAACGGAAAATATGCAGGAAAAGGCACATATTTCCCTTTGCCGTATGATTTTCTAATAAATGCCCGTAAGGGCTTAACCATATTCCAAAGCCGGGAAAAATATGCTGATCTTCCCATC
>JAFVBH010000057.1 GCA_017480115.1 Clostridia bacterium
GATGAATGATTTCGGTGCGGTTGCAAGCAACCGCCATTATAGATGATTATAAGTGAAACGTATCCTATTGTGTTTGTTTTTGATAAAAACCTAATAAGTATTCGCAATGTTTGCTCTGTGTTTTTCTATGATCGGGTACGGGCGGAGCCCGTCCGCAATTATTCATTATTCATCATTCATTTTTCAATTCTGATTTATCGGCAACGCCGATAAACCAGAATTTATAGCGTCGAGCGCCAAAGGCGTTAATCGGCGACCGGCAACGAGTTGCTGAATAAAATCTGCAAATAATCGATTTTTTGTTCAATTTCCGCAAACCAAACAGAAAAGAACTGTATTTGCCTTTATTTTATAGAAAAATGATGCTATAATAAGCAAAAATGACGATACAAAAGGAGCGTTTACAATGACAAATTCCGTTACCGCCGAAGAACGCGTCCCTGCCTCAAGCAAATTCTGGCTGGGCTTCGCGGATTGCATGTGCGGCACGCTGAACAGTCTGCTGACCGGCGGCGGCATGACCTATTTCTTTACTAAATTCATGGGCATGCAGGAAAATCTTGCCAGTATTGTGTGGATCATATTCGCGATTTGGAACGCGTTTAACGATCCGCTGTTCGGCTATATCTCCGACAGAACGAAATCAAAGCTGGGCAGAAGAATCCCCTATATTCGTTACGGCTCTGCGATTTACGCCGTGGTATTCATCATCACATGGTTCAAATGGCCTTTCGGCGACTCGCAGGCGGCGCTGTTTGCACAGATGCTTGTGACGCTCTTCCTGTTTGACACGCTCTATACCGCCATTGCCACCTCACTTTATGTTATGCCCTACACCATGGCGGTGTCAAACAAGGCGCGCAGCAGCATCTTTATCTGGAAAATTTTCTTCAGTCTGATTTCTTTGTCTGTGCCGTTGGTGCTGTTCCCGCTGATTCGTCCCGAGGTCGGCAGCGATCCTACACAGTTCCGTATCATCATGACCTGCATCGGTATCGGCGCATTTCTTGTCATTTTCATCTCCACATTTTTCTATAAAGAAAAAGTGCAGGACGAATCCGATACCTCGATCAACATCATCAAATCCGTGGTCGCCTGCTTTAAAAACAGATCGTTTATCATTTTTGAGATTTTGAGCTTTACCGTGATTTTTATTCAGACGGTCCTGATGCAGGGCGTTATCTATTATTTTGATGAGTTTGACACCCCGATGCCCGTATCCTACGGGATTTTAGCGGCAGGCGCGGTCGTCGGTATCCTGCTGTGGATCAGGCAATTAAAACCCTGGGGCGTCCGGAAATGTGTATTTATCATGTGCGTGCTCTTTGCCGCGGGCGCTGCAGCGATGTCGATATTCGGCAAGTTCACGCCTGTGGCGCTGGTGGTATTTTTCCTTGCGGGGCTGGGCTTTGCCGGCGGCATGTATCTTGTGCCTATTATGAACGGCGACGTGATCGACTATGACGAGATCGTCACCGGATCGAGACGCGAGGGTATGTACGCGGGCGTCAACAGCCTGATCACAAAGCCAGCCATCAGCCTTGCCAATGCGTCGTTTCTGATGATTGCCAAATGGTTCGGCTATGATACCGCCCTTGCCGCGGGTATGCAGTCCGCCATGGGCAAACAGGGGATTCTTGTTGCGTGGATGGCGATTCCGGCGCTGCTGCTGATCATTTCCGCCATCGGCATGAAATTCTATCCTCTGTATGGAAAAAAATGGGACGACGAAAAGAAGATGCTGGAGGAAAAGCACGCGCAGCAGGCATAAAAAACCTCGCCCCTCCTTTGGTTGGCGGCAGTCGCACCTAAGGAAAAAGCTGCGATCAATTCGTACGCATATTCAACATAAGCAAAAACAACAAGCCGACACAGCGCCGCTGCAATAACGGAGCTGTGTTGATTTTTGCATATGGTATGCTATAATAGGCGTATCCGAAACACGGAGGTATTACGTATGACGGAAACAGATCGACTGGTTGTACGGCGTTTTACGGAAAATGACGCCGAGGCGCTGTATGAGATTCTCTCCGATCCGGCGGTCATGCAGTATATAGAGCCGCCTTATACGATGGCGCAAACACGGGAATTTATCCGCGACGCAGGACTGTCCGACCCGCCGCTTGTTTATGCGGTCATATGGAAAAATACCGGCAGACTGATCGGGCATTTGATTTGGCATACCTATGACCCGACCGCCATGGAACTCGGCTGGGTCATTCACCGCAATTTTTGGCGCATGGGCGTTGCCCGTGAACTGACCGCCGCGCTGCTTGCTTCCACAACGCAAGACATTGTGATCGAATGCGACAGGCGGCAATCCGCGACCCGGCATATTGCGAAAAGCTTCGGTTTTCAGTTGCACGGCTGTATTGACGGCCGGTGCATATATCAAAAACACAAAAATCCGATACCACGGGAATAAATTTGTTGTGCCAACTGCACGGACAGCATCTGCCCACGCAGCTGCATTGACTAATTGACGAAGATTGGATATAATAAAATCAGAAATAACAATAAGGAGTTTACTCGATGGCAAAGGCAAGCGTTTATTTTACAAAAGAGATTACCCCCGATTCCCTTATAAAAATCTATCACGCGTTGGAAAAGCAGCTGCACGGCAAAATCGCCGTTAAAATTTCCACCGGCGAGCCGGGCGGTCACAACTTTTTGCAGCCCGCGCTGATTAAAGATCTGGTGACGGAATTGCAGGGGACGATCGTGGAGTGCAACACCGCCTACGAGGGCAGAAGGAACACCACGGCGGAACACTGGGAAGCGATCAAAGAGCACGGTTTTCTCGATATTGCGTCTGTTGACCTTATGGACGAGGAGGGCGACTTCCCGATCCCCGTGGCAAACGGCGTGCATCTGAAAGAAAACTATGTGGGCGCGCATTTGAAAAATTACGATTCCATGCTGATGCTCTCCCACTTCAAGGGGCACCTGATGGGCGGCTTCGGCGGCGCGCTGAAGAACATGTCCATCGGTGTGGCGTCCGCCAAGGGCAAGGCGTATATCCACGGCGCGGGCGTGCCGGAGGAAATCTGGACCGCCGATCACGATTCGTTCCTTGAGAGCATGGCGGATGCGGATAAATCCGTGGTGGACTATATGGGCGCTGACAACATCGTCTATATCAACGTCGCGAACCGCCTTTCCGTGGACTGCGACTGCGATTCCAACCCTCACGAGCCGGAAATGGCGGATCTGGGCGTCTTTGCATCCGTAGACCCCGTGGCGCTGGATCAGGCGTGCTATGACGCGGTCAAAAACGCGGCGGATCCGGGCAAGGCGGCGCTCATCGAGCGCATGGACTCCCGGAACGCGATCCACACCGTCGAGGTCGCGGCGCAGCACGGCATCGGCGTAAGAGACTATGAAATTATCAATATCGATTAAGGAGTACAAATGGTCGAAGTAAACGACAGAAAAGTTGCGGTAATCGGCTGCGGATTTGTCGGCGCGGCGTCGGCGTTTGCGCTGATGCAGAGCGGACTGTTTTCGGAAATGGTTCTGCTGGACGCGGATCAGGACAAGGCGGAGGGCGAGGCGCTGGACATCAGCCACGGTCTGCCTTTCAGCAAGCCGATGCAGATCTACGCGGGCACCTACGATGATATTTCCGACGCGGCAATTATCATTGTCACCGCAGGCGCGGGACAGAAGCCCGGCGAAACGCGGCTGGATCTTGTAAAAAAGAACGTGGAAATTTTCAAATCCGTCATCCCGGAGATCGCAAAACGCGGCTGCGCGGGCATTTTGCTGATCGTCGCCAATCCTGTGGATATTCTGACCTATACCGCCGTCAAGCTCAGCGGCTTTCCGGAGCATCGGGTCTTCGGCTCGGGTACGGTGCTGGATTCCGCCCGGCTGAAGTATCTGCTGGGCGAGCATCTCTCGGTGGACAGCCGCAGCGTCCACGCCTTTATCATCGGCGAACACGGCGATAGCGAGATCGCGGCGTGGAGCAGCGCCAACGTCTCCGGTGTGCCGCTGCACAATTTCTGCGAGATGCGCGGATATTTTGCGCATGAAGAGGCCATGCGGAAAATCGCGGAGGACGTCAAAAACAGCGCCTACGAGATCATAGAAAAGAAAAAGGCGACCTACTACGGCATCGCCATGTCGGTGCGCCGCATCTGCGAGGCAATCATACGGGATGAAAAATCCATCTTACCCGTATCCGCGGTGCAGCACGGCAGCTACGGCATCGACGGCGTCGCCCTGAGCATGCCCGCCGTGGTAGGCAAATTCGGCGTAGAAGCGCAGGTGCCCATTGAGCTGAGCGCCGAGGAAGAGCAAGCGCTGCGCAAATCTGCGGATACGCTGCGAAAAGTTATCAAGGACGTTGTAAATCTATAAACTCTGTACCCATAAACAATACGATCATTTCCCGACACCGCGTACGGCGCAAAGGCGCTGTGCACGGTGTTTTTCCATGCGACGGGCAATACCAAGCTGCAAAATCTTGATTTAAATCAATGTTTTATCCGCAATCCATGGTATAATGCATGCACAGTGAGGAGGGAAGCATGATGCAAGGATATATCCATTCAACCGAAAGCTTCGGCGCCGCGGACGGTCCCGGCGTACGGTTCCTGATATTTATGCAAGGCTGCGCGCTGCGCTGTCGGTACTGCCACAATCCCGATACGTGGGCGTTGCACGGCGGCACGGCGGTAACGGCCCAGGCGCTGCTGGATACAGCGGAACGCTACCGCGCCTATTGGGGCGCCGCAGGCGGGATTACGGTCAGCGGCGGGGAACCGTTGCTGCAGATCGACTTTTTGCTGGAGCTTTTCCGAAAAGCAAAACAGCGCGGCATCAATACCTGCATCGACACTGCGGGGCAGCCCTTTACGAGGGAAGGACCGTTTTTCTCAAAATTCAGGGAGTTATGCACACTCACGGATTTATTTCTTGCGGATATAAAACATATAGACGCGCGGGAACACAAAAAACTGACGGGCAGAGGAAACGAAAATATCCTGGATATGCTGCGCTTTCTGTCCGATACGGGCAATCCGGTGTGGATACGGCATGTGCTTGTACCGCAGCTCACGGATCATGACGAGTTTCTGCGCGCGACGCGGGCATTTATCGATACGCTGCATAATGTACAGCGGGTCGAGGTGCTGCCTTACCATGCGCTGGGCATATTCAAATGGGAGGCGCTGGGCGTTCCCTACACGCTGACGGATACGCTGCCGCCGTCGCAGGCGCGCATCCGCAATGCGGAAAAAATTCTTTGCAAAACGCTTAAAAATTGATTTCAATCAAGGAATCCTCAACGCGTCGTGATAAAATACCACAAGATAAAAAGAAAGGGAGAATATAAAATGCAACACGCATGGAGAGGCTTTAAGGGCCGCGTTTGGACGGAAGACATCAACGTCCGCGACTTTATTCAGGAAAACTATACGCCCTATGACGGCGACGAAAGCTTTTTGGAGGGACCGACGGCTGCGACAAATAAGCTTTGGGGCAGATTACAGGAGCTGCAAAAGGAGGAACGCGCCAAGGGCGGCGTACTGGATTGCGAAACCGAGATCGTACAAAGTCTGACCGCCTACGGACCCGGCTACATCGACGAATCCATGAAGGATCTGGAAAAGGTCGTCGGTTTACAGACTGATAAACCGCTGAAGCGGGCGTTTATGCCCTACGGCGGCATAAAAATGGCGGAGCAGGCGGCGGAGACCTACGGCTACAAGATCAATCCCGCGCTGCACAAGATTTTCAACGATTATCACAAAACGCACAATCAAGCGGTGTTTGACGCGTACACGCCCGAAATGAAGCGCGCGCGCCACAGTCACATCATCACCGGTCTGCCCGACACCTACGGCAGGGGTCGCATTGTCGGCGATTACCGCCGCGTGGCGCTGTACGGCATTGATTTCCTGATCGCGCAAAAAGAAAACGACCTGCTGCACTGCGGCGGCAGAAACATGATCGATAAATTTATCCGTCTGCGCGAGGAGATCGCAGAGCAGATCCGCGCGCTCAAGAATATAAAAGAAATGGCAAAAATCTACGGCTTTGACATTTCCGACCCCGCCGATAACGCCAAAGAGGCGGTGCAGTGGCTGTACTTCGGCTACCTTGCGGCGATTAAGACGCAGAACGGCGCGGCAATGAGCGTCGGCAGAATATCCACCTTCCTCGACATCTATATACAGCGCGATCTGCTGGAGGGTACGCTGACGGAAAAAGAGGCGCAGGAACTGATCGACCATCTGATCTTAAAATTCCGTATGGTCAAGTTTGCCCGTATCCCGTCCTACAACCAGCTGTTCTCCGGCGATCCCGTATGGGCGACGCTGGAAATGGCGGGCATCGGCATGGACGGCAGACATCTCGTCACCAAGAACGACTACCGTTTTCTGCACACGCTGGAAAACATGGGGCCCTCCCCCGAGCCGAATCTGACGGTGCTGTACTCCTCGCGGCTGCCTGAAAATTTCAAAAAATACGCGGCTGAAATTTCGGTCAAGACCTCCTCCATTCAATATGAGAATGACTGCGTCATGCGTCCCGTCTGGGGCGACGATTACAGCATCTGCTGCTGTGTTTCGGCAACGCAGACGGGCAAGGAAATCCAGTTCTTCGGCGCGCGCGCCAACCTGGCGAAGTGCCTGATCTACGCGCTGAACGGCGGCGTTGATATTAAGACCCGTGAGCAGATCGGCCCCGAGTATATCCCCGTGACGGGCGAATATCTGGACTATGACGAGGTCATTCATAAGTTTGACGCCATGATGGACTGGCTGGTGGAGCTGTATGTAAACATGCTCAATCTGATCCATTACATGCATGATAAATACTATTACGAGGCGGCGGAAATGGCGCTGATCGATACCGACGTCAGAAGAACTTTTGCCACAGGTATCGCAGGATTCTCCCATGTGGTGGACTCCTTATGCGCCATCAAATACGCGAAGGTACGGGCAATCCGCGACGAAGACGGTTTGATCGTGGACTACGATGTGCAGGGCGAGTTCCCCCGCTACGGCAACGATGATGAGCGCGCTGACGAAATCGCGGTATGGCTGCTGAAAACCTTTATGAACAAAGTGCGCCGCCACCACACCTACCGGGACTCCGAGCCGACGACCTCGATTTTGACCATCACCTCAAACGTCGTATACGGCAAGGCAACCGGCGCGCTGCCCGACGGCAGAAAAGCGTTCACCCCGTTTGCCCCCGGCGCGAATCCCGCGTACGGCGCGGAAAAGAACGGGCTGCTGGCATCGCTGAACTCCGTCGCAAAGCTGCCTTACGAATATGCGCTGGACGGCATTTCCAACACCCAGACAATCAATCCCGACGCCCTCGGACATACCGACGAGGAGCGAGTGAACAACCTGTGGCATATTTTAGACGGCTATTTTGACAAGGGCGCGCATCATCTGAACGTGAACATCTTCGGCGTGGATAAGCTCATGGACGCCATGGAACACCCGGAGAAGCCCGAATATGCGAACTTCACGATTCGCGTTTCCGGCTATGCCGTAAAATTCATTGACCTGACCCGGGAACAGCAGCTCGACGTGATCGCCAGAAACGCGCATGCGCATATGTGACCGAACGCGCGGAAATATTTTGTATTCCCGCGCGTATGCGTTTGCATTTTTTCATAAAATCAGGTATAGTATACAATATCTCTATTTCACGGTGATTCTATGAAATTCGACCCCCTGTGCCCAAAACCGAATAAATGCGAAAGCTGCGAGGACCGGTGTATCCGCAAGCTTGCGTTCCTTTCCGGTCTGCCGGAGCAGGTGCAGATTGCGCTGATGCAGCGCTCCGCCAATAAGATGCTGTCCCGGGGGGAATATATTTTCCGCGAAGGAGACCCTGTGGGCGCAATCAATATCATTCGCAAGGGGCAGGTCAAGCTGAATACTTATGATGCCGCAGGCAGAGAGCGGATCATCGGCATTTTCGCGGATAACGATACGATCTGGGAGGGTATTTTCCTGGAGAACAGCCGCTATCCTTATTCCGCCGTATGTCTGACAGACGTGCAGCTATGTAAGATCTACCGCGAGGATATTGAAGAAGCGGTCAGCGATTTGTCGGTCGCACTGGGCGTTATCAATATGCTCAGCACGAAACTGCACGACGCCAACGAACGGAATATGATCCTCTCCATGCCCGACCCGATGACGAAGATCGCCGGCTTCCTGCTGTATCGCGACAAACGCAGCAACGAACCGATCATCAAGCTCCGGCTCGACGATATTGCCGCCAGCGTCGGTCTGCGCGCCGAAACAGTCAGCCGTTATATTCGCCGATTGGTAAACGAGGGCTATATCAAAAAGATCGGTCAGTGCGGCATTCAGATCGTGGATTTTGAAGCGCTGAACGCGCTGATCGCCGCCAATACGCTGTAATACAAAAAAGCCCGTAAGGGCAGCAAACAGCCGTGTTTTAGCTCTGAAGCAGTACGCCTGTACCGCAAAAGAGCCGAAACACGGCTTCTTTGTATTTTAAGTATGGGCAGATTATGCCTCCGGTGCCGCCTTTTTCGCGAACGACAGCAGCGCGCCGTACATTGCGTAGATAAATACCACCGCAACGGCAATGCTGACATACGGCTGCGCATAGAAAAGCCCTGTCAGCGTCAAATACGCCGCGAAAATCAGCAGTATAATCACAAATGCCCTGCGGTTGTTCCGCAGCTTGTGCCGGGAAAACCTGTTCAACAGAAGCAGGAAGATAAAGTACACCAAAAAGGACACGGCAAGAAAGATATTTTTGGGAATCGCCGCTACCTCCGGCTCGCGCATAAATTCCAGCGCTGTGGTGATGTTGTTCATTGCTGTGATAATAAAAACGTGCAGCAGCATATAGGCGGCGCCGGTGGTACTCTGATGCCGGTCGATCAGCTTGTCATAAAGACAGCCATAACTTTGGAACAAGCCGACAACAATTAAAAACGCCATCAGCGAGAAGTATACACTGTTAAAACCGAAGCCGCCCTCAAAATATCCGGCAATTCCGATAATCATCTCACCAAAGGTGAACACCACATAGAGCATCACACGCTCCGTCAGATGCGGAAAATCCACCGGCATCAGCTTGTTCATTTTTCCGGTCACGGCGACGGCAATGATTCCGAATACCATTGCCAGCGGTGAAAATGGAATCTCCGTCAGCACATACAGCGGCAGGGAGACGAACACAATCGCCGCCTGCAAGAGCAGCAGCCACATATTGTATTTAATATGGGTATCCTCCCACGGCATCATACCTTTGCTTTGCCGCAAGCGGATAAAATACTGTACCGCGAGATTGACAAGGATCAGTCCCCACGCGATATTGTAGCGGAAATAAAACTCCTGCCAGTGCACCCGCGTACCGTCCGCCATATAATACAGCAGATACATATTGATGAATATGGCAAGATGCTCTTTTAACCCGTTTCTTCCGTACCGGTTGACGTATAATGTGGTACTGTACCAGATTTGCAGGATTACCAGCGTCGACAGGATATAGGCGGCATAGGTTTCGCCGACAATAAACCCGTTTTCCAGCGTGTGCAGCAGGGAATTATTTCTGCCGATAATATACACGAAGATCAGATCATAGATCAGCTCCAGATATTCGACTTTTTTTTCCGTTGCCTTTAAAGAAAAAATTTCTGCCATTTGCTAACCCCGCCTGTATCCGTATTCATGCACGGCGCAGCTTATAAAGCGGCAGACGGTTGGCGGCGTCGCCGAGGGCTTTCATCATGCCGATCAGCGCCCGGCTATGCTCGTATTCTTCCTTTTCCACCTGCGCCAGCTCCCCATGCTTTTTCACAAGCGGTTTATAGGCGGCGCCCAAAACGGTCTCGCCGGCAGCCATAAACAGGTAAAGCGCCCGTCTGCCGACGACGCCCTCCGCGGTCATTATGGTTTTCGCCAGCGTGTCGCGGGGCTTTAAATCTGTCACGCCGGTGATGCCGCGCAAAATGCCGGCATGCCTGCCCTCCATCGCGCCCAGCCGCAGCAGCGTTTCCTTTTCCTGCGCCGTGCACGCGCCCTCTGCCAGCGACTTATACATCAATACCGCGTCCAGTTCGCCCTGCTGAAAGGTCAGATAAATTTTATTTTCCATAAGAATGTCTCCTTTTTTATCTTTATAACATTATATTTCATTTTTTTCTGTTTGTAAAGCGCGTATTTTCGGATTGCGGGCGCAGGACAGGCGTGGTATAATAGTTGTGATTTCCGTAAATCCAATCAAAAGAAGGTATCCATCATGTTTCAGGGATTTTCAGAGAAAACGGGGGAGTTTCTGTGGGAGCTTGCTCTAAACAACGAACGCCCGTGGTTTCAGGCGCATAAAGAAGAATTTGAGACGGTCTTAAACCGGCCCCTCAAGGCGTTGGGCGAGCAAATGCTGATACAGATGCGGCAGCAGTACCCCGCAGAGGATTTTCAGCTGCACGTCTCCCGCATTTATCGGGACGCCCGGCGTCTGTTCGGCAGAGGTCCTTACAAGGAGCATATGTGGTTTTCGATCCAGAGCGGAGACACCCATTCTCACGGGCCGCAATTCTGGTTTGAAATCAGCTGTTCCACCTACGCCTACGGCATGGGTTTTTGGGACGCGACGCCGCAGCATGCGGACGCGTTCCGCAAAACGATCGACGCAAATCCCGCACGTTTTACGCAGTTGGTCGCCGATATTGCGGCGTACAAACCCTTCACGCTTTGGGGCAACGAATACAAACGCCCCAAAGGCGACCGGGGCGACCTGCTGAATCCCTGGTATAACCGCAAATACATCAGCGTGGGCTATGAAACCACACTGGGAGGCGCGGCGTTCGATCCTGCGCTGCCGCAGCAAATGCTGGAGGATTTCGCGGCGCTGACGCCGATGTATTACTTCCTGCGCGAGGTGTATCTGGCGGTACAGGAAAACGAGGACGAACGATAACCCCAGCGGTGGGCATGCGCGATCCGGAATATAAACTACAGACGCCCGCGCCCCACACTTTGCGATAAATCAGCTTGGCGCCGATGCGTACATGCGCGATAAAACGGTTCGGTCTGTCGAGGAACTCGCCCCGAACGATATGCGAATATCGCACCAACACCCCTCATTTCCCGTCAGTTTTCTTGTAATGCCGACGGTGTGTCGTCATTTGCGCAGCAGACATTATTGTAATCTGTTTTCAGCGGCTTGTAAAGGGTTGACAAGCCGCTGAAATTATTGTATAGTAAGAGCGAAAATATACGGATATTGCCACCGGGTAATGACATTCGCGGTACATCGTTAGGTCTTGGAAGATGTGCGCAGCGGGTGTTTTTGTTTTAGCCGGGCGGCAATTACATCCAAGGAGTACTGCAATCGATGAAAATAAAACAACTATGGAACGCGCTGACGACCTTTGAACGCATGCTGTGGCTGACGTCTCTGCTGACGGTCACCGCCGCGTTTCTGCTGGCGCCGTCCAAGGATTATCTGACGCTGACAGCGTCGCTGATCGGCGTTACCGCGCTGATTTTTATTGCCAAGGGCTATGTGATCGGGCAGGTGCTGACCGTAATCTTCGCTGTGTTTTACGGGCTGGTCTCTTTTTATCTTCACTATTACGGGGAGATGATCACCTATCTGGGCATGACGGCGCCCATCGCGATCCTGACGGTGATCGCATGGCTCCGCCACCCCTACAAGGACTCGTCGGAGGTGGCGGTCAACCGCCTGACAAAACGGCGGTTCCTTATCCTGCTTGTGCTGACGGCCATCGTCACAATCGGATTTTTCTTTATCCTTCGGGCGCTGGGCAACGCAAGCCTTCTGTTCAGCACGATCTCTGTCGCCACCAGCTTTCTCGCGTCCGCGCTGACGCTGATGCGCAGTGAATACTACGCCCTTGCCTATGCCGCAAACGACATTGTGCTGATCGTGCTGTGGGGGCTGGCGACGATCGGAGATATTGCCTATCTGCCGATGGTCTTTTGCTTTTTGATGTTCCTGCTCAATGACGCCTACGGATTTATAAACTGGCAACGCATGCGTAAACGGCAGACTCGGAAATAAATATGTTGCAGAGCGGCGGCATTTAGCAATTTCTAAATGCCGCCGCTCCGATAATTTTCAATCAGGCGCCGAAAGAGAATACTTTTTTCAGCGTTGCAAACAAATTGCGGAAAAATTCAATGATCTTCTGCAAAAATCCGGACGCGCTCTCGATATTGCCGCTGCCGCCCTGACCGGGGCGGGAACCGCCGTTACCGCCGGGACGGTTGCCGCCGGGTTGACCGCCCATGCCGCCGGACGTATTGGTGCTTGCCGTGGCGGTCGCCGCCGAGGAATTATTTACATTCAGCGTATACGTGCTGCCGGAGGTCAGCGCGGGGGAGGTAAAAAACACGTAGCTTGCCGCTCTGACCGCCTTTGCCGTATATACAGTGTTGCCGGACGCATCGGTGATCGCCATGGTGCTGCCGGCGCTGACGATAGAAGATCCGCCGCCCATGCCGCCGAAGAAACCACCGAAACCGCCCATACCGGAGCCGCCGAAGGTCACATACGCGGTCTTTGCGCTGCCGACTGCCTGCTGCATGCCCACCGCGCCGACGGCAAGAACCGTTGCGCCGCCGAGCGTCAGCGTCCCGTCCGCGTCAAGAGGAGAATTATCGCCGCCGGACTGGGAGAACACCTCGACCGTGCCGCCCGCCAGATTCAGCGCGCCGTTGGAATCGATACCGTCACCGTTAGAAGCGTCCACATAGACCGTACCGCCGTAGATATTGCAGGCGAAGCTGTAATTCGTCAGGTCGCTGTTGGCGGCGTTGATACCGTCGTCCGTCGCGTGCACTTCGATTTTACCGGAATAAATATTCAGCGTCGCTGCCTCAATCCCCTCATAGCTTTTGCCGACAAGGATCGTGGGGCCCGCCGTGCCCTCTGCGCCGATATTCAGTACAAGATCGCTCTTGATGCCGTCGTCCGCCGCGTTGACGGTAATATTGCCGGACAGAATATTCAATTCCTGATCGGATTTCAGTCCGTCGTTGACATTTGCCGTGATGTTCAGCGTCACGTCCTGAATCGTCAGCCACGCAGCGCCCTCGGTATCGGTGGTCGCGCCGCCTTTGATGCCGTTCTTGCCGTTGGAAACGATATTGATGGTACCGGTGCCGCAAATCGTGACCTGCGCGCCGTCCTTGGTCTTGATAACCGCATTTTCGGCGTTCTCATTCTCCGGATAGTTATCGTCGTTGTTATACGCGCTGTCGGTCAGGGTGTTAACCGTGCCTGCCGCCGCGACAATGGTAACAGCCGTGCTTTTATTACAGGCAATGGGCGCGGTGTCGGACGACGTCAGCGTCAGCCCGTTCAGGATCAGCACAACGCCCGTGGCGCCCTTCTTGATCTTGATCGAACCATCGGCGCAGCTGCCGGAGACGATATACGTACCGCTGCCATTGATGGTCAGCGCCGTGCCGTCGATCTTGTACCCGGTATAACTGCCCACGGCAGCGGTAATGCCGCTGTCGGAAAATACAAAGGTCGTCGCATTCGCGGTATCATAGGCGGCTGCCGCGGATACCGGAATCGAGATCGCAAGAATCATCGCAAAGCAAAGCAGAACGGATAAGACTGTTTTCATAGACTTCGTGTGTTTTTTCAACATGGTACTGACTTCCTTTCCATTTGGTTTATGCCCTTATTATATCGGCAAAGATTGAAAATAGATTTAAAATGGAAATAAATTCTGATTTATCGGCAAAGCCGATAAATCAGAATTTAGGTAGGAGGTAGGAGGGAAGAGGGAGGAGGTTCGGAAATCGCTTTGCGATTTGGATTTATAGACGAATTGGCGGAAACGGGTAGCACGGCGCACTGCGCCGTTTAAATTCCACAACGACGGTAGAAATTTTAACAAAGGCACATATACCCCTCGTTGCGGAATTTTTAGAATGGGGCGCGTCAGCGTCCACCGTATTTAAAGATGGGAAGATCAGCATATTTCTCCCGGCTTGGGAATATGGTTAAGCCCTTGCGGGCATTTATTAGAAAATCATACGGCAAAGGATAAATCGTGCCTTTTCCCAATATTTTCCGTTTGCCGCATGATTAAATGGCAAATGTGCCGCCGCGTCCGGCGGACGGGGCAGGCGGTGCATTTGCAGGAAGGGACACAGAGCATTGC
>JAFVBH010000005.1 GCA_017480115.1 Clostridia bacterium
CAAATTGTGTAATTTGTGGTATGGACATCTAAGCCAACATAGAGTATACTGTTCATTGTAAGGTCTCCTTCTTGTATGCGGTAATGCTGTATTTGGTTTTTTACCACTAATCATTTTACAGATAAATCCACGATCCTACAAGAGGGGACCTTACATATTATCTACAGGATTGTGTGCCCACCTTTCTATAAAACCAAATCGCGCAGCGATTTCCGAACCTCCTACCTCTTCCCTCCTACCTTTTACCTAAATTCTGATTTATCGCTTTGCGATAAATCAGAATTTAACAAAACAACACTCCTGAAGGCAATTTGCGTTCAGGAGTGTTTTGCATACGGGGTTAATCAAAGGGGTTGAAGAAATTTCTTGTGGTTTCCGGTTCTGCTTCGTCCTCAAGCACGGTATTGCCGCGATCCTCGACCAGCTTGACGCTGACTGTAAATTCCTGCACGGTGTAGTTGCCGTTGACGTGTACGATGGACAGCTTCAGCGTATCGCCGACCTTGGATTTTTCGATCAGCGAGGGCAGCAGATCCAAACTATCCAGAGGTTTGCCGTTGACGGCAATAATCATATCGCCTGCCTGCGCATCGGTATTCGCCAAGTCGCTGTCCGCGCTGATGGAATCGATCACGATGGAGCCCTGGGGATATTCCCGCAGCTGCACCACCATATTGTAAGATTCGTTGGAGGTTGCGGGCAAATAGGTGATACCCAGCTTCGGACGATCGGGGATATAGCCGTTTTTGAGCAGATCGTTGACGATATTCTGCACAATATCGCTGGGGACGGCAAAGCCCATGCCCTCGTAATCCGCCTTGACGATCTTCATGGAGTTGATGCCGACGACCTGCCCGTAGCTGTTGACCAGCGCGCCGCCGGAGTTGCCGGGATTGATGGCGGCGGTATGCTGAATGCACTTGGTGGTATAACCGGTGGAGGAGGAGACAGGGCGGGCAATGGCGGAAACCATGCCGTTGGTAAAGGAGCCTGCGAACTCGCTGCCGCCGGGATTGCCGATGGCGTAGACGTAATCGCCCACGCGCAGGGACTCGATCTGCCCGAATTCCGCGGCTTGCAACCCCGTTTTTTTGATGCGGACGACGCCGATATCGGTGCGGGTGTCATAGCCCGCGATCTGCGCGTCATAGGTCGTGTTATCGGAGGTCATAACTTTAATTTTTGTTCCACTGTGCGCGATTACATGGGCGCAGGTGATAACATAAGTATAGGCGCCGCTTTCGTCTTCCCCGATAATCACGCCGGACCCCTCGCTGTACAACTGCCCGTTGGAGGTATTGTAAACCAGCAGCCCCACGGAACTTTCCTGTATCTTACTGTAAATATCGGCGGGCGTGAGACCGTCGGTGACAGCGGTATCGCTTTGCGGCTTTTCAGACAGAGAGATGGAGGGACCGTTCTGTGCGGTCACGTCCGGTGTTTTTGCTGCGTCGTTGCTGTTGCGCTCTGTTGCGAGAGGCGCGTCGGTGACGGCGGGCGGCGATTGCCGCAGACCGGAAAAACCGGAGCTTGCCGCTACGATGCCTGAGACGCCCGCAAGCACGATCAGCGCAATCAGCACCAGCAGGACGATCAGCCCCGCACCGGGCTTCTTTTTCCCGCCCTTGCTGCCGCCGTAGGGATAATTCTCGCCTATGGGCGGCTGACCGTTTTGCGCATAGCGGCGATTTTGCTGCCCGTAGGGGTATCTGTCCGCGCCGTTGGGCATGGAGTAACCGCCCGTTTCGTCTGCATCGGCAGGCGCGCCGGGAGCTGTTTCGTCTGCCGGCGATGCTGCAGGTTCGGTAGGCGGAAGGCTGCCGGTATTGTCGGTGAAGCCATTCACCTGCGCGGAATCCTCCGGCGGGTTGGGCGCGGCGTCTTTATTTGCGTCGACGTCATAGATATTGTTGTTTTCGTCGTTTAACAAATCGTTCACTTCCCTTGCATTGTTCACTGCCGTATCGGCAGCTCCACCGTAAATTCGGTGTAATTATTATCTTCGCTGGCGGCGTAAATTCTGCCGTTATGCAGCTCGACAATATTTTTACAGATATAAAGCCCCAAACCCACGCTCTTTGTGTTCAGACTTCTGGATTTATCGACCTTATAAAACCGGTCAAAGACCATTTTCAGCTCTTCATTGGCGATGCCCACGCCGTAATTGCGGATTTTGATAATCGCCTTATCTGCCTCCCTATAACAGCGCGCCGCGATCCTGCCGCTCTTGGGCGTGAATTTTACGGCGTTATCAATAATATTGTAGATTACCTGATTGATCATATCCGGATCGGCGGAGACTGTGATATTTTCCAGCATATCCAGCCCCTCGATCTCGATGTTGTTTTGAGAGATCAGTTGCTCAAAGCTCAGGAAGGTGCGGACGATCATCTCGGACGCGGAGAATTGCGTGAACGCCGGCGTCAGCTCGCCCGCCTCGATCTTGGACATATTGAGCATGGAGGAGATCAGTCTTGACAGCCGCCGCACCTCGTCTGAGACGATGCCGAGATATTTTTTGTGCGCGGCGGGCGGGATCGTGCCGTCCAAAATGCCGTCGATAAACCCGCCGATGGTAGTCATGGGGGTTTTCAGCTCATGGGAGACGTTGGCGACAAAATTTCTGCGGGAAGTCTCGATTGCGGAAAGGTCGTTTGCCATGGAGTTAAATGCCCGGATCAGCTCGCGAATCTCATCGCCGGCGTTGGTTTCCTTGATCCGGTAGGAAAAATCTCCTTTTGCATACAGCCTGGTGGCGTAGAGCATCTCCTTAAAGGGCTTGGCAAAGCGATACAGTATGATATAGATTATTATGAACGCAAATACCAGCGCAAATGCGGCGGAAATCAAAAATTGCATACGCAGCGTACGCAATGCCGCGCGCACACCGGGGGCGTTGTCTTTTACGGAGAACACGTACCCCATCAAATAGTCTCCGTCGTCGGCGCCCACGATATACAGCGGGGAGGCTGCGATATAATGGTCGCGCCTGCCATCGCGGTGCAGATTGCCCAGCCATCGGTCTTTTTTGCCGGAGAGGATATTGTTCAGCTGCGTCTCGGAAATCTCCATGTCGCCGTGAACGGTGCATTTTCCGTCCACAACAAGCGTGCTGACGGAATTCAACAGCTCTTTGCAAATGATCACATGACCCGCGCTGTCGGTAATAAACACGTCCGCGTCGGAATTTTCCGACACGTTCTTAACAGTATAACAGATGATCTCCAACGCGTTCTGGTAATCCGTAACGCTGCTGCCCTCGGTGCCGGAGATCAGCTCGGATGCGGTCTCGGCAATCTGCGACGAGGTGATATGCAGCTCGTTCAGCTCCTGTTTGCGATAGGTATCGGAAACAAGCCTCATCATCAGGATCCCTGACAATGAGGTTGTAATCAGAATCAGCAGCGCAATGATCAGAAAATACTTACGAAACAGCTGACTGTGTATCAGGCTTGCGGCAAAAGGCACCTCCGCCGCAGAGGCATTGGTGCGATTTTTTCTGAATTTCATCGGAATCAGTCTTTTGTTTCAAACTTGTAGCCGACGCTCCAGACCGTTTTCAGCTCCCATTTATCGGAAACGCCCTCCAGCTTTTCGCGCAGGCGCTTGACGTGAACGTCAACGGTACGGGAATCGCCGTAATAATCAAAGCCCCAGACCTCGTCCAGCAGCTGGTCGCGGGTAAATACGCGGTTGGGATTGCTGGCGAGATGGTAAATCAGCTCCAGCTCTTTCGGCGGGGTGTTGACCAGCTTGCCGTCGACCTTCAGCTCGTAATTGGTCAGATTGATGGAAAGCTTATCGTAGTGTACTTCCTTTTGGGTGGAATTGATCTGGGTCACCGCGCGGCGCAGCACCGCTTTGATACGGGCAATGACCTCCTTGGTATCGAAGGGCTTGACTATGTAATCGTCTGCGCCCAGTTCAAGACCGAGCACCTTATCGAAGGTCTCGCCCTTTGCGGTCACCATGATGATCGGGCAGGTGGAGGCGGCGCGGATCTTTCGGCAGACCTGCCAGCCGTCCAGCCCGGGCAGCATGATGTCCAGCAGGATCAGGTTCGGGTTCTCCTTAGGGAACATATCCACAGCCTGCAGACCGTCGTTGGCGATCACGGTGGTAAAACCCTCTTTTTCAAGGTACATGCGTAAAAGGTCGCAAATATTCGCGTCGTCGTCAACGATCATAATTTTCTCGTTTGCCATTACAATCATCTCTTTCTTTTACTGTATTTTATCAAAATCGAAGTTTTCACAATACGCTATTTTACATTATATACTAATTTTTTCAAAATGAAAAGAGCTTTTTTAGATTTTTTTCTTGCGGCGCAGTTGTATAACGCCGAGAATCCCCAGACAAACCATTGCAGCGCCTGCAGCGACGCCCGCGTACAGCAGACGGCGGCTGCGGGGATCAACGGTTTGTCGCGTTTTTTGCACGTTGCCGGTATTGGCGGTCGTACGTTTCAGCGAGATGCCCGTGATATAGCCGTCAGCGTTGACGGAGTATTCATAGCCTTCCGGCGGATCCGCCGCTTCGGAAAGTCTCATCGGCGTGCCCGCAAAGAGAGAATTGTTCTGCACAGCCGCGCCCGAGGAAAAATCCGTACCGTTATTGCCCGCAGTATAGACGCCGAGGCTGCTGCCGGTGGCGTTGGTATTCCCACTGTACAGCGGATAATTGACGCTTTGTCCGACAGTACCGCCGCCGGCGGTCATCAACTGGGACAGATAGTCCGCGCCGGTCGTGTTTTGCGGCGTGGCGGCGGACGCGCCGTTATTATTGACGGCGGGCGTCATCAGACTGAGGATCGTCTCCACGCGGGCGGGCACTTTTGTGCCGGCGGCGGTCAGCGCCGCGCCGAGGGTATTGGCGAGGTTATTGCCTGCAATGTTGATAAGAGAATTGCCGCCGGACGTGCCGGAGGGCAGCAGTCCGCTACTGTCGGCTGCGGGCGCGGTCGCCGTGCCCTGATAGACTGTCAGATGATACGTTTTGGATTCGCTTTGGCTGCTGCTTTGGTATATGACCGTAACATCGATTACCTGAGACGGTTCGTCCATATTTAACAGCACCTCGGTATATTTGCCGCTGGCGCCGCTGATTCCGTTCACGGTGACGAAAACGTTTTCCGTGGCGGTTGGAGTGCGGTAGGTTTCCGGACAGATCCAGATGCGGTTGCGTTTATAGCGCAGATAGGTGGCGTACTTGTAAATATCGGCGTAGAACTCGCCCTCCTCCAGATCAAAATAATCGGTATTGCGGGCGACGAGGGTGAAGGCTTCGGAATACATCATGCTGCCGCGTACGGTAACGCCGCCCTGCCTGCCGATGACCTGCAGCAGATACAGCGGCACGCTGCCGTTTGCCAGCGCGGCGCGCAGATCCTCGGGGTCGAGAGAAATGTCATAATGGGAGCCGAGCAGCGCGCAAAGATATTTCAGCTTCAATTCGTCAAAGGAGGCGTTATTCTCATCAATGGAGATGCCCAGCTGTTTGATCATCATGACGGCGGTCAGACGGTAGACCTCCTGCGCCGGCGTCGTTGCGGTGACGCGGTAGCCCGCGCCGTTCAGCGCGATCTTGCACGCTACCAGCACGTAATCGTCCAGCGTGTCAACGGAGCCGCCGCTCCACGTTGCAAGGGCGTCGGCGTTGATGTTGAATCTGTCGGTCATGCAGCGCACCAGCGCCTGCTGCACCGTTAATCCCTGCGGATTATTGAGCGTTACCGCGCCGCTTGCCAGCAGGGTATAGACGGCTCTTGCAAAGATCAGGTTTTCATAATCGCCCAGTCCGCCTGCGGGATAGAGAATCCCTATGGAGGTTAAATATTCTTTGATCGATTCATCCGAGACGTTCTTTGTCGCCTCCGAGGCAAATTTGTTGACGTAATCCAGCACATAGATATATGCCGCCCGCTGGGAATTCTCGTTCAGAGAAAACAGCTCCACGTAGTAATCGACCTCGTTGCGGAAGCTATCCGGCGTTTTTGCATAAGGATATTCCGGCTGCGCTTGCAGAACAAGATTGTTCAGCATACCCGTGGGGGAGGTCATATCCTCGTTGACGATCAGATTTTTCAACCATGCGGGATTGGAGGTGGTATAGTTGTACTGGGTTTCCACCGTGACCAGCGGAACCGCCGCCGCAACAGTCGGCAGCAGGGCGAAAACCAAAGCTGCGGCGAGAATCGCGTAAAATCGTTTCATGAAAATCACCGTTATCATTCGTAAAAAGTTAAGAGGAACGCTGCGGGAGACGATTTCAGTCGCTGACTGTATCAAACGCGTATACCGTCTCTGACGTGTAATGCTCTCCTGCGTTGAACAGGCAGGAGGGAAATGCAGGGTGGTTCGGCGTATCGGGATAGTACTGGGTCTCCAGACAGAAGCCGGTGCGCTTTTCCATGGGCAGGCTGCCCTTGCCCGGTACGCCGCAAAGGAAATTCCCCGCGTAGAACTGGATCCCCGGCAGGGTCGTATAGACAGTCAGCCGAATCCCCGTGTCCGCGCAGATCGCTTCCGCTGCTTTTTTCAGGCTGCCGTCGGCGCCGTCGATGCAGAAATTGTGGTCGTACCCGCCGGTGAAACGCAGCTGTTCGTTATCAGCGTCGATCTCGTCGCCGATTTTCTTTGTCGTCGTAAAATCAAAGGGCGTATCGGCGACCGGTGCGCATGCGCCGGTGGGAATGCTGTTTTCATCGACCGGTGTGTAGCGGGAGGAGTACAGCGTCAGCGAGTGGGAAAGAATATCGCCGCTGTCGTATCCGCCGAGATTAAAATAAGTATGATCTGTAGGATTCATAAAGGTTTTTTTGTCGGAAACACAGTCGTATTTGATGGAAATACGGTCGTTGTCCGTCAGCGTATAGGTGATGACGGCGTTGATGGCGCCGGGATAACCGTGCAGTCCGTCGGGACGCAGATACCGCATGGCAACGCTGTTGTCGCCGAGGATCTGCGCCGTCCACAGCGTTTTGTTGTATTCCCCGCAGCCGTGCAGCGTGGTGACGCCCTTTTCGTTTTTCTCAAGGTCATAGGTCACGCCGTCGATCGTAAACATGCCGCCGCCGATGCGGTTTGCATAGGGCCCCGCAGCCGCGCCCTGATAGTCCGTGCGGTGTTCAAAGCCGTCCGCATCGTCAAAACCGACGGTGACGTCGCGCCGGATTCCGTGCTTGTCCTTGACGCAAATACTTTGGATATACGCGCCGTAGTCAAGCAGCGCCAGCGTTGTGCCGTTGGCGTTTTCAATCGTATATTTTGTTACGGTCCTGCCATCGGACAGCGTGCCGAAAACCGCCGTTGTAATGCTCATTGCATGTTCCCCCAATAGAAAATAAATAATACCAACATATAGTTTACTCTCTTTTTTGAAATTAGTCAACCGATGGGAGGTTTTATATATATAATGTTTACAGATCGATAAATTCTGATTTAGCGGTCTGACGCCCGCTAAATCAAGTGAGGAGTTAGGAGAGAGAAGAGAGGAGTTGCGGAAGCCGCTTCGCGGCTTGGATTTGCAAAAAGATGGGCGCACAATCTTGTAGGGATGCCCATTGGGCATCCGTTGATTTTGCGCGTAACTCGACGGACGGCCGATGGCCGTCCCTACAATCGGGTGTGCCCATTTGCGCAGCTAAATCTGAATTTTCTTTGCTGTTATTGCCGATTTGCAGTACAAAAACGTAAAATTAACAGTGAAAATAAACAAATTCCAAAGGAAAGTGTTCGGGTGCTTGACAATGTGTTGCTTTTTCTGTATAATTATTTAATCGATTTAAGCAAACCACCCCCGTAAAATCGATGTTGATTATTTTACAGGAGATGAAGGCATTGGAAGGTAAGGTCGACAGGAGAGTTATCAAAACAAAAGAAAGATTACATGATGTGTTTATCGAGCTTTTATCACAAAAGCCGTTGAAAAATATTACAGTGAAGGAGCTTTCAGAGAAAGCAGATATTAACCGCGCCACATTTTATTTGCATTACAAGGACGTTTTTGACCTATTGGAGCAGCTGGAAGCTGAGGTGATCGAGAAGTTCAGCGATATTTGCGACAGTCTGAACGCGGATTTTTCTGAGGCGGAGTTTATTTCGGTATTTATTAAATTGTTGGAGTTTATCCGTGAAAATCAGCAGCTTTGCAATGTGCTGTTTGGTTCCAACGGCGACAGAAGTTTTTTTGAGAAGTTGGTGAAAATCGTAACGGACAAGTGCTTTGACAAAGAGCAGTACACAAGTTACAGCTTTTCTTTTGTCTTGGCGGGAACGGTCGGCATTATTCTGAACTGGATCTCGGAGGGTATGGCGGAATCCTCCGAGGGCGTCGCAACCCATACGTTGGAAATGATCAAAAAGATTCGGCAGATGTGAGCGGCATTTTCCGCGCACCAAACATACGGGGATCAAACGGCGGGGCTGCGGCTTCGCCGTTTCGTGATTGACAGGACGCGGAAAATATGGTATGATGCCGTTGTTGGATGCGCATAAAAGGAGATTCGGTCGAATGCTCAAAAAAAGGAATACCCATCGATTGCAATCGGACAGTAACACCCTTGTCGGGCTTTTTATCATAATTGCCGCGCTCGGGGTGTTTTTATCTTTTGAACTTGCCGTGATGACCCGCGGCAGGACGATCCAGTATTCCCTGTTTTGGAATAATGTGTATTCCGATCATTTTATGGATTTCTTCAACACGCTGCGGGATTCCCGCGACCTGTCATGGATTTATCAGCGGAATGTTATCTATCCGCCGCTGAGCGTGTTATTTATGTATCTGATGACAAAATTTTTGCCGCCGGAGCTGGTCTCGCTGCCCTTTAACGAGCGGTATACCTTACAGCGCAGCCAGGGCGCAGTGGTCTTGTATTTCTTTGTGGCGAC
Organism: Clostridia bacterium; assembly: GCA_017480115.1. Lineage (GTDB taxonomy): Bacteria > Bacillota > Clostridia > Oscillospirales > Acutalibacteraceae > RGIG2774. The sequence continues at coordinate 8,889 of JAFVBH010000005.1, forward strand.
GCTCAGTATCCTGATGCTGGCAGTGTTTATTGATCGGTATCTGCAAAAGAACGACGTCGGATTTGAGCGGTTGTTGATCGTGCTGTTCAGTATTGTCAGCTTCCCGGTTATTTATTGTATGGAACGGGGAAATCTCTCGCTGCTGGCGGCGGCGCTGTCCGCTTATTTTGTTTTCTTTCGCAACAGTGAAAACAAGTGGGTGCGGGAGCTTTCCTATATCGCGCTTGCCGTTGCGGCGGGCTTTAAACTGTTTCCGGCTGCGCTGGGCGTTTTGCTGCTGTACGAAAAAAAGTTTTTTCCCGCGGTGCGCACGGTCATTTACGGTGTGCTTTGCTTTATACTGCCGTACTTAATCTCAAAGCTGCTGATTCCCGCCGACGGCACGATCGCCCAGGCGGTGGCGCAGGGTGCTACCGTGACGCATACGAACGGCGCGGAGGTTTCAACAGACGGTTCCATCGGCAGATTCTTGAAAAATCTGCTGCGCTGGGTGATTCGCAGAAGCACGTTCTCCTATAACAGCACCAGCATTTCCAATATTGCTTATTTCTTTACGCAAGCGGAGCTGATCAGCGCCCGCCGGACGCAGCCTGTCGGGCTGGCTCTGTTCGTGCTGACGGAGGTGTTTGCGTTCTTTGCCGGGTTCTTCTGCAAGAAAGAATGGCAGCGAGTGTTTATCGCCACCTACCTGATGCTGAATATCCACTCTATTGCCATGCATTATACGCTGATCTATGTGCTTCCCGTGCTGGTAGTATTCCTCGCGCAGGAGCGGCGTTCCCGCAAAAAGGCGGATATTCTCTGTCTGCTGCTGTTAGCGGTACAGGTGGTGCCGATCCCCTATCTGATCTATCACAAGGCGGCGGAAATCCAGTCATATCTGTGGTTCAACTGGCATGTGGATATAAGCGGCAGCTTTAATAAATCCTTGTCCTGCATTGCGTTTCAGTTGACGGCGCTGGTCATTATGCTCGATATTATTATCTGTTTTTTCAAGGCGAGAAAGGGAGCAGCTGCCAAATCGGCGGAATATGCCGTCGCGTAAGGGTGAATACTATGAACGAGCTTGTTTCTGTTGTGGTGCCGGTCTATAATACCGCGCCATATATCGAACGCTGCGCGGAGAGCCTGCTGCGGCAGACGTACCCCAGCGTTGAGGTGCTGTTGATTGACGACGGGTCATCGGACGGCAGCGACGCGGTCTGTGACGCGTTGGCGGAGAAATATGCTGCCGTTCGGGTGCTGCATAAGACGAACGGCGGCGCGGCGGCGGCGCGATTCAACGGCACACAGGCTGCGACCGGCAGCTACGTCACGTATGTGGACAGTGATGATTTTGTAGATGAAAACTATATTCTGAACCTGTATCATGCGATCAAAAAATACGACGCGGACTGCGCCTGCTGCGGCTATCGCGAGACGTATCGCGGCGGTAGGGAATTTGGTAAGGAAAAATATGTGATTCCCGAAGACGAGAGATGTTTGAACTGCGCGCAGACATTTGAACTGATGTTTTATGACAAGCTGTGTCCCGCGACGGTCAACTGCAAGCTGTTCCGCACAGAACAAATACGGCAAATCGTACCCATGGATATTCAACTGGGGGAGGATTCCTATGTCTGTGAAGAATACTTCCTTGGCAGTAAAAAAATTGTTCATCTTGGTTATGCGGGTTATTATTACGATCAGCGGGAGGCGAGCGCTGTCCACACAGCAGACGGGATCGCAAAGTACGACTATGTTCGGTTATATGATGTGATGGCGGGCGATGTACAGGAAAAATGTCCGACTGCAAACGGCGCGCTGGCGAATAAGCTGGCAGAGGAAAATTTTGTGGTTCTTCTCGCTCTTTGGGAGCGGCGGACGCAATATAAAGAGGAGATCGCCCATATACGGGCAAATATCAAGCGGTACAGGCGCGCGGTTTTGACGGATCGCCGCGCCGAGATGCGTACCCGCGCCGCATGTCTGCTGTCCTGCTTCGGTATGGGCACGGTTGCAGCGGTCTATTATGCCGCAAAAAAGCACGGCGAAAAACGGTGACGGCGGAGGAGCTTTTATGCCGAAAAAAAAGGCGGTCCGGCAGCTGCGGACCGATAAAAACAAGGTCATAAATTTTTATATCATTTTTTCAGCGGTGGCGGTGTTCCTGTCCATTGAACTGGCGATGTTCTCACGGGGGGATTCCCTGCGGGACAGTATGTTTTGGAACGGCTGGTATACCGACCATTTCATGGACTTTTTCAATACGCTGCGGGATTCCAGAGATCTGACGTGGGTCTATCAACGGAATGTTATTTATCCGCCGCTGAGCGTGCTGTTCATGTATTGCATGACGAAATTCCTGCCGGAGGAGCTTGCGTCGCTGTATTTTTCCCAACGCATGACGATGCAGGCAAGTCAGGCGGCGGTGATGCTGTACTTTTTCTTCGCGGTGTGCTGTCTGCTGCTGCTTGCCGTTATGATCGAAAAATACATGCATGACAGCGGCGTTGGCGCAGAGCGGTTTGCGGTCGTGCTGTTCAGTATCGTCAGTTTTCCCGTGATTTACTGCATGGAGCGGGGCAATACCTCGCTGCTGGCGACGGTCGGCTGCGCGTTTTTTTTGTTTTTCCGCAATTCCAAAAGTAAAGGAATTCGGGAGGTCGCCTGTATCATGCTGGCGCTTGCCGCAGGGATCAAGCTGTTCCCGTCGGTGCTTGGCGTGCTTCTGATCTACGACAGGCAGTATAAACGGGCGGCGCGGACGGTGCTTTACGGTATTTTAATGATCGCGGTGCCGTATCTGCTGATCCAGCTTTTGATGCCGGAAAGCGGCGGTATTGCCGACGCCTATGTGGGGCAGTCGACCGTTGTGCACAGCGACGGTTCTATCGGCTCCACGGACGGGTCGATCCTGCGGCTCGCGAAAAACCTGATCCGATGGGTGAATAAACGCAATTTCTTCTCTTATAACAGTACCAGCATCTCGAATTTTGTTTTTCTTGCCCAGTCACAGGAGCAGATCAATGCGCAGACCGCTTCCATATTGTCCGTGGCGCTGTTTTTGCTGACGGAAGTGCTGGCATTTTTGCTGGGTTTTGTTTGCAAAAAAGAATGGCAGCGGCAGTTTTTGGCGTTGTATATGATGTTGAATATCCACTCTATCGCCATGCACTATACGCTGATTTATATCATTCCCGTGTTTATCGTATTCCTGTGCGATCGGCGGCAGTTGAAGGAAAAGCCCCGCGCGCTGAAATGGATCTACTTCCTGTTGTTTGCGGCACAGGTGGTGTCGCTGCCGTACATTCTGTACGGTATGCGGGGCAGAGTTTCCCATTGGCTGGAACTGATCGGGCTGCCTGCGGTCAGCAATTTTAACAAGTTCTTTTCCTGCTTTGCGTTTCAGCTGCTGGCGCTGTTGGTTGTCCTCGATATAGTTACCGAAATGATGAAAAGAAAGAAAAAAGGCATATAGTAAAAAAACGTCTTATATCAAGTATAAGGCGTTTTTATTTATGATAGGTTCTGCCGTCGGCGATCATCATGGCGCGGTAAATCTGCTCCAGCAGCATGATACGGGCAAGACGGTGAGGAAAGGTCATTGCGGACATGGACAGACGCAGTTTCCCCAGTTTTTTGACGCTTTCGTCCAGTCCGTAGGAGCCGCCGATAATAAAGACCGCTGTTCCCATACCCGCAATAGCGGCTTTTTGCAGCTCCCGGGCAAATCCCTCGCTGGTGAGCTGTTTCCCTTCGATGCACATGGGGTAAACCGCGCAGCCTTTCGGCAGATGGGCGGTGATCTGCGTCGCCTCTTTTGCCAGCGCAGCGGCGATCTGTTTTTCGTTGGGTTTTTCCGGCAGCGTGGCGGCGGGCAACTCGGTGATCTTTATTTTTCCGAACGCGCCGAGCCGTTTTACATACTCTTTTGCGGCTTCTTCAAAAAACGGATCCTTGAGTCTGCCGATACAGAGAAGTTCAATGTTCATAGCTGCCTCCGATCAAAAGACGGTGAGACTGCCGCCGCTGACAGGGGCGACAGACAGTAAAAAATCCATTCCCTCGGCGCCGCCGACCGCTGTCAACGAGGTCAGCGTCGTTTCACGCGCTGCTTCGGGGGTATTGTTGGTACGGCTCAGGTGCCCCAGAACAAAGCGGGTGGTGCCGGTTTCCATTAAATTTGTGGCGACGGCGGCGCAATCCACATTGGACAAATGCCCGAGGCGGGACAAAATTCGCCGTTTCAGCGGTTCGGGGTAGGGCCCGTACCGCAGCATGCGCAGATCGTGGTTGGATTCCAGTAGTACAAGATCGGTCCCGCGAATCCCGTTTAGGAACTCCGGTGTGGCGATCCCGGTATCCGTGGCGACGGCGGCGACTCTGCCGTCGGAAAATTCCACGCGGTAGCCCACGCTTTCCGCTGCGTCATGGGAGGTGCGGAACGGTGTGATCTGCATGGTATTGAGAGCAATGCCGTCGGGCGTAATGGCGTCGTAGGCGTCAACGCCCAAAAGATGCCCGTTATTTTCAAGAAAATGTAAGGTGCCGCCGGTGGCGTAGACTTTGATATGATTTCGTGCGGCGAATACGCGCAAGCCCTTGATATGGTCGATATGCTCGTGGGTAATAAAAATCGCTTTGATGGAGGCGGGCGTCATACCGACCGCGTCCAGCGCAGTTGTGATTTGTTTTGCGGACATGCCGGTGTCGATGAGGATTCCCTCGCTTGCCGTGCCCATATAGGTGCTGTTGCCGGAGCTGCCGGAAAACAGCGTACAAAATCTTGCCATGTCTTTCACATCCTGTGGAAAATTATACTATATTACGAACAAGGGCGCAAGGGTAAATTCAGATTTGCGGGGCGTTTACGCCCCGCAAATCTGAATTTAGGTAGAAGGTAGGAGGGAAGAGGTAGGAGGTTCGGAAATTGCGCAGCGATTTCCGCAATTATTCATTTTTCATTTTTAATTCTTCATTTCTGATTTAGCTGTTACGCAGCTAAATCAGAATTTGGCATACTTTTGAGAAAATATGTCCGTATTTTTTGCTAAAATGCAGAACATTTGTTTTTATTGTGTCTTGTATGTCCGGTTGAAACGTGCTATTATGATACTGTCGAAATACGGAAACGGGAGATAATACTAATCCCTGATTAAAAACTGACACCCAGACGCGAGCAGAATTTTCGAGGGGCAAGGCAGACGACGCAGGTGGGCTATCGCCCGGCAAGGAGGATAACGCAATCCCTCGGAAATTCTGCCGCGATAAATGTCATGTTTTTATCAGGGATTAGTATAAAGGGAAAGTCCGATACAGCGTCGGGCTTTCTTTTTTTTGAAAGGGTGAAGAAAATGACGAAAAAAACGCGCGGCGAGGAGCCATGCGAAAATCCCCGCATCGGGCGCGTGGACGGCGGCACGCGTATGAAGCAGGTCATGGAGCTGCTGTTGGCGCAGCCCGCCACCGACGAAAAAGACTGGGAGACGCTGGGCGCGATCGCGGACGTTGGGGAGCTGAAAAAAGAAACCGTCGATAACTTCTTTATCGTAAACGCGGCGTTGCTAAACAGCGCAAAGAGCGGCAATATCACCAGTATCAAGGAGGTGCGCAGTATCATTTGCGACGACGCGGCGCTGATCCATAAGCTGGAGCTGGATCAGGAAAAGCTTGCCATGGAAAAGAAAAAACTAACGCCGGAGACGCCGCAGGCGTTCGTGTACCGCGGGATTCCCGCGTCGGAGGTAGCGCCGCTCTTTGCCGCGCCGCTTTTGGACATCGAGGAAAAGAAGCATCTGGAATATGTGTTTTCCGGCGGCAGGGGCAGCGGGAAATCCTCGTTTATCAGTCTGGCGATCATCGACAGACTGATGAAAAATCCGCAGATTCATGCGGTCGTTATGCGGCAGGTGGGCAATACGCTGCGCACATCGGTCTATCAGCAGCTGCGGTGGGCGATCGAGCGATTGGGGCTGGAGACGGAATTTAAATGCACGGTCAGCCCGCTGGAGATCACGCGGATCGCCACCGGACAGAAAATCTATTTTCGCGGCGCGGACGATCCGGGCAAGGTGAAATCCATCAAGGTGCCGTTCGGCTGGATCGGGCTGCTGTGGTTTGAGGAGCTGGATCAGTTCCTCGGCGCGGAGGCGGTGCGCAAGATCGAGCAATCCGTGATCCGCGGGGGCGACGAGGCGTATATTTTTAAATCGTTCAATCCGCCGAAATCTGCGGGAAACTGGGCGAATAAGTACGTCAGTATTCCCAAGCCGGAACGGCTGCTGTGCAGCAGCACCTATCTTGACGTGCCCGAAAAATGGCTGGGTAAAAACTTTATCAGCGACGCGGAGTTCCTGCGCGCGGTCAATCCGGCGGCGTATGAAAACGAATATCTCGGGCTTGCCAACGGCAGCGGCGGTTGTGTTTTCGGCAATGTGACGGTGCGGGAGATCACCGATGCGGAGATCGCGGCGTTTGACCGTATGTACTGCGGCGTGGACTGGGGTTGGTATCCCGATCCGTTTGTGTTTGCCAAGGTGTCTTATGATCCCGCGCGGCTGACGCTGTACGTCTTTGACGAATACCGCTGCAATAAGCGTTCCAACCGCGAGACGGCGGAGGCTTTGAAAAACGAACACGGGCTGGACGGTACGCAGATCGTGTTTTGTGACAGCGCGGAGCCGAAGTCCATCTGCGAATACAAGCAGTATGATATTCGCGCCATGGCGGTGAAAAAATACCCCGGCTCGGTGGAGTACTCGATGAAATGGCTGCAAAGCCTGAAAAGTATCGTGATCGACGGCGCGCGCTGCCCCGCGACGGCGGAGGAGTTTACGGGATATGAATATGACCGCGATAAGGGCGGGGAGATCATCTCCGGTTATCCCGACAGGAATAACCATAGTATCGACGCGGTGCGGTACGCGCTGGATCGGGTGATCGCCGGAAGCAGGATTTCGGTGTTGAAGTAAATTCTGATTTATCGGCGTTGCCGATAAATCAGAATTTACGAATGCGGAATGCGGAGGGCGAAATGCGGAATTTCGGAACCGCTTCGCGGTTGGATTTATAGACAAAACTGGAAAAACGGGTAGCACGGCGCACTGCGAGACGGTCAGGGACATTGTCGCATTGCTCGCTTGGAGCGCTTCGCAATGCTCTGTGTCCCTTCCTGCAAATGCACCGCCTGCCCCG
>JAFVBH010000058.1 GCA_017480115.1 Clostridia bacterium
ATTTTCTAATAAATGCCCGTAGGGCTTAACCTTATTCCAAAGTCGGGGAAGGCATGCTGATCTACCCGGCTTTCCGTATGGTGGGCGCTGTCGCGCCTCATTATAAAAATTCCGCAACGAGGGAAATATGTGGCTTTACCAAAATTTATCCCGTCGTTGCAGAATTTAAACGGCGCAGTGCGCCGTGCTACCCGTTTTCGCAAATTTGTAGGGATGGCCATTGGCCATCCGCCAGGTTATGCGCAAAATCGACGGATGCCCACTGGGCATCCCTACAGGATCGTGTGACGATCTTCCTGCGATAAATCAGAATTTACCCGCCTTGACTTTTTTCGTCGCTTCCTTTATTATTAAAACTGATATTACAGACGGGAAGTGGTCTTATGGCGGAAAAGACGGCAAAAACGGGTCGTTTGTCCGATCAAAATAAAAATACGCGGCTGTTTTTCCTGGCAGCATTTTTGATCCCGGTGGTGGCGATCCTGATTTCCTTTATCCGCATGGGGATTCGCCCGTTCGGGGATAACTCTCTGCTGGGCATGGATCTGTGGAGCCAATATTTCCCCATGCTGCGGCACCAATATCTGTCGCGACGGGAATTTGCCGCCAGTCTGTTCTCATGGGACGGCGCGCTGGGCACAGATACCTTTGTACAGAACGCTTATTACTGCAACAGTCCGTTTAATTTTTTGCTTTTGCTGGCGCCGGTCAAGTATCTCGTGGACGCATTGGATTATCTGATCTTATTGAAATTCGGGCTTGCGGGCTTTAATTTTGCCGTTTACTGCCGGTATAAATATAACAAAATCGATATTTATACCGTAGTCTGCGCCGGGGCGTATGCGCTTTGCTCCTATTGCCTTGCATTTATCAGCCAGATCATGTGGTTTGACGCGGTACTCTTTTTCCCGATCATTCTGATGGGCTTTGAGCGGCTGATGCAAGAGAAAAAGCCGCTGCTGTATTGCATTATGCTGGCGGTCACCATGTATTCCGGATTTTACATCAGCTTCAGCGTCTGTCTGTTTCTGGCGCTCTATTTCTTTGTCTATGCGGCGGAAAATTACAATACGCTTACGCTGAAAGGCGTGCTGACGGGCGGTTTGCGGTTTGCGCTGTATTCGCTTTTGGCGGCAGGTATGGCGGCTTTTGTTCTGCTGCCGGTGTATTTCGGACTGGGAACGACCATCGCCTCGGATATTCCCGCCCCTACAAGCGCGGAATTTTATCATAAGATTTGGGAGTATCTTGCCAAGACACTGCCGTTGACCAAAACTTCGCTGCAATACGGCGTGCCGAACATCTACAGCGGATGCTTTATGCTGGTGATGCTGCCGCTGTTCCTGATGAATAAAAAAATCCTGCCGCTGAAAAAAATCCTGTATACGGCGCTGGTTGTCTTTATGTTCTTTTCCATGAATCTGAATTTCCTCGACTATGTCTGGCACGGCTTCCACTTCCCCAACCAGTTGCCCGGCAGATGGACGTTTATTTTCTCGTTTATTATAATCATAATGTGCTATGATGTGCTGCGAAATCTCAAGAGTATCAATATCCCATCGGTGCTGATCTCGGCGGGTATTGCGGCGGCGATTCTGATCGTTGTTAAGGTTTTGCCGGGCAAGGAACCGGCAACGCCCCGCTCTCTGCTTTTGGGCGCATTCTTTGTTGCGATGTACACGCTGATTCTGGTTCTCACCGTAAAGTACAGAACCGACGGGGCGAAAACCTTTTGCATTTTACTGGCTGCCGCCATGGCGGCGGAAATGTTCATGAACGCCGCCGTCGTGCTTGCGGAAAACACCGAGGTCGGCGACGTGCCGAAGTACATTGCCTATGACAAGGATATGGATCGATTCAGCGAGACCTATGCCGCTCCCGACGATGATTTTTACCGTACCGACATGTATTACAACTGGACCTTTGACCACTGCCAGATGTTCCGGCTGCGGGGGATCACCTATTATTCCTCCACCATGAGCGGCGGGGCGTACCGTTTCTTTCAGGACATCGGCTACCGCGTCTACGCGAAAAACGTCAGCACTGTCTACTGCCCCTATTCGCCGGTACTGAACGCAGTGCTGAATATCGGTTATGTGGCGGATCTTGCCATGCAGTATATTCCCGATTATCTGACGGAAACAGAGAAGCTGCGTACAATCTCCGTGTTGAAAAATGAAAAACGCCTGCCGGTGATGTTTGCCGCTTCGGCGGATATTTTATCATGGGAAGCGGACAGCCTGCTGCCGTTTTACGAACAGCAGAACCGGTTCTTCTCCGCCATCGTGGGAGAGGATGTACAGGTCTACAAAAAGCTCCCCGACGGTAAGATCGACGCGCAAAACGCGGTGCTGACGGGCAGCAATGCGACATGGACGGCAATCTCGTTCTCCCGGCAGAATGCCGCCGCGCCGGTGGTGATCAATTACACCTTTACCCTCGATCGGGACGGACCGGTCTATCTTTGCCATAATTATAAGAAGGGCGATATGACCATTGACGTTAACGGCGTGCCGGTAACGCTGATCCTGTACCGAGAGCCGTTAAAATATCTCGGTGCGTATAAAAAGGGCGATACGATCCATGTAAGCGTGACCAATACGGAGTCCGCCGTCGGCACCGCAGGGTTATCGCTGTATACCATGGATAAGCCGCTGTTTGAATCTTATTATGCGCAGCTCGCGGCTGGCGGCGCCACAAGCGCCAAAACAACAGCGCAAGGCTTGATCTGTACGGTCAACAATGCCGAGGAGCAGCTGATGTTCACCTCCGTACCGGCGCAGGGAATGACCTGTTATCTGGACGGAGAGACAACGAATATGCAGATCGTAGACGGCTATCTTGCCGCCGTCGCCGTGCCCGGCGGGGAGCACACCGTGGAATTTAAATATACCGTCACAGGATTAAAGGAAGGCATTCTGGTTTCCGCATGTTCCCTTGCGGCGTTGGCGCTTATCACAGTCGGCAAATATCTGTTCCTGCGAAAAAAGAAAAAATAAGGCAATTACACAGCCCCCGAAGCGATAAGCTTTGGGGGCTGCTATACAGAGGATAAAGAAAAAAGTCACCCGACGGTGACTTTTTTGGTGGTCGCTAACGGGCTCGAACCGCTGACCCTTCGCACGTCAAGCGAATGCTCTACCAACTGAGCTAAGCGACCTCAACGGGAACTATCATACACTATTTTTTATAGTTTGTCAAGGGGATAATGAAAAAATTCTGATTTATCGGGCTGACGCCCGCTAAATCGAGTGAGGAGTTAAGAGAGAGAAGAGAGGAGTTTCGGAAGCCGCTTCGCAGCTTGGATTTATAGACATAAATGGGCACACCATCCTGTAGGGACGGCCATTGGCCGTCCGCCGATTTTGCGCGTAACTTGACGGATGCCCAATGGGCATCCCTACAAATTTGCGGTAATGGGTAGCACGGCGCAGTGCGCCGTGCTACCCGTTTCCGCAAATTCGTCTATAAATCCAAATCGCGCAGCGATTTCCGAACCTTCTACCTCTTCCCTCCTACCTTCTACCTAAATTATGATTTATCGGCTTCGCCGACAAATCATAATTTACACTTCCTGCTCATAAACTCTTATGAAAGGAAGGATATTTTATGGCGAAGAAAGAAACAAAAAAGGACTTTTTCGTACGAATTACCACAGTGCAGCTGATTCTGTTTACGGCAATTTTTTTGACCGTATATTTATATGCGCGATTTTCCGCAGACAAGGGAGAAGCGCTCATAGCGGAGTATTTAAGCTATATGGAAAAGGACATGAGCGCGGAGGATTTCAAAGCGCTGTTTGTCAAGGAGGATACGGAGGAAACGCCGCCTGCGGAAAATACCACCGCAGCCGCAGCGGTCAAGGAGGAAGGCACCACCAACGTCTTTGCATTTGAGGGCAGTGAAAGCGCGGAAATGCGCAATCTATTCGTCAGTGAAGATACGGCGGTATCCTTTTTATCCGCCCAGATCAGCGCCGGTCCCGTTTTGCCGGTGTCAGGGCGCGTCAGCTCCTCGTTCGGCGGCAGAATTTCCCCGATCTACAATTACAGCGAGCAGCATAAGGGGGTCGATATTGCGGCGGCAAGCGGCACGCCCATCAAGGCGGTCATGGGCGGTGTGGTATCCGACGTGGATTACACCCCCGGGCGGGGAAATTTTCTGATCATTGATCATGGCGAGACCGACGAGGGAAGCGTGCAGACCCTGTATCAGCATTGTTCCGAGATCCTTGTCGCGCAAGGTACGGTCGTCCGCGCAGGAGAAACCATCGCGCTTGTGGGCAGCACAGGAGACAGCACGGGACCGCACCTGCATCTGGAATACCGCGTTGACGGCGAATGCCGCGACCCGATGCAGCTGTTCACCGATGAAATCTATGCGCTGTAAGCTGGGCAAAACAACGGTCTCGTTCGGTTTTTCCGAGGCAGCCGCCATAGCGGTACTGCTCTATCTGGGCAAGGGGCGAACCTTGTTGATCGCCCTCTGCTCCGCGCTTTTGCATGAAGCGGGACACCTGCTTGCCATACGGCTTTGCGGCGACAGCGCGAAACGCCTGCAGTTCAGTCTCACCGGCGGCGATATATTGCCGGCGGCATCTACGTTGTCCTACAAAAAGGATATGTTTACCGCAGCCGCGGGGCCGGCAATCAGCGCGGCTGCGGCGGCGGTCTTTTTTTTGCTCTGGGCACGGCTGCAAAATCAAATTTTTCGGGAGCTGTTCCTTACCAACGCCGTTTTTGCCGCAGTCAATCTTCTGCCCGCCCGCCCCTTGGATGGGGAAAGGCATTTGCGGGCATTTCTGCTGCAACACGAGATACCGGACACAGAAAAGCGCCTGCAAAATGCAGGCGCCGTTACCGTACTTCTTTTGGAAATTTTATATGCCTGCATCGCCGCCTATGACGGCGTCAATCCGTCGGTGGCGATCTTTGCGGGAGTGGTACTGGTAAATTCTGATTTGTCGGCGTTGCCGACAAATCAGAATTTAATGAATGATGAATAGTGAATGATGAATGATTGCGGAACCGCTGCGCGGTTGAATTTATAAATTAAAATATCGGACTTCGCTTGTAGGGATGGCCATTGGCCATCCGCCGGGTTATGCGCAAAATCGACGGACGGCCGGTGTGGCCGTCCCTACAAGCGGGTGCGCCCATTTTGCGTCTATAAATCCAAATCGCGAAGCGATTTCCGAACCTCCTACCTCTTCCCTCCTACCTTTTCCCTAAATTCTGATTTAGCTGCTGCGCAGCTAAATCAGAATTTACTTTACGCTTTCCGCGAAGCGGACGAACTGCGACTGCCCTTCCGCGGTGCGGGCAAAGACGCCGCACTGTTCGAGAATGGACGCAAATACGATGCCGATCTCGGTACGAAGAATCTCATGCACATTTTCAGCGGTCACGTCATATTTCGCCATAATCTCCTTTGCCCATGCCGCATGGCTCGCGAGAACGGGATCGACGGTCAGATCCGCGCCGCTGATCATCGCGTCGGCAAGGGCGGACATTTCCTTTTTCAGGCGGGACGGCAGCACCGCCAGCCCCATGACCTCGATCAAGCCGATGTTTTCCCGCTTGATGTGGTGATATTCCGGGTGAGCGTGATAGACGCCGTCGGGATACTGCGCGGTGGTGATATTGTTGCGCAGAACGAGATCGATCTCAAAATTCTCGCCGCGCTTACGCGCGATGGGGGTAATGGTGTTATGGGGTTTACCGTCCGTTTCGGCGTAAATAAACGCGTCCTCGTCGGTATACGCGCGCCATGCGACCAAAATCTTATCCGACAGTTCCACAAGACGGTCGGTATCCTTTCCGGAAAGGCGGATCACGGACATCGGCCATTTCACAATGCCCGCCTTTATATCGTCGAAGCCATCAAAATGCAATGCCTTTTCCACCGGCGCTTTTGCCATGGCAAACTCGTAATTTCCCCCCTGGAAATGTTCGTGAGTCAGGATCGAGCCGCCCACAATGGGAAGATCGGCGTTGGAACCGATAAAATAATGAGGGAACAGTTTTACAAAATCAAACAACTTGCGGAACGCCGAACGGTCGATCACCATGGGCACATGGGCGCCGTTAAAAGCGATGCAATGCTCGTTGTAATAGACGTAAGGGGAATACTGCATAAACCACGGGGAGCCGTCGATGGTCAGCGGAATGATACGGTGATTTTCCCGCGCAGGGTGATTGAGTCTGCCCGCATAGCCCTCGTTTTCGGGACAAAGCATGCACTTGGGATAGGCGATGCTGCTCGTCGGCTTGGCGTTGCGCGCCGCAGCGATCGCCTTTGGATCCTTTTCGGGCTTGGAGAGATTAATCGTAATATCAATATCGCCGTATTCTGTTTCGGCGATCCACTTCCTGTCGTTTTTGATACGGTAGGTACGGATATAGTCCGACGCGCGCGAAAAATCATAATACCAGTCGGTGGCTTTTTTCGGAGACTCTTCATACAGCGCGAAAAACTTCTTTCTGACCTCGGACGGTCGGGGCATCAGACAGTTCATGAGCTTGGTATCAAACAGATCGGCTGCAACAACGCCCTCGTCAATAATCCCCGCTTCTCTTGCGTAATCCAGCATGCAGGCAAGAATCGTTTCGATCTCCTGCGAAACGGGCGCGGCAGGCTCATAGGCGTCCAACTTCAGAACGTCCAGCAGCAGATTCACGGTATACAGCCTGTCCGCCTCTTCCAGTAAGCCTTTATCAATACCATACTGCACCAAAGAGGAAATAGATTCGTAAATTGTCATAGTATCTCCTTTTTTAATAAAATTCGGAATCCGGCGTTCAGAACGCGGAGATTCGTTCATTGCCCGGGGCAATTTGATCGGTCATAACACGGCATATGCCGTGCTGCATTATCGATCAACGGCAAAGCCGTTCCGAAATTCCGTATGCCGCATGTCGGATTCCGCATTGTTTTACAGTGTTGCGAGGGTCTCTTTCAGCCAGCTTTCCACATCTTTATACACAAGGCGTTTATCGTCCTCGTTGAGAATTTCATGTCGGTCGCCGGGATAAAGGATGACCGTCGGCTCGTTACCGGCGCGTTCCAGCTCCTCGGCAGCCTTTAAGACCCACTTGCCGTTACCGCCGACAGGATCCTTTGCACCGGAGATAAACAGAATCGGCAGCCCCACGGGGATCTTCAGCGCCCAATCGGGGCCGGAGATCTTGATCGCCACAGCGGAAAGATCACGGAAACCGCCCGCCGTCAGCCCGAAGCCGCAGAAGGGATCGTTGGCGTACTTTTCACGGTTTTCCGCATTTTTGCTCAGCCATGCGAGGGGATCCTTCTCGTCCTTATAATCTTTATTATACGACGCGCTGTTCATGGCAAAGAAATCGATCTTCCGGCTGGCGGGTCCCAGTTTATTGATAACCGCGTCCAGCGCGGGCTTGACCGTGGACAGGACGGCGGGCACATTGCCGGTGCCGCAGAAGATCGCGCCGCTCAGTTCATAACCGAACACGGTGCAATAGTGCCTTGCCAGCATCGAACCCATGCTGTGACCGAACAGGAAATAGGGTTTGCCGGGATATTTTTTAGACATGATATTATATAGAATATGCATATCATCGACCATGCGGACGTCGCCGTCTTTTGCGGCAAAGAAGCCAAGTTCATCAATGGTATTGACGCTCTTGCCGTGCCCAAGGTGGTCGTTGCCGGCGACAACGAAACCGAGGGAGACAAGGAAACGGGCAAAGTCATCGTACCGCTCGATATGCTCGGCGACGCCGTGCGCCAGCTGCACAACGCCGACAGGCTCCTGCGCGTCGTCTTTCCACACCAGCGTGTGGATTTTATGGATTCCGTCAGAGGAATTAAAAAAGGCATCAGTTACAGTAACAGCCATGGTAAATTTCCTTTCTTTGCGTTGATTCGATCAATCAAACAGATAGACTCTGGTCTCGTAGGGCTTGAGCACGCAGCCTACGGCGTTGGCCTTGGGATCGTCGTAGTTGCAGATCATGCAGGTACCCTTGCTCAGGTCGTAGCCCTCCGGCGCTCTGAACGCGGCGGTCTTATCATTAAAGGAGCAGATGACCAGCATTTTCTTGCCCTCGTAGCTTCTGCCGTAGCAAAACAGCTTATCATTGTCGTGATAATACTCCTCGTAATCGCCGTAGATCACGATCTCGTTTTCCTTACGGAATTTCAAGAGCTTTCTGTAGAAATTCAGCACGGAATCCGGATCCTGATCCGCTGCCTCCACATTGATCTCGGTATAATTGGGATTGATATAGAACCAGGGTTTATCCGCTGTGGTAAAGCCGGCGTTCTTGCCTGCCGTCCACTGTACCGGTGTACGCGCGTTGTCACGGGAGGCGTATTTCGCGATCTTCATGATGGTATCGTTCTTTACGCCGAACTTACGCACCATGTTATAGATATTTTTCGTAGAAACGTCCTCGTACATATCAATGTCGGGCAGGTTGATATTGGTCATGCCGATTTCCTGTCCCTGATAAATAAAGGGCGTGCCGCTCTGGCAGATATACATGGTCGCCAGCATCTTGGCGCTCGCCTCTCTGTATTCAAGGCTGCCGTAACGGTCGATCACGCGGGGCTGATCGTGGTTTTCGATATACAGCGCGTTCCAGCCCTTGCCGTACAGGGATTTCTGCCAGTTGGTATAAACCTTTTTCAGTTTTTTCAGGTTAAAGGGCATCTTGATCCAGCTGACGAACATACAATCCGCCTCCATATGCTGGAAGTGGAACATCATATTCAGCACCTGCTCGGGACCCTCTGCGATGTGCTTAAGCGCTTTTTTAGGCGTCATCATAGGCGCCTCGCCCAAGATCATGCAATCATACTGCGACCAGACCTCTTTAAACTCCATCAGATACTGATGCAGATTGGGGCCGTCCATATAATGCTCGAAACCGGCGGCCACGGGCAGGGGGATACCGTCGGGCAGCCCTTCCCGCTTGGAGATAAAGGTAATCACGTCCTCGCGGAAGCCGTCCACGCCCATATCCAGCCAATAGCGCATGATATCCTTGACTTCCTCGCGCACCTTGGGATTGTCCATATTCAGATCGGGCTGCGCCTCCGCGAACAGGTGCAGATACCACTCGTCGCGCTCGGGGACATATTTCCAGCCCGGCTCGGCAAAGGTGGATTTCCAGTCGTTGGGCGGCATTTTGTTGCCCATTCTGCCCTTGCGCCAAATGTAATAATCTTTATAAGGGTTATCCTCGCCGCCCTTTTTGCTCTCCAAGAACCAGGGGTGCTGATCCGAGGTGTGGTTGACGACGAGATCCATAATGACCTTCAGCCCGCGTTCATGCGCGCCGTCCAGCACCGCCTTGAAGTCCTCCAGCGTGCCGTACTCGGGGGCAATATTTCTGTAATCGGCAATGTCGTATCCATAGTCTTTCTGCGGGGATACATAGAGCGGAGAAAACCAGATCGCGTCGACGCCGATGCTCTTGATATAATCAAGCTTGGACAGCACGCCCTTGAGGTCGCCGATACCGTCGCCGTTCCCGTCGCAGAAGCTGCGGGGCCATACCTGATAGACAGACATTTCTTTATACCAATGTTTTTTAATTTCCGGTGCCATAAGAACCTCCGATAAAATAAAATAATTATACGGTATTAGTTTAGCAATTTTTCCACAAAAAGTAAAGAGGAAACGGCAGGTTTTATCAATTTTTATGAAAATCAGCATTTGCCCGGCGATTCCCGCATCGGCGGTTCCCTGCCCTCCTTTTCTTGACAATTCTTTCTATAAATGCTAGAATGTTTGGAGATATTATCTTATAAAAATCCCTTTCCGTCCCCGAGGCGGAGCCAAAGAGGTCATGATAGATTGAAAGGTCGCAGCGATACATTCGGCAGGCTGAGGGTACTGCTCTTAGTTTTTGCGGATATTATAATTCTGAACGCCACCAATATACTGGCAGTCCTCGTCCGACTGGAGTTTAATCTCACGGATTTTGAAGAAAGCCCGTATCTGCACAATATTCTTCTGTTCGCGGTATTCAACACCGCCCTTACGCTTTTGATCTTCAAATTCTTTAATATATATAAGATTCTGTGGGAATACGCCGGGCTTTTGGAGGCGTTTATTCTTGCGGGCGCTTGCGCGTTGTCCACCAGTATGCAGTACATTCTTATGCAAACTGTGTTTGCCCGCATCATCGGCACTACGGATCTGGTACTGCCGCGCAGTTATCCCGTGATCGCTTTTTTCCTGCTGCTGCTTGCGGAGGCGGTATTCCGCTTCTCCTACCGGCTGCGGGAAATGATGCGCACCACTTACGGAAAACCCCGGGAGGAAGCCAAGGCGCGCACGCTGTTGATCGGCGCCGGACAGGCAGGCGCGCTGATTTTGCGCGATTTAAAAAACAATCCCCGTACCTCCCGCAACAACATCGTCTGCGTGATCGACGACGATCCTCATAAGGCGGGGCACTTTCTAAACAACGTCCCCATCGTCGGCGGCAGAGACGCGATTAAGGGCGCGGTGGAAAAATACAATGTCAGCGAGATCATCATGGCGGTGCCCAGCATCTCCGCCCACGACAGGCGCGAGATCATCGACGCCTGCCAGGAGGTCAACTGCCGTCTGCGTACCCTGCCCTCGCTCTATCAGCTTGCGGGCGGCGAGGTCAGCCTGCAGCAGCTGCGCGACGTGAAGATCGACGACCTGCTGGGCAGAGACAGCGTAAATGTCAATGTGGACGAGATCATCGGCTATGTCAGCGGCAAGACCGTGCTGGTCACGGGCGGCGGCGGCTCCATCGGCAGCGAGCTGTGCCGGCAGATCGCCCGCCACAGCCCGAAAAAGCTGATTATTTTTGACATTTATGAAAATAACGCCTACGCCATTCAGCAGGAGCTGCTGACGGAAAATCCGCAGCTTGACCTTGAGGTGCTGATCGGTTCCGTGCGCGACAGTGCGCGCGTAGACATGATTTTTGCGCAGTACAATCCCGACGTGGTCTATCACGCGGCGGCGCACAAGCATGTGCCGCTGATGGAGGATTCTCCCAATGAAGCGGTCAAAAACAACGTATTCGGCACGAAAAACGTCGCCGAGGCGGCGCATAAACATCAATCCGGCACCCTTGTATTTATTTCTACGGACAAGGCGGTCAACCCAACCAATATCATGGGCGCGTCCAAGCGGCTGTGCGAAATGATCATCGAATACTACTCCCGCCTCTCCGAGACGAAATTCGTCGCGGTGCGGTTCGGCAACGTGCTGGGCAGCAACGGCAGCGTGATCCCCCTGTTCCGCAAGCAGATCGCGGCGGGTGGCCCCGTTACGGTTACCCATAAGGATATTATCCGCTATTTCATGACCATTCCCGAGGCGGTGTCCCTTGTTCTACAGGCGGGCGCGTATGCCAAGGGCGGCGAAATTTTTGTGCTGGACATGGGCAACCCCGTGCGCATTGACGATCTGGCGCGAAAAATGATAAGACTTTCGGGATACGAGCCGGATAAGGAGATCAAAATAGTATATACGGGACTGCGTCCCGGCGAAAAGCTGTATGAGGAGCTGCTGATGCGCGAGGAGGGGCTGCAAAAGACCCCGAACAATCTGATTTTCATCGGCAAGCTGACGGATATTGATACGGCGGCATTTTCCGCGCAGCTGGAATCGCTGCACCGTCTGTGCGACGACAACGCCGCGGACATCAAGCAGGTCGTGGCGGACATGGTGCCCACTTATACGATCAGGAATGAGGAATAAGCAATGAGGAATTACGCCAAAGTGAAACGCCTGCTCGACGTTACCGCCTCCGGCGCGCTTTTGGTCGCGGGCGCGCTGCCCATGGCGGCGGTAGCGGCGGCTGTAAAGCTGGATTCCCCCGGGCCCGCCATTTTCAGGCAGACGCGCTTGGGGCTTGACGGCAAGGCGTTTACCATGTATAAATTCCGCTCCATGCAGGTGGGCGCGGAGCATACGGGCAGCGGCGTCTATTCCGCCCAAGGCGACCCCCGGGTCACCCGCGTGGGCGGGCTGCTGCGTAAAACCAGCATCGACGAGCTGCCCCAGCTTTTGAATATTTTCAAGGGGGACATGAGCTTTATCGGGCCGCGTCCCGTGCTGACCTATCACCCGTGGACGTTCGATCGGTACACCGCCGCGCAGCGCAAACGCTTCACCGTGCGCCCCGGCGTGACGGGCTGGGCGCAGGTCAACGGAAGAAAGACCGTCATGTGGGACGAACGGCTGAAATACGACGCGGAATATGCGGACAATCTGTCCTTAAAATTCGATTTAAAGATACTGAAAATGACCGTCCGTGAGGTACTGTCCGTAGGGGATAATCTCAACAGCGGCAAGACCGTCGCCGACGCGTAAAGGGTCTGATATAATGCTTGCATACATCTACATTACCAACGATCCGGTCGTGGCGCAGATCGCGGAGACAGCCGGCGTCAGCGAGATTTTTGTCGATCTGGAAAAAATCGGCAAGGAGGATCGCCAGCGCGGCATGAACACCGTAAAGTCCGATCATTCCATCGCAGACGTGATCGCTGTCAGAAGCGCGTTAAAAAAAGCCCGCCTTTTGGTGCGGGTCAATTCCATACACGAAAATTCCGAAGAAGAGATCCGCGCCGTTATCAATGCCGGTGCGGATATACTTATGCTGCCTTACTTTAAAACCGTGGAGGAAGTCGAAACATTTCTTACGTTTTGCGGCGGCAGCGTGCAGACCCGCCTGCTGGTGGAAACTGCGGAGGCGGCGGAAAAGCTGGAGGAGATTCTTTCTTTGCCGGGCGTCGACAGCGCGTATATCGGGTTAAACGATCTGCATCTGAGCCTGCATAAAAAATTCATGTTTGAGCTGTTGACGGACGGCACTGCGGATCGCATCTGTAAAATTCTGCAAGCGCATAACCTTCCCTTCGGCATCGGCGGCGTGGCAAGCCTCGGCAAAGGAACCCTGCCGGCGGAGTACATTTTGGCGGAGCATTACCGGCTCGGCTCGTCCATGGTGATCCTTTCCAGAAGCTTCTGCAATCTGGCGGAGCATACCGACCCGGCGGAGATTCGGGAAATCTTCACAAACGGCGTTCACGATCTGCACGCGTATGAACAGAAGCTTGCCGCCGAAAGCGAGCAATTTTTCATACAATCGCATCAAACCACCGCGCAGATCATAAAACAGATCACGGAGGAGATCGTATGAACCTGTTGGTTACCGGCGCGTTTCCCATCGGGGAACAGGAGCGGCTGTTTTTTTCGGAGCACGGCTATCATGTCACAGTACAGCCGGACGAGCAGGCGCAGACCGCACAGCCCGAACAGTATGACGCGGTGATCTGCAACGGTCTGTTCCTTTATAACGACATCGCGCGGTTTCAAAAGCTTTCGGTCATTCAACTGACCAGCGCCGGCAGGGACAGACTCCCCGCGGACTATATCCGCGCACATGCCGTCAAGGTCTTTACCGCCGCGGACGCCTACAGCGCGCCCATGGCGGAATGGGCGATGTACGGGCTTTTGAGCATATTCAAAAACGCCCGATTTTTCCTTGAAAACCAACAGCGCCGCGTATGGGCAAAAGATCGAAATATCCTTGAGCTATCCGGCAAGCATGCCGTGATCTACGGCTTTGGCAACGCGGGACAGGCGGTTGCCCGGCGGCTGAAAGCCTTTGATTGCCGGATCACGGCAGTGGATATAAGAAAAACCCTCTCTCCCTATGCGGACGATTTTGTATATATCGGAAACGCGGATACGGTTCTGCCCCGGGCGGATATTGTGATCATCACGCTGCCCCTGACGCGCGACACGACCGGCTATTTTCACGCGGCGCGGCTGGATCTGATGAAGGACACCGCCGCCATCGTCAACATTGCCAGAGGGAAGCTGATCGACGAGAACGCCCTTTGCGAAGCGTTAAAAAGCGGCAAATTTCTCGGCGCGGCGCTGGACGTATGCCAAGAGGAGCCGCTGCTCGACAGCAGCCCGCTTTGGGGCTTTGACAACGTGTACATCACGCCCCACAACAGCTTTATCGGCGACGGCAATCGCAACCGGCTGTGGACGATCATTCAAAAAAATCTGACGGAAAGCAGGAACGCCCAATGAAAAAGCTGTGTATTATCACCACTCGCGCCAGCTCCATCGATAACTGGATCAAGCCTTTTTTACCGTTGTATCACAAGGAAAACGTCGCCGTTACCGTTGTTGCCGGCATGACCGAGGACGATAAAGCCGCGTTGCTGGCGGACTACCCGTACGTTACCGCTTACAATGTGGATATGCCCCGGGGCGCGGATCTGCTCGGCACATTAAGATCCATTCCCGCCTTGTATCGGATCTTCAAACGCGGAAAATTTGACATGCTGCAATATTCCACCCCCAACGCCTCTTTTTACAGCGCGATTGCGGGCAGGCTGGCGCGGGTTCCCGTTCGCCTGTACTGCCAGTGGGGCATGGTATTTGCAGCGCAGACGGGCGTGAAACGGGCGATATTCAAAACGATTGAAAAAATCACCTGTCGCCTGTCCACCCACGTGCAGCCGGACAGCTTCGGCAATCTGAAATTCTGCCGCGCCCGGGGATTTTATAACGAAAAGAAAAGTGCGGTCATCTGGAACGGCAGCGCCAAGGGCGTTGACCTTAAAAAATTCGATATTACAAAAAAAGAACAGTGGCGCAGGGAAATCCGCGTGCAGTACGGCATCGCGGACAGCGACCGGGTGCTGGGCTTTGTGGGCAGACTCGGCAGAGACAAGGGCTGTAATGAGCTGTTTGCGGCATTCAGAGCGTTGGCAAAAGACGATCCCTCGCTGAAGCTGCTGTTTGTCGGTCCGATTGAAAAAGAGGATACCATTGAGGATATAGACTATTTCCGCGCCGAGAACAGAATCATCAAAACCGGCCGCGTGGGGGACGTGCAGCGGTATCTTGCCGCCATGGATCTGTTTATTCTGCCCAGCTATCGAGAGGGCTTCGGCATGTCCGTGGTGGAGGCGGAGGCGATGGGCGTGCCCGTGATCGTCACCGATATTCCCGGCCCCACCGACGGCATGCTGCGGGATAAAACGGGCAAGGTCATTCCCGTCAGGGACAGCGGCGCGATCATCGAAAGCGTGACCGCCTTGTTGGCGGACAGCGCGCAGCTGCGGCAGATGTCGGCGGCGGGCGCCCGCTTTGCGGCGGACAATTTTGACAGCAAAATTTTCGCCCAAAAGCTGCTCGACAACAGAAAACAACTGTTGGGTATGGAAGCAAACGCAGCGCAGCGAGCAATGCGCGTCGCGCCATAAACATCGCATTTACGATATGCGCGCATATCAAAAGTAAGACCGTATACACAAACAGATAAGTCCCAAGCTAAAAAACAAGGATCATTAAAACCCAAAGAAGCCATGTTTTTGCCCGAGGCGGTACCATCCGGTACCGCCTCGGCACAAAAACACGGCTTCTTCCTGCTCTCCCCGGCAGCCTATGGTTTTAATATGCGATTACCTTGCGCCTGCGGCGGCAGCGGCTGCCGCAGTGGGGGTAAAGATTGATGCAATATCCTCGTCGGAAAGCTCCACGCCAAACACGTCCTGATAATAGCTCTTCGCTTCAGCGGTCACGTCTATATCCGCAAACAAATCGGGATAAACGCTCTTTGCAAGCCAAAGCAGCGTGACCGGCGTATCCGCGCCGGGGGTGTAGGAACGATACATACCCAGCGGCATTTTGAAAATTCTGCCGTTCTGCGCGGCGGTCACGGTGCTCCAATCGTAGTTGCCGATGGTATTATTGAGAATATCCTCCGGCTGCGCGGGGGTGAAATTGGTAATAATCATCGTATCGGGATTCCACGCGTATACCTGTTCCATGTTCACGGGAACCGCGTTATCCTTTTCGATCTCCTCCGCGACATTGACAGCGCCGACAGCGTCGCACCACCACTGCCCGAAGAAATTTTTACCGGACGAGAAAATGCCGTTTTCATCATACCGGAACAGTACGAACATGCGGGCTTTGTCCGCATCGGCGATTCCTGACACGCGGGACTGCACCAGTTCATACATCTGCTCGCTGCGGGCGCGGACAATATCCGCTTTTGCATCCGCGGGGAACATCTGCGAGATCAGATCGATCCAGTGATTCAGCGTCTCGATGCAGTTATAGCCCCATTTATTCACTGAGATCATCACAACGCTAAAACCGGCGTTGGTGAGACGCTCGCCCAGTTCCGCGTTGGCTTCGTTGCAAAACACCACATCGGGGGTCTTCGTCGCCAGTTCCTCGGCGTTGATGTCCTCATCATTGGTGTCAACGTCCAAAATTTCAGGATACAGCTTGCCCAGCAAACCGTTCCGCGCGGCGGACATGCTTGCCTTGGGAATGGAAACCAGCTTTTCAGCGGAATTGAAAAACACCGTCAGCACGGAGGGCAGCGGCAGAATACCGACCACCGCGATCCGTTGAATATCCGCAGGAACCGTAACCTCCCTGCCCAGATGATCCACCACCGTGATCTCATCTGCTGTCAGCGCGTCCGTCGTCGGCTCGGCGTCAACGGAACCGGGTACTGTTTTTTTCGCGCAGCCTGTAAATGCAAACAGCAGGCACAGCGCAAGAAAGAATGCAATTGTCTTTTTCATCAGATCAACCTCTTTTGAATCAGAATTTATTTGCAAACATCTGTGGGAACGGAAATCCCGACAGATAGTTACAGCAGTGTAATTTTTTTACCGATCAGATTCGGAATTTCCCGGCGGAAGATCCTGCCGGAAAAGCCCTCTGACGGCAACGGAAGAAAGCGCGCGCCCGCAGGACAAACCGGCCGGTACAACGGGTCCGCGATCACGGTATCCTCCGCGCGCAACAGCGAAACCAGATCCGTTTCATCGGGGCACTGAGCGTCCGCCGCAGTCAAAAGCGGCGCTTCCGTTTCCAATGGGCAAAGCACCCGCGCGGTTTTCCCCGTCTGCGCGGAGATCGCCGCCGCCAACGAACCGCAGGTGATACTCTCGCCGATAATCGTATAATCCGCATGATCGCCGCCTACACGGTCGGTAAACGCATGTATGACTGTTTGCTGCCGGGCGGCGGTTTTTATATGCGCAAGTAAATTCCCTGAAAAATTCTCCCCGAACGGCACGCCCGTTACGTACGGTATGCCATACGTTTTTTGCAGGTATTTTGCCGTTGCCATACCGGCGTAGGAGACTACCAAATTTACATGTGCCGCGGCGGCGCCTGCAAGTTCCTCCAATGTGGCGCCCATCGCCCATGCGGAAACGACCCGTATCCCGTTTGCTTCCAAAAACGTTTTTATATCTTCCGCGCTGCCGTTAACAGAAAAATCCAGCGGCGTCAGCCCGAGGATATTGGCGGAGAGTGTATCCGTTTTTTGCGCATCGGCGTTCACAAAGCGTTTTGCCAGCGCGGCAAACGCCTCTCCCGCCCCCATAAGGTAGGAACGCATACCGTTGGCGGCAATGCCGAAAGACGGGATTCCCGTTCGTTTTTCGATCACCGCCGCGATCGCGGACAGATCCGTCCCCACGACCATGGGGATCGGCGATCCCGCCAGCGCGATAAACCGTGGGTGCAGCGCGTTTGCCGCGTCCACCGTATCACGAATCAGCTTCTCGTCATCTCCCATGATGGCCTCGGTCTCAGAAAGTCCCGAGAGAAAGACCATGCTGTCCGTATCATACCAGCGCGGCTCATCATGGGTATTGTAGGTGGAATTGCACCCCGACGCATCGTGCATGATGCTCATACCCCCCAGCTCAAACAGCGCGGAGCAAACCCCCATAGTGTCGGAGGTATACGTTGAAATAAAGGCAGATGTTTGTTTCATACTATCACCGTGTTCTGAATTACGCGTTAAAAGCAGCAGCCGCACCCCAGCCCTTTAATCTGGATCAGCGATTTTGTATCCTTTTCATGCATGTATGCATCTTGGATCAACCCGCACAGCCGGACAATGCCGTCAAAGCCCAGCATACCGCCGGTCTCCACCACGTTGACAAAATGGCGGGAGGCGGTAAAATACGCCGCCTTTTGCCCAATGGCAAGGATTCTCTCCTGCGAGGCTTGCGGACGGGCAAACCGCATGGCTGCATGCGCCGTGGGGTACAGCATCAGCGAGGGACAAAGCGTCCGTATGCTTTCAAAATCGGATGCTTCCTCTGCCAGAAAGCCGTCTGCATAAACGGTTTTGACCTGAACACCGTACCGCAGCAGCAACCTCGCCAGACTCAGCGGTCGAAACGTTGCGGTATAGTCGATGGCAACGGGTGTATTCCCCAGCAGCGCTTTTGTTTCCCGCAGCGCCTGATCTGCTTGCTGCCGCAGGGGGGCGACGTCGGGACAATCCGTATGCAGGATTTCCGCCAAACGGTGAAGCGTCGCTTCAATCTCATCTAAGTCATAAGACGCGGGCAGATAATAATGAACGGCGCCCATGCGCCTTGCCAGCGTATCGCCCGCCGGAACCGCGGCGGGATTATAGGTCAGATTGACCGCACTTGCCGCCATTTGTTTATATTCTGCATAGCTCTTTACCGTCGTAATATCCCGCAGGGTATAACCGGCATTTTTAATCAACTGCACAAACTCGCTCGACGCCAATGTGGGCAGATCATTACCGATGATATTGACCGCCCGCGGATCAAGCGGCAGGGGCGTGAGCGCCGCATACAACTGCCGACGCATCAACTGGTCGGGATTCAGCCCGCTCTTTCGCATGATCGGGTTCATATAACAATCCGTAAAATCGATCTGCGGGAACCGTTCTCTTAAAATTTTATAAACCCGTTTCAGATTCGTCACAAGAAAATGATGAATGCAGCTGGTATAAATCAGCACTGCGGGCGGCTGTTGCGGCAAACGGTGCAGTATATCCGTCACCCCGTCGATGATCAGTTCCTCCATATCCCCTTCAAGGACGTTGTTTTCTTTGATCGCGATCATCGAAAATCTGTCCTGCGCGTTCATCTCCGCAGCGGTGAGCACCACACCCCGCAGACACCCTTGGGCGCATACAAAAATTTCGTGCGCGCCGGGAATCAGCATGCCTGTATGGACAATGTTCCAGGTGCCCCGCGCCGGCGCGCTGTATTCCAGCCCCGCCGGAAACGGCGACGGAAAACCCGCGTCTTTGATTTTAACGCCAACCGCTTGGGCGGCTTGTATTCGTTTCAGCATAATTTACCCCTCGCAGCTGCGCAGTAATGCATCGGCAAGGGCGCGGTATTGCCCCGCCATGGGCGACTCCGGAAACGCCTCGATCACGGTCTTCCCCAAATCCTCGGCGTCGGTGACGGTATCGCTGCGATCCAGCGTGCCAACAACCGTCGTATGCACATCGTCCGCCAGCTCACGTACCTTTTCGTCCTCGTTTTTCACATTGCGTCGGTTCAGGATCAATCCGCCCAGCGCAGCATAACCACGGTCGCGGAAATTCTCGGTCGCCACGGCGATATTTGCCGCCGCGTGGATCGCCATATTCTCCCCCGAGGTGACGATAAACACCTTATCCGCGTAGCCGCCGCGCATGGGCATTGAAAATCCGCCGCAGACAACGTCCCCCAGCACATCGTAAAAGACCACGTCGGGCTGATAAACCGCATACGCGCCCTTTTCCTCCAATTTATCCAGCGCCGCCGCAATTCCGCGCCCCGCGCAGCCCAGCCCAGGCGTCGGTCCCCCCGCCTCAACGCAGACTACGCCGCCATATCCCTCGGCGACCATCTCTGCCAGCGTGAAATCATTCTGCCTGTCCCTGACAAGGGACAACACCGTGGCAAGGGGCGCCTCCCCGCGCAGCAGCGCCGTAGAATCCGCCTTGGGATCACAGCCGATCTGCATGACCTTATAGCCTTTATCCGCCAACGCGGCGGCAACATTGGATACAGTGGTGGATTTGCCGATTCCACCCTTGCCGTAAACTGCAATCTTTATCATTGTATCACACCTGCTTTTTATTATAATGGAAAATAAAAAATTAATGATTCATCATTCATTTTTCAATCATGGTTTATCGGCTATGCCGATCAATCAGAATTCACATATCTCCACCGGCACTACATCCGGCACGGTTTTTCCTTCGGCTTGCATCTGCCCGATCGCCACCTGTACGCCGAAAGCGTTTCGGATATTTTCTTCGGTAATGATCGCGTCCGCGCCGCCGAACCGGCTGCCTCCGTCTGCCGACAGCAGCAAAGCTTTATTCGCCCGCTGCAAAGCGTGCGCGGGGAAATGGGTATTAAAGACACAGGTCATACCCTCTGCCGCCAGACTTGACACCGCCTCCAAGACGAGCAACTGATTTTTAAAATCGAGATTAGACTCCGGTTCGTCAAGCACCAGGATCTGCGGCTGCGCGGCAAGCGCGCGGGCGATCAGCGTCATTTGCAGTTCGCCGCCGGAGAGCTCCGTACATCGCTTTTGCGCCAGATGCCCGATACGTAAACGCGACAAAGACGCGTCCGCATACGCAAGGTCTGTTGCGGACGGTTTTGCAAAAGTGCCGATATGGCTGCCTCTGCCCAGCAACACAAATTCCAGCACCGTCGTCGCGCTTGCCGTTCCCTTTGCCTGCGGCACGTAGGCAACTGTACGCCATAACGCACGATGGGGGATCTCTTTCATATTTTTCCCGTCCAAAAAACTACCGCCCGACGACCATTTTAAAAATCCCAGTATGCACCGTAACAGCGTGGTCTTTCCCGCGCCGTTCGCGCCGAGAATAGCGACCACATCACCGGGCGCGGCGGAAAAACTGACGTTTTTCAAGACCTCTTTGCCGCCTCTTTTATAAGAAAAGCAGCCGTTGTCCACGGAAAGTATCATAAGCGCCACCCTCCGCTTCTGCGCATCAATACAATAAAGAACGGCGCGCCGATCATGGCGGTCAGAATGGAAAGCGGTAATTCCGACGGCGTCAGCGTCCGCGCAAGGGTATCGACGATCACCGTAAAGGCGGAACCGATCATCACCGACGCGGGCACCAGCGCCAAATGATTATTCCCATAGCGCATGCGGGCGATATGGGGGACCAACAGTCCGATCCAGCCCACCTGCCCGCACATAGAAACACATGCTGCGGTCACCGCTGTGGCGCAAAGCACGGTCACGGCGCGCATCGCCGGCAGGTTCATGCCTGTGGCGCGCGCTTCGTCCTCTGAGAGGGTGAGGATATTCAGCCGCCATCGCAAAATATATAATACGAAAATGCCGATCAGGACCGCGGGCGCGCCCAGCGCTAACGATCTGTAATTTGCGGCGCTCATGCTGCCCATCAACCAGTAAGTAATAGCTGGCAGCTGCGATTCGGTATCGGCAACGAATTTTACAAGAGAGATCAACGCGGTGAACAGCGAGCCGACCATAATGCCCGACAGGATCATCATACCCAACGGCGACCGCCCCTTGGACGAACCGGCAAGATAAGTCAGCAGCACCGCCAGCAGCCCGAACAACATCGCGCTCCCCTGCACCCAAAGCAATCCCGCGCCGAAGAGCAGCGCCAGCGCCGCGCCGAAACAGGCGCCCGAGGCGACGCCCAGCGTATCGGGCGTCGCGAGGGGGTTTGCGAATAAACTTTGAAAAGCGCAGCCAGAAACCGAAAGTCCCGCGCCCACCAACAGCGCAAGCAGAATGCGCGGCAGGCGGTATTTCCAAAGCACGGATTCCAGCTGCGTATCCAGCGCCGCGTCCATGCCGAACTTTTCCCCGACCGAACGAAAAATATACGCCGAAGACACCTGCATGCGTCCCACCGCCAAGGCGATCATGACCGCCAGCACAGGCAACAGCAGCAAGACCGCTCGGCTGCCCGCCGTCAGTCCGCCCGCGTTTTGCAAGGGTGATCGTTTGCTCATGCCTTTGTCCCCGTGTTGGAATATACCGTTTTTGCGCTTACGCCGTCCAGCCTGCCGATCTTCCCCGATACGGCGCTGATCTTATCCTGCGGCGCGTCAACGGCAAGACTGATAATATTAATTCCCTTTTCCCGATAAGGAATCCCCATTCTGCCGATGATATACGCGCTGTATTCATGCAAAATTTCATTCAGCCGAACGGTAGAATCCGGATTTTCCACAATAATGGCGATGATGGCGACTCTGGTGTCCATAATATCCTCCACAAGAAAGCGGGTTGACGCTTTTGTTCTACGCCATCGCCGCTGCCCATTAGGGCAGGTTCGGCGGGCGTTATAATTTTTTTTAAATAGGAAACGAGTTGTTTCCTATTTAAAAAAATGCCGCACCTGTAACAGATGCGGCATAAATAGAATGATTCCGTATTATAACCGTATCTTCCGTCTCAAACCGTATTTTTAACGTCAGAACACAGTCAAAATTATAGCACTGTTTGCATGGTTTGTCAATCAACCTCCCAGAATAATTCGTCCAGTGTCTTATCCAGCGCCTTGCAGATCGCGATACACAGTTTGATGGTAGGATTATAATCCCCTTTTTCAATGGCGCTGACTGTCTGTCTGGATACATTTACCGCGTCGGCCAGCGCCTGCTGAGACATATCCTTGGCAGCGCGCGCCGCCTTTAAACGCAGGTTTTTCATTCCTCCGCCTCCGCCCGGCTGCCGCCGTACCGCCGTACCAAAAGCGCGATCAGGATCACCGTAAACACCGCCAGACATGCCGGCTGCACACATGCCATGGTCAGTACGCCGTTCCGCAGGAACGCGCCGTTTCTGATCTTTGCTGCCGTGCCGACGCCCTGCGTCACAATATTCACAGCCAGCAGCAGAATATATCCGCCGGGCGTCTGTTTTGCCGTGAAAAACGCATCGTGATGTATACAGTCCAGCGCAAATACCGTTACGCCGACAAACATCGCCATCATCATGCCGACGCCGTCCTCCATGACCGGTTTTTCGCTGAACAGTACGATCAGCGCATGCAGCACGCAATAGATCGTCACCGCAAAAAACGCGCGTTTATAGGCGTTTCCCCGCAGCAGCGCCTGCCGCTCGTCAAACGCGCCGCCGTTCTTCTTTTGGTACCGCCATACTAGGATCACGATCACAAGGATAACCGCCGCTGCGACAGCAAAACTGAGATAATCCGTCATTTTTATGACCTCCGTTTCTTTTATTTACCCATATTGTAACATATCAAACTCAATATGTCAAGTATATTTTACGTTTTTCTATTTAAAATTGCATTCGTTATGTTTTGGGAATTTATGATTTTTCTATTGAAAAGCAAAACTTTCCGTGTTATAATATTTTTATTATGAATGAAAAACGATGACGGAGACAGTAGTTTTCGGAAGAAAGCAGCAGAGAGCGGGCGGTCGGTGCAAGCCCGCGCCGATACGCCGAAACTGAACATCACTCCCGAGTTCCTGCCCGAAAGAGCCCTCAAGTAGACGCAGGCGGCATCTCACCGTTACCGGAGACGCATATTATTTGTATGCCGTAAAGGGTGGTTTATAAGCGAAGTATGATCTTCGTCCCTTGTCGGGACGGGGATATTTTTGTCTCTTTACGGCAAAGAAAGGAAGAACGTATGGCAGTGTACAAAAAAGTATCCACAGACCTGAACTTTGTCGCCCGGGAAAAAGAGGTCGAAAAGTTCTGGAAAGACAATGAGATTTTCGAGAAGAGCATGAAGATTCGCGAGGGCGCGCCCACCTATATGTTCTACGACGGCCCCCCGACCGCCAACGGCAAGCCCCACATCGGGCATGTGCTGACCCGCGTGATCAAGGACATGATCCCCCGTTACCGCACCATGAAGGGTTACGACGTTCCCCGCAAGGCGGGCTGGGACACCCACGGTCTGCCCGTGGAGCTGGAGGTCGAAAAGCTGTTAGGGCTGGACGGCAAGGAACAGATCGAGGAATACGGCATCGCGCCCTTTATCGAAAAATGCAAGGAGAGCGTCTGGAAATATAAGGGCATGTGGGAGGATTTCTCCTTTACCGTCGGTTTTTGGGCGGATATGGAGAACCCCTACGTCACCTATCACAACAATTTTATTGAATCCGAATGGTGGGCGCTGAAAAAGATTTGGGATAAGGGCCTGCTTTACAAGGGATTCAAGATCGTCCCCTACTGCCCGCGCTGCGGCACGCCGCTTTCCTCGCACGAGGTGGCGCAGGGCTACAAGAGCGTAAAAGAGCGCTCGGCGGTCGTCCGTTTCAAAGTCAAGGACAAGGACGAATACCTGCTGGCATGGACGACCACGCCGTGGACGCTGCCCAGCAACACCGCGCTTTGCGTCAATCCCGACGAAACCTATTGCAAGGTGAAAGCCTGCGACGGCTATACCTATATTTTTGCGGAGGCGCTGCTGGATACGCTGCTCGCCCCCCTTGCAAAAGACGGCGAAGCCCCCTATAAAGTGCTGGCGTCCTATAAGGGCAGCGAACTGGAGGGCATCGAATATGAGCCGCTGTTCGCTTGTGCCGGCGAGGCTGCCGCAAAACAGCGCAAAAAAGCGCACTACGTTGTCAGCGACCACTATGTCACCATGTCCGACGGTACGGGCATCGTGCATATCGCTCCGGCGTTCGGTGAGGACGATAACCGCGTCGGGCAGAAATACGACCTGCCCTTCATTCAGTTCGTCGACGGACAGGGCAATATGACAAAGGAGACCCCTTATGCGGGACTTTTCGTCAAGGACGCCGATCCCAAGGTGCTGGTTGATTTGGACAAGGCAGGGCTGCTGTTCTCCGCGCCCAAGTTTGAGCATGATTATCCCTTCTGCTGGCGCTGCGACACGCCGCTGATTTATTATGCGCGCGATTCCTGGTTCATCAAGATGACTGCTGTAAAAGAAAATCTGCTTCGCAACAACGACACCATCAACTGGATTCCAAAGAGCATCGGCACGGGTCGTTTCGGCGAATGGCTCAAAAACGTGCAGGACTGGGGCATCTCAAGAAACAGATACTGGGGCACGCCCCTTAACATCTGGGAATGCCCGGACTGCGGGCATCAGCATTCCATCGGCAGCATCGAGGAGCTGCGTTCCCTTTCTGGCAACTGCCCCGAGGACGTGGAGCTGCACCGCCCGTATATTGACGCGGTGACCTTTAAATGCCCGGACTGCGGCGGCGAGATGCACCGTGTCCCCGAGGTCATCGACTGCTGGTTTGATTCCGGCGCGATGCCTTTTGCCCAGTATCACTATCCGTTTGAAAATCAGGAATATTTTGAGCAGCACTTCCCCGCCGATTTCATCTCCGAAGCCATCGATCAGACTCGCGGCTGGTTCTATTCCCTGCTGGCGATCTCCACGTTGATCTTTGACAAGGCGCCCTATAAAAACGTCATCGTGCTGGGGCACGTGCAGGATAAGGACGGCAAGAAGATGTCCAAGTCCAAGGGCAACGCCGTCGACCCGTTCGAAGCGCTGCAGACCTTCGGCGCGGACGCGATCCGCTGGTATTTCTACACCAATTCCGCCCCGTGGCTGCCCAACCGTTTCCACGACAAAACCGTTACCGAGGGGCAGCGCAAGTTCCTGGGCACCCTGTGGAATACCTACGCGTTCTACGTGCTGTACGCGAATATCGATAACTTCGATCCCACCAAGTATACCATCGACTATGCCCAGCTTTCCATTATGGATAAGTGGCTGCTCTCCAAGCTGAACACCATGGTTAAGACCGTGGATAAGGAGCTGGACGGCTACCATATCCCCGAGGCGGCGCGTGCGCTGGACAGCTTCGTTGACGAGCTGTCAAACTGGTATGTCCGCCGCTGCCGCGACCGCTTCTGGGCGCAGGGGCTGGAGCAAGATAAGATCAACGCCTACATGACGCTGTACACCGCGCTGGTCACCACCGCAAAGGCCGCCGCGCCGATGATTCCCTTCATGGCGGAGGAAATTTATTTGAATCTTGTCCGCTCCGTGGACGAAACCGCGCCCGAGAGCATTCACCTGTGCGATTTCCCTGTCTGCGACGATACGCTGGTAGATACCGATTTGGAAGCCGCGATGGACGAAGTCTTACAGATTGTCATTCTCGGCAGAAGCGCGAGAAACGGCGCAAATATCAAGAACCGCCAACCGCTTGCCGCGCTGCGGGTCGTGGCAAAGACCGCGCTTTCCGACATTTATACCGATATTATTAAGGACGAGCTGAACGTCAAGAACGTGATCTTTGCCGACAGCGCCGATGCGTTCATGAGCTACTCCTTTAAGCCGCAGCTCAAGACCGTGGGTCCCAAGTTCGGCAAAAAGGTGGGCGAGATCCGCAACGCCCTTGCCGCGATCGCGGACGGCAATGCTGCCAAGCAGGCGCTGGATACGACCGGCAGCCTCACACTGACACTGTCCGACGGCGAAGTGCAGCTCACGGTGGAGGATCTGCTGATCGAGACCAATCAGACCGCAGGCATGTTCACCGTTTCCGACAACGGCGTCACCGTTGCGCTGGATACCACGATCACCCCCGCGCTGGAAAACGAGGGCTTTGTCCGCGAGCTTATCAGTAAAATTCAGACCATGCGCAAGGAAGCGGGCTTTGACGTTACCGACCATATTAAGGTTACCGTGCAGACAAGCGAAAAACTGACCGCCGTGATCCGCGCATATGCGGACGAGGCAAAGCGCATCGTCCTTGCGGACAGTCTCACCTTTGCCGCGCCTGCGGGCTATGTCAAAGCATGGGATATTAATTCCGAAAAAGCGGAAATTGGTGTTGAAAAAATCTGACAGATGTTGTATAATATTTCCGACAAGCGTTGATTAATTCAGATCGGCAGGTGAAATTCCGTATTGCCAACCGCCCGCCGATCAGATCATTGAAAGGAGTCAGACTGAATGAAGAAAATCGTATCGCTTTTACTCTGCATACTGCTGGCGGCGGCCATGCTCGTGCCGGCAATTGCGGCAGACGCCCAAAATGAGGACTTTAACAATTACCCCGTGGTTATCGTCCCCGGCTACAGCTCCACCCAGCTGCACCTTGTACAGGAGGACGGCAGCTGGAAATCCGTCTGGTGGCTGGATTATTCCAAGATTCTTGACAAGGTCAATGAGGAAAAATGGGAGATCCTGTACGATCTCGCGCAGTACAAACAGGGCAACAAGCAACGTATGATCGATCATCTGACCCCGATCATGGACGAAATCGCCGGTGTGTTGGCATGTAATCCCGACGGCTCCAGCAAATACGCTGTGGAGCCGGATCTTCCCCTGACTGCCGAGGGCAGCCGCTGGTCTTCCGTACGCGATAACGACCGTCGCCTGATGGGCTATATCGATGAGATCTACGACACCGACAACATTTATATGTGCACCTGTGATTTCCGTCTGGGCGCGCTTTACAACGCAGGCAGACTGAACACGCTGATCGAAAACATCATCGAGACCACCGGCGCTGAGAAGGTCAATATTCTCTGCCAGAGCCACGGCGGTCAGATCACGGCGACCTATCTTGCCGAGTATCACGACAATGCGGTACAGCACGTCAACAGCGCGGTTCTCTGCGTTCCCGCAATTGCGGGTGCGGCACTGGCGTACGACACGCTCACCGAACAAATTCAGCTGGACGAGCAAAAAATTCTTGAGTTTGTGGAATACAATCAGAAAATCAACACCGACCTGCATTGGCTGATAGCCAGCGATCCCTTTGACGTACTGGACGACCTGATCAAAAATCTGATGCCGGTGGTCAAGAGCATCATCGGTAACTGGCAGAGCCTTTGGGATTTCCTCCCCATGGATAAGCTGGACGAGGCAAAACAGTTCGTGCAGCCCGGGCAGGAGGCGCTTTGGGACGCGACGATCTATTATCATGAGCATACCATGAAGCATATCGGCGAAAGTCTGCGCAAGGTGCAGGCGGACGGCGTGAATGTTACGATCATCGCAGGCAGCGGCATTGCTTCCGTTACCGGCATGCAGATCAACTCCGACGGTATCATCACCCTGAACGGCGCGACCGGCGCAACGGCGGCGCCCTATGGGCAGCGTTTCAACGACGGCTATACCTGCGTCGGCACCGTATGCAGCAATGCTTCCCACAATCACCTGTCCCCCTCCATGGAGGTCGACGCTTCCACCTGCTATCTGCCTGAAAACACATGGATCATCGACGGCTATTTCCACGGGCAGGAGCGTATGGACGACATGACCATCGCCCTTGTCCGGCGGCAGCTGCTTTCCGTCAACCCGCTGAAAGACGTACATGAGGATCCTGCGTTCCCGCAGTTCCATCAAACCGCGAGCATTTCCTCCGGGCTCTTTGCAAAATTCAACAACAGTCCCGAGGGGTACCTCTCCTCCGCGGATACCGCGCTGCTGGTCACCAACCCCACCTCCGCGCCGATCTATCTTGCGGATATTTCCGCTAAAGGTGTGGACTTGGAATTCAACAACCTTTTCGGCAAGATCATTCCCGCCGGCAAGACCGTCAGCATTAAGTTTACAGGCGAAATTCCCGCGGTCAGCCTGACCAGAGCCGCGCTTTCATTCTCATTCTCCACCATCGGCAAATCTGCAACGCCCATTGCCGAGCGAACGATGGACTTCACCATTATGAACGGTCCCGCAGTCGCCTATGACGCAAGCACGCCTTACGTGAATGCGGATTTTGACCTGTTGATTCCTGACGACGCAAATCTTGAATTGCTGAACAAGTTCGGTTTGGGCAAGATCTTTGAAGCTTTCGTCAAGTTCTTAAACCGCATCCTCACAATCGCGCAGAAGCTCTTCGGCACGATCGGCAGCATTGCGGATCTGATCCCTTAAAGATAAAACAGGTATACAGCCGAAACCTCCGGGATCTCCGGAGGTTTCGGCGTGTCTACCGTTCTTTCCCGTCATATTTTATTGCAAATGGTCTTACGACTTTATCGACACGCCGGCAGGTTGCCGAGAAAGGCTGGAAGAAGCCGTGTTTTTGCTCCGAAGCTGTACAATGGTACCGCGAGAGGGCAAAAACACGGCTAATTTGCAATTACAATCAATAATCCTTGTCAAATTGTTTTATTTTTCCAAGACCTTTTTCGCGGTGTCTATCGTTCTTTCCCGTCATATTTTATTGCAAATGGTCTTACGCCTTTATCGACAACCTGAGCCCTCCGGAGACGCCGGAGGGCTTTGCTTTTTGTCAATGCCCGCAATTGCAGTTGATATTGGCAAGGTCGCTCGCATTGCCGGGGCAGTCGATACTTTGACGGTTGGGCGGGAAAAATTCGTCCACAGGGAAGCTGATGCGGCGGAAGGAATCGCAGGGATCCTCCGTCTCGCAGCTGCACTCCTTTTTGGGCATGCAGAAGTCGTAGGCTGGAATCAGTATCTGCACGTCGCGCTCCAACTGTACGATGGTAAACAGCCCGATGGTGACTCTGACAGCGTTTTCCTGACTGGGATAGACAAACTGCCCATCAAAACAATTTCGGATCGACGCCGGTATTCCGTTGGCGGCATCGGCGATATTATCACAGCAATCGTGCGGCTGACAGAGCTTCGCGTCCAGACAGATGGGGTCTGCGACGTGTACCTTAGTGCGCGGATTGGTGGTGCTTTTGGGCAACTGATTATCGATCTCATTGGCGGAGAACTCTGAGGAGAACACCTTAACCTTGCCCTCACTGCCGTAAAGAATGCACTTTTTGGAGTATACACATAGCCCGTAAACCGTCGTGGGGGTAGAGGCGGGGGTAGTAAATACGTCCAGCCCCACCATAAAGAAAAACGTCAGATCTACGGTATAGTATCCTCTGTTAAAGGGCAGCCGTTCGGTCTCGGTGAAAACATTGAGCACCTCGCAGCTTCTGCATCTGACGCTGGTCGCCCTATCGATGACCTCCTGCCCGCGGTCGGTGAAATACACCCGAAGATCCGCAAGGCAGTCCTTATCGGCACAGGAATCATAGACGCGGTTGGTATCGATGCAGACAGCCTCTTTAACCGTTCTGACAGCGTCGGGACAGGGCTTTTTGTTGTTATCCGGCATAAAAAATCCTCCCATACTATTTTTCGGAAGCTTCAAACTTCGTTACATAGTATGGGAGGAACGCTTATTTGTTACAAATCAATAGGAGATCGCGTATCTGTTTTCATAAGTCAAACCGATCGCCGCATTGGAAACACTGGGTACGCCGAGGGGCTTTACAGCGACCTTGCCGAAGGACATGATGCTGGGGCATTTGGTGTAAAGCTCGGTAATGTGTTTGGTCGCCGGATCGATCTTCGCGGTGATTTCCGTCTCGAAATAGGAGTTTTTAACGTCCTCAAAGTTAATAAAGGATTCCGCCGCATTTGTAATATCAGATACCATAACGATATCAGTCAGCGATCCGACGCCGCCGCTGTTTGCCGTGGGATTGACCTCGGGCGCGGACTGACTGGTATTCAGCTTGATATGAATCTCATAAACGCCGCCGCTTTCCGTGCAGGTCGCCTCGGCAACCTTGGAGGCGTCGATGCTGATGCTGGTAACGCCCTTAGGCGCAACATCTGCCGGAGAGAGCTGCGTATTCGGCGTGCTCTCTTTCAGGAAACTGCCCATCAGAGAATTAGCAACGGTTTTCAGCAGGTTCCCGCCGATTTCCAAAACATTGGGCGAATTGGTGGTATTGTTATAAGTCA
Source organism: Clostridia bacterium (assembly GCA_017480115.1). Taxonomy (GTDB): domain Bacteria; phylum Bacillota; class Clostridia; order Oscillospirales; family Acutalibacteraceae; genus RGIG2774. Next base: position 30,543 of record JAFVBH010000058.1, read on the forward strand.
GCGTTGCGGATTTCCCCTCAGCCGCAATCTTTGCGTAAGCCTCGGTATAAAGGGCAAGCACCTCTTCCTTTGATGTGGGGGCTGCCGCCGGGGTCGCGTTATTGTTTGCAGGTGTTTGCGGCTGCGCATTGGCATCCGGCGTTGCGGGCGTCTGTGCCCCGGCGGACGTTGCTGCGGGCGTTACCGGCGTTGCGACGCCGTCCGACGGGACAACGGGCGCAACGGGCACAGTCTCAATCGGTGTGACCGGCGTCTGCGGCACGGCAGCGGCGGTATTTGCAGGAATATAAATCTGTCCGTCCTCCGCAACCAAAGACACGCAAATGATCGCGTCGTCTCCGGGGGCGTTATTCGCGACGCCGCAGCCTGCGAAGCAGAGCGCGGTCAATACGCATACAAGGACTGCAGCAATGATTTTTTTTGTGTTTGTCATAGCAATTCCCTTTTCTTTCGGAAGTATAAATATTTACATTATAATTATAACAAAACGTCAGCAGGTGTCAAGTACAGTTTTGCCGCAATCAGTAAATTTTTTATTATATAGGCAATTGTCTGCGATGTGCGCGGTTTTGCTTATAACAAAAGACGCCGATCTGCCCCGAGAACAGGAGCCGGAGGATATGACGCGGGCGCGCTTCCTATATCCGCGCAGAGAACTTTAGCAAAAAAATCGAGATATGGAAAAATCCGCCTTGCTTTTAATCGGCAGCCGTGGTATAGTAAATACGTTGATTATAATACGATACACTATGGAAAGAAGGCTGTTTATGATATCGCTCCTCAGACAATTTGTCGCCATGCTGACCTCCCTGCTGATGCTGTTCGGCATTTACCACGCCCCCGCAAAGGATGATCCCGTCGTTGCGCTGGAGCCTGCGGCCGTGCAAACGCAGATCGCGCTGTTTGCCGACACCCAGATCATTGCCAATACGAAGCGTCAGTTTGCCTGCAAGGCAGCATTTGAAGACGTAGACAACAACGCCGCCGTGATCGACGGGCTTGTCGTCGCCGGAGACATCTCCGAATCGGGGGACGACATCACCAACGAGATCATTATCAACATGATAAAAGAAACAACTGTCGGGCGCAAGATCATCGCCTCCGGCAATCACGACGTTCGTTTGAATTATAAACACACCATGGCGCGGTTCATCAATGACGTCAACAACCTCGGCTGCGCAGATTATACCGTGGAAAAGCCTTATTATTACACCACGGTCAACGGCTATTATTTCATTGTACTCGGCACCGAAAAGCAGGTATTGGAAAAAGCGTACATCAGCGATACACAGCTGCAATTTTTAGACGAAATGCTTGCAGAAGCGACCAAAGACGGCAAACCCGCGTTTGTTGTGGTACATCAGCCCCTTGCCAATACCAACGGTTTGCCCGGCATCTGGAAAACCGGCGATCTTGGCAACCAGAGCGAGGCAGTAGGCGATATTATGAATAAGTACGACAACGTATTCTATCTTTGCGGGCATACCCACGCGGGCTTCTATGAATACACCTACGATACCTATAAAGGCAAAACCCCGTGCATCAATATCCCCACGGTGGGCAAGGTCAGCTCCCGCGGCTACAAAGACAACGGGCTGGGCTTTATGATGGAGATCTACGAGGATAAAGTGGTGTTCCGCTCCCGTGATTTTGCCGACGGATACTATCTCGGCGGCGAACACCCGGACTTTGACAGAACCTATCCGCTGGTCTGATACAGCCCTTTGCGGCTCGATCTCCCGAACGACTCACGAAAAAACAGACTGTCTCTCGACAGCCTGTTTTTTATATTGAATTAAATTGAATCAATATAATCTTGCAAGATAAACACGGCGCTGACGGCGTCTACGCTTTGTTTGCGTTTCTTGCCGTAAACCCCCGCGTCGGACAAGGCACGATGGGCGGAAACGGTGGTCAGCCGCTCGTCCCGCAGCACCACCTGCAAACCGGAAGTTTCCGCTAAAAGCGAGGCGAACGCCTTACAGGCTTCCGCGCGGAACCCCTCTGAGCCGTCCATATTCCGCGGCAGTCCCAACACCAGTCGCTCCGCCCGATACTCCCGCGCAAGCGCTGTGATCTTTTCCGCCAACGCTGCGGCGTCCGTTTCGCGGATCACGCCCACGGGCGAGGCTAAAATACAGTTTTTATCGCATACGGCGACGCCTGTTCTGACGTCGCCGTAATCTATTGCCATAATGACCATTTAACGTTCCTCATTGGGGTCCACCGGCGGCGCTGCCGTTTCGGTCGGCGGATCTGTCTCCGTCGGCTTTGCCGTCGTGGGCACGGTTTCCGAGGGCTTCGGATTTTCGTTGCCGCTGTTCGGCTTTTCCGTCGTCGTTGCCGTGGGATCGGTGGTGGTTGCGTTGGGATCGGTGGTGGTCGCGTCGGTCTCACCCAGCGCGGAATCGTTGCCGCTGCAATAGCCCGGCAGATCGTCCGCATTGTACCAGCCGTATGCCGTATCCTGGCAGGTAGAGGTGGCAAGCTTGCCGCTGTTCAGGCAGTAGGAGCGTTTGACCACATTGTCGGACATTTCAAACGTCTTTTCCTCCAGCCCCTCGTGAATACGGTTAAAGACCGCCTGGAAAATTCTGCCCGACGGCGAATTACCGCCGATATTTTTCAGCTCGCGGTTCCGATCCGCATAGCCGACCCATACGGAGCCGACATAATAGGGCGTACCGGCGCAGAACCAGCTGTCGTTATTATCGGTAGTGGTACCGGTTTTGGCAAACATGGTCTGCCCGTCCACAGGAAAGCGGCGCGCGGTGCCATCGGACGCGGTAACAACCGTTTGCAGCAGCTTGTTCATAATATCCGCCGTCTCCGGCTCGATCGCCTGCTGATAGTCGGACGCGTCATGCTCCAAAATTGTTTTGCCGTTGGCGTCCTTGACCTCGTAATAGCTATAGGGCTTGTAATATCTGCCATGGTTGCCGAACGCGGCGTAGGCGGCTGCCATCTCCAGCGTCGTCGCACCATAGGTCATACCGCCGGTGGCAAGAGGAGAATACGCCTCGTCCCGGGAATCCAGATGCCCCAGATGGAAGCTGTTTTCCAAATAATTCAGCGAGGTCTCGATGCCCATTTTCCGCAGAATCTGCGCGGGGACAGTATTCAGCGAGGGCGCAATCGCCTGCTGCACGGTTTTAAAGGAATCGGGCGAACCGGCATCGCCGCCGTAGTTATGCGGCCAAAGCTCTCCACCGACGGTAAAGCCGTAGTTCATGACCTTGGTGGAATAGGTAATCAGTCCCTCGTTCATCGCGGGCGCGTATACGGACAGGGGTTTTATGGAGGAACCGGGCTGGCGGGGAGAATCCGCCGCCATATTCAACACGCGGTTACCCGCCTTGGGACCCGCGCCGCCGACGATACCGAGGATTCTGCCGTTATAGTCCATAACCGTCATGGCGGACTGAATTTGCTCGTCGTCGGGGAAGCTGCGCCGATTGTAATAAATATCCTCCATAATGCTCTGAATATCCATATCCACGGCGCAGTAAATAGAAAGTCCGCCGTAGTTGACCATACGCTCCGCAACGGAATAGGTAATGTCGTTTTTGCTCATCAGCGCATCGATCACGTCCTCGATTACATAATCGATGTAATAGCTCTGATACTCCGAATCGTCGTCGGCCACAGTCGTCTCATTGTTGAGCGAGCTGACCTTGACCTTATTTTCACCGACGTTGAACACCATTTGATAATTCATCGCTTCATTGTATTCGTCTTCGGTGATCATGCCCTGCTCCAGCATATAGCCAAGGCACAGATGCTGTCTGGACTGATTATCGTCCTTTGTGGGATCGGGGTTGATATAGTTGAGCAGCGGATCATAGGTACGCGGCGCTTTGGTAATCGCGGCGATACAGGCGCACTCCGCCAGGTTCAGATCCTGCACATGCTTACCGAAATAGTAGTTTGCCGCAGTCTCAACGCCGTAGCAGCCGCCGTCCAGATACAGCGTGTTTAAATACGCTTCCAGTATTTTTTCTTTGGAGTTATATCGCTGCAGATTCAGCGCCTGAATAATCTCGTTAAACTTACGGCTGAAGGTGCGGTCATTCTGATTGGTCAGATTCTTGATCAGCTGCTGGGTAATGGTGGAGCCGCCCTGTGTAAAGCCGGACTTTACAACGCCAAGCACGGTACGGATCCAGTCGACGCCGTCATGTTTCCAAAAGCGCTTATCCTCCAGCGCGATATATGCGTTCTGCAAATTCTTGGGGATTGTATCCAGATCCGCCCAGATGCGGTTCTCCCGCCCATGCAGCCGCTGCAATTCCTTGGGGTTGCCGTTATTGTCATACCCGTAGATAATGGTGGTCTTGCTCTGATTCGCCATGTAAACGTCAAGGTCGATGATCGCGTCGCCGGAGACGTTCCGCTCCATATACACCAGCACATAGCCGCCGACGATCCCGCCTACCAATACACAGAAAAAAGCAAGAGAGAGCGCCACGGCAAAAAAACGCCGCAGCCCCTTATACGTTTTTTTCTCCGGCAGCGCCGCCGGCGGACGGCTCTGCGCGGGCGCATTGTTGACCGCTTGCTGCCTGTGCGGCTGCGGCGCATATGTCTGCCGGGGGGCGCGGTTATACGCGCCGCGGTCAGCGCTGCCCTGCCGCGTGATGGGGCGGTCGCCCGTCTGCCCGGCGGTACGCTGTGTTCCGCCGGACGCGCTCGATGCGCCGGACGACCTGCGCACCGGCTGCCGCGCGTTGGGATTTGTACGCAGGGGCGGCTGCTTCCCACCGTTGGCGGTGGAGCGCATCGCCGGACGCTGCTGCGTCTTCTCTTCGGCACGACGCTGCCGCTCTGCCATAGCGTTAAGAATGCTGTCGAGATTTTCGTCCATACCGTTGTTATTGCCGAAATTATCAGCCATAGTAACTTCCCTTCAACTTAAACGTTTCTATGCAATCATATAAACAAATGGTTATACAAATTACAGTATAGCATATTTTCCTTAATTTGCAAGCAAATCTTGTAAATTCGGCAGCGCGCGTCCCCCTCGGACGGCGCTTCCGCTTCAAATATTAAACTGCCGAAGCTGGTATTGCAAGCCTCGGCAGCGTTTTTTAATACATTTTTAACTTATTTTTCCAATCTGGCGGCAATACGCAGGATATGTCTTGCGTCGGCGGCGCGCAGCTTTCCGTCGCCGTCCATATCGCCTGCCGACAGCTGCGAAGCCGTCAGCGATTGCAGCCGTGCGGCGTACCGCAGCGCCAGCCGCGCGTCAACAGATGTCACCTTACCGTCGCCGTTAATATCCCCCTTAACACCGGGCGCGTCGACCTCTAAATGCTTGGTTCTCGTATCCACAGGGATCAGTCCCAGATACCGCTTAATGGTGAAATCCGCCGTCGCCCTTGTCCCGCTGAAAGCAGAGGCATGCGCGGTCACCCGCCAGCTATTATCATAAATATCATAGGACTCGTAAGCGGCGACACACTGCGTTCCTTCAAATACCGCCAACAGGGTCAGCGTCCACAGTTTTGTATTCTTTGCATCGTAATAGTCATATTTTTTTGCCATCGTGGTGGATTGCGGGTGCAGACTGTAGACATTCAAAACATTGCCGAGGGTCGAACCCTGCAGATACGTCAGTACTGCGCCGCCGAACAGTTCGGTGATCGCCTCCCGGATCTGGCGGTCATTAACCGGCGAATTATGTTTTCCCGGGATCGACGGACGCGCGCCGCCCGTTGTCGGTTCCTCGGGGAACAATCGATCAAAATACGCTTTGATGCTTGCCATTACCGCTTCATCAACGTCCGAGACGCGCTCCACGGCATAGCTGCCGTCGGAAAAATATTCCGTATCACCGTTCGCCGCAGCGGGCGCCGTTGTCTCAGCGCCGAACGCCGACAGACCGCAGCAGCCGAGCAGCATAGCGCACACACAAAACACACAGACTACCCGTTTCATCGCGCAAAATCCTCCGCGTAGATCGTAGTGCCGAACTCGATCAGCACCTCTTCCCCGTGACCGGTCGCCTGCTGATGATTTTCAACCAGCTCGGCGATCATCACAATAAGAAAGATCGCCAGCGCCGCCAGCACGCCGAGCAACACGATCTTACGAACACCGGTTTTCCGCTTGATATAAGTCAGATCGCTGCCCTCGGAAAGAAATCCCTGCGCGATCGTTTCCGGTGCGCCGAAACGCGCGTGAAATTCAGCGATGTCCGAAATCGAATCGACGCCTGCGTCAAGCAGCTGCTCACGAAACGCCGTCAGAAACCGCTTTTTTTCGGCAGACGGACATTGCAGCAGCGCGCCGACCTGCTTTATGTATTTCTCCAGAACCGGATTTTTCTCTCCCATGTCAGTTCTCCTCCGCCTTATCGAGGATCAGGTTTACCCCCAGTAAAGTCTCCTCATATTCGTGCTTCAGGACGTCGAGGTAGGCTCTGCCGCTGTCTGTAATGCGGTAAATATGGCGCGTCCGCTTTTTACCGACAACAACAGTATAGTCGGAGACGTACCCCGCCTTTTCCAACCGGAAAAGAACGGTATATAAAGTACCCTCCAACATAGTATATCTGCCGCCGCTTTTTTCATTAAAAAGCTGAATCATGCGATAGCCGTACAGATCCTCCGACAACAAAAGATGCAGGACCAGCATTTCGGCAGTACCTCTTTTAAAATTGTCCTGGCTTTGGCTCATAACATCCCGCCGTATAAAACTGATATTGCATATTATACAACATGATGTTACGGAAAGTAAACAGATTTTTAAAATAAATCCTGATTTATCGCAAGGAAGATCGTCACACAATCCTGTAGTCCGTCAGGGCTTATGCGGATTTCCGGAAAAGAGTCCTCGCGGCATAGCCGCTTCGGTCGGAACTAAAAATATGCCGCCGGCATATTTTCTTAACACTCCGACGGCCAATGGCCGTCCCTACAAGCGCGTGTGCCCATTTTGCGTCTATAAATCCAAATCGCGCAGCGATTTCCGAACCTCCTACCTCTTCCCTCCGACCTTCTACCTAACTTCTGATTTGCGGGGCGTAAACGCCCCGCAAATCAGAAGTTACAAATACCCCCGCATATCCGCGCAGAGCTGCTCTTCAATGGAGATCAGCTTCCCGGCAAGGGCTTTTGAGCGGTTATCCGCTGCGGCGTACTGATTGAGATACCGGCTCAACGATTTAATCCCCATGTTGCAGCCGTCCGTCATCAGATCGGCAATGGAGGCGTCAGACTTATCCACCGCCATGTGCATGCCTGTTTTCAGCTTGGACATTCCCTTTGCCATGGGATTCGGCGCTTTGCCGTCATCGCCGTAATTTTGCAATTCTGCCTGTATCTCGTCCCGCAGACGTTCATGCTCCGATTTGCAGTTGTTAAGGCAGGTTTTCAGCTCATCGCTTCTGACATCGTCCAGCACATCGGTGATCGAATCCACACCCATCTGCACCCCCGCGTCACATTCCCGCAGCAGTTTTACACTGTCATTTTCCATAAGAATAACGCCCTTTCTTGTTTTTATATTAGAATTTCCGTAAAATTGAGAGTTATACGCTTGATTCCCGCAAAAAACTGTATTATTATACATATAATCTTTTCCGCAGGTGTTAAATATGCAAAAAAATCTGACGCACGGCAGTGTGTTTAAAAACCTGATCGCCTTTTCCCTCCCCTATTTATTGGCGTATTTGCTGCAATCGCTGTATGGCTTGGCGGATTTGTTCATTACCGGACAATTCTGCGGCAAAGACATCATCACGGCGGTCTCGGTGGGCAGCCAGATCATGCATATGCTGACAGTTATTATCGTCGGGCTCGCCACGGGCGCGACGGTAACCATCGGCAGAGCGGTCGGCGCGGAGGACGGAAAAAAACTGCCCCGCATCATCGGCAACACCGTCAGCGTATTCACCGTGGTTTCGCTGCTTTTTACAGCAGCGCTTTTGCTGCTTGTTGCTCCCATTGTGAAGGTGATGGCGGTACCGGCGGAATCCGTGGCGCAGACAAAGATGTATCTGACGATCTGCTTTGCCGGTATCCCCTTTATCACGGCGTATAATGTAATCAGCTCCGTATTCCGCGGGCTGGGCGATTCCCGCAGCCCGATGTATTTTATCGCCACGGCATGTATTGTCAATATCGGGTTGGACGCGCTGTTTATCGGCATCTTCCGTATGCAGGCTGCGGGCGCAGCGCTGGCGACCGTTCTGGCGCAAGCGATCAGTGTAGCGATCTCCTTGGCAGCAATAAAAAAATCTGCCGCGTACAAGCTTGGCAGACAGGATCTGCGCCCCGACAAAGGGATTCTCTCCGAAATATTGCAAATCGGCATTCCCGTCGCGGCACAGGATGGTTTTATTCAGATTTCTTTTTTGATCATCACCATCATCGCCGATAAACAGGGGCTGGAAGTCGCCTCGGCGGTGGGGATCACAGAAAAAATTATCGGTTTTTTATTCCTGATTCCCTCTGCGATGCTGTCTTCGATCTCGGCACTGGCGGCGCAAAATATCGGCGCGGACAGACCCGACCGGGCAAAGCGGACGCTGTTCGGCGGCATGACGGTGGCTGTCGCATGCGGAGGGGTCTTTGCGATCCTGGCGCAGTTCTTCTCTGTGCCGCTGATGACAATGTTTACAAAGGACCAAGCGGTCGTCGCTCTCGCCTGCCAATATTTTCGCACCTATGCCATCGACTGCGCGGCGGCGGGGATCCATTTCTGCTTCAGCGGCTATTTTGCCGCAGTGGGAAGGTCGTACATTTCCTTTATTCACAACTCCGTATCGATTCTGACATTCCGTGTGCCGGGCGCATATCTGGCGTCGAAATACTTCCCCGAGACGCTGACCGTGATGGGACTTGCCGCCCCCGCGGGTTCGTTTTTGTCGGATATCATCTGTATCGCGGTGTTTTTATATATTGATAAAAAAGACAGAAAATGCTGATTTGTCGGCGTTGCCGGGCGCACCCGCTTGTAGGAACGGCCATTGGCCGTCGGAGCGGCTATGCCGCAAGGGCTCTTTCCCGGCAATCCGCATAAGCTCGACGAACGCCCACCGGGCGTCCCCACAGGCGCTAAATCAGAATTTATATTTGCCCCGGAACGATCCGCACCTGATCCAGCGCGTGCTTGCGGTCTTTCCAATCCGGCAGGATCGACGCAACAAAGGTGTGGAATTTTTCCGAGTGATCGGGGTGCAGAAAATGCGCAATTTCATGTACGACCACATATTCGATACACGCAGGCGGCGCTTTTATCAACTGCATATTCAGGGTGATTACCCCTTTTTGCGGGATACAGGAGCCCCAGCGGGAACGCATATCCTTGATCCGCATTGTGGGATATGGTACGCCGCTGCCTTTCATTTTTTCATAAACATCTTTGACAAATCCGGCAAATACCTTTTCGCAGCGACGGCTGATCCATGCGTGATACAGCCGTTGTTTTTTTGCAAAATCCGCCGTGTCGCTGACATAAAGATAAATAAAAGCATCATCAAACTGTACCCGTTCGTCGTCGGAGGCAATCACGGCAAGCCGCAGCGCCCGCCCGAGATGCAAAAAAATTTCCCCGTCCTCAAACCGACGCGGCATCGGCAGATCAGCGGCGCGGGCGGCAACACGGTTCCGAGCGGCAACAATAAAACTGCCCTTGCTGCAAACAAAGGCGTCGATCTCCCGCGCCGGCGTTTGCGGCGGCGCGGAGACAAAGACGCCGTCGGGCTTTACACGAAGATTGATATTTTTTACCGACTTATATTCTAATGTGTAGGAAATCTCCACACCGCAGAAATCAACGGTGCGCACAGTATTTTTCATAAAAGCCCTCTTTGCGGAATTTTATATATACCAAGGAAACCTATCGTCCTCAGAGGATTTTCCTGTTTTTCAAGTACCGCACGAAGCTCGCCATTGCCTGCCGGGCGGCGGAAGTACGGTACATCAGCTGATAACAATGATTGCGGGTTAACCCATTGCAATGCGCGGTGACCACCGAGCGGCAGACGGTCTGCAGCTTTCCCGCCATACGCGCGCCCTGTCCAACACAAAGCATATCCGAATCCGACCACATGATATAGACGGGACACCAATTCTCATTCACCAGCGAATATGGAGAAATACGGTCAAACTGCGCCTGCGTCAGCTTTGACAGGTCTTTTTCGACCCGCGTTCCCAACAGCATCGAGATCGAATCCCGCACCAGCGGGGCGGGCATGCGGGTATAAGTCAGTGCCTGCAGATCAAAAATACCACAGAACAGCGCAGCGGCGGCAAGCGGAACGTCTACCGCATGCAGCCCCAACGTCGGATCGGCAGCGGCAGCCGCGACAAAGGCGGTCAGGTATCCGCCGGAGGAATCCCCGGCGACCACAAGTTTTGCTAAATCGATGGGATATTCCCGCGCCAGCGTCCGCACATAGTTGACCGCGTCGATACAATCGTTGACCATGCCGCGATAATCCACCGCGGGCGGCATGCGGAAATTAACATTGAACACCAAGCAGCCGTTATGCGCCAGATACTCACAGAACGTGCGGCGGTTCGCTTTGTCGCCCATCACAAAACCGCCGCCGTGAAAATAAACGATCACGGGAAGTTTGCCGCCCTTGGCAGTCAACGTTTTATCAAAATACAGATCGCCGACGGTCATTGCGCCGCCGTCCCGATAGGGAAGATCCCGTACGCGTTCGAGATTGGGGAAGCTGAGACCGTTCTGAAAGGGATAGGCGACGACATCGATAGTCTTGAATACCACTTGAGATACAGAGCGCATGGGGACACCTTCCTGTTCTTTTGTGCAGTTTGCAAATTTTCACAATATTTTCTTCATATATTATTCATCTTAATTCAAAATAGACATAAAATCTATATTTATACGCAAATAAACTGTGAATTAAATATAAACACATAGACAAACCACAGAAATGTGTGCAAAAAAGAAAAGGACGGGCGATTGCCCGTCTTTTTCTTAGGGAAGAGAGAATAAAATGAAAAGGAATTGTTATACAGTTCATCGGAAGATGTCTTTCGTTTACAAGAATACTATAGCCCCTTGACTGTACATGGAGTATACGAAAATGTGTACTTTTTGTAAATATCCACAAAAACTATTATAAAAACCTATAAAATATATAAGAGTTTTACAAGGCAAACCACAACAGACTCACTGTTTAATCTTCATGGAAATATCCATCGCCTTCACGGAATGGGTCAGGGCGCCGATGGAAATAATATCCACGCCGGTCTCGGCAACGGCGCGAATACGCGCGTCGGTAATATTACCGGACGCCTCGGTCAAGGCTCTGCCGCCGATATAGTCCACCGCGGCTTTCATCTCGTCAATGGACATATTGTCCAGCATAATGATGTCAGCGCCGGCAGCCACCGCCTGCTTCACCTCGTCAAGATCGCGCGTTTCGACCTCGATTTTGACGGTATGCCCCGCCTTTTGCCGCAGCAACGCCACCGTCTTTGCGATGCCGCCGCCCGCATCGATATGATTATCCTTGAGCATTGCCGCGTCAGAGAGATTGTAGCGGTGATTTCTGCCGCCGCCGCACATCACGGCATATTTCTGCAGCGCGCGCAGCCCGGGCAGGGTCTTGCGGGTTTCGGCAACGGTCGCTTTTGTGCCCGCAATCAGCCGGACGCAACGATTGGTCGCCGTCGCGATACCGGACATGTGCTGCAAGAGGTTCAGGCTCGTCCGCTCGCCCGCCAACAGCTGTACCGCGCTGCCGCTGAATTCCGCGATCAGATCACCGGTTTTGATCACGTCGCCGTCCTGCTTATATACGGTCGCTTGAAAAGTGGGATCCAGCAGTTCAAATACCCGCAGCGCGGCGTCAATACCGCAAAGCACGCCGTCCGCCTTGGCGACAAAATACGCCTCGGTCACAGCGTCCTCGGGAATCACGTAGACCGTGGAAACGTCGAGATAGTTGATATCCTCCGCAAGGGCGCGCTTGATAATATCGTCAACATAAAACATGGGAAGTTTCATCGCTCTTCAACCTCTTTCAATATAATATAGGCGGCGCTCGCCATACTGAGCGCTTCACAATATTCCGTAGTAACGGCATACTTGGAGCCTTTCAAACGCTTGAGAATATTCTCCAACTGTTTGATGCCGGTACGTACCGCGCTTTCGTCTGCAAAGACGAAATACGCCCGTTGCATAATGCTCTGGATCTCAGATTTTATATTATCCGGCATAGGCGCGCCGGAAATGTCTCTTGTATAAGGGTGCGCGGAGACTTTGGCATAGCCCGCCCGTATACAACGCAAAATATCCTCCGCCGCGTGACGGGAGAACACCAGCGCTTCCAGCAGAGAATTACTGGCAAGGCGGTTTTTCCCATGGACGCCGGTGTTGGCGCATTCCCCCGCCGCGTACAACCGGGGCACAGTGGTACGGGAATCCATATCCACCTCGATACCGCCCATCAGATAATGCTGGCAGGGGAAAATGGGGATCAGGTCTTTGGTAATATCCACCCCGTGCTGTCGGCAGCCCTCGGCGATCCCGGGGAAGCGGTTCAACAGATAATCGGCGGGCTTGTACGAGATGTCCAGATAAAAATGATTACTGCCTGTCCGGCGGTTCTCCAATATGATGGATTTGGAAACCACATCGCGGGGCGCCAGCTCCAGCCGCTCGTCATACCGATCCATGAACCGTTCTTTATTGGTATTCAGCAGATACGCGCCCTCGCCGCGAACGGATTCGCTGATCAAAAACTGCTCGCCGTCGTCGGAATTAAACGCCGTGGGGTGAAACTGGACATAACTCAGATCCTTGATCGACGCGCCCAGTTCATAAGCGATGCGGATACCGTCGCCCGTGGCGGTCTTAGGATTGGTGGTATAGCGGTAAATTCTGCCGATACCGCCGGTGGCTAAAATACAATAGCTGCAAAAAACGCTGTGGGCTTCGCCGTCGATCAGCAGGTCGGCGCGAAAACCGCTGTTCACGCGGGCAAGCGCGCAAAGGGAGGTATTCTCGCAAAGTTCGATATTCTCCCGCTCCGCCACACGGGCGGTAAGTACGCGCACCATTTCCGCGCCGGTGGTGTCCCGATGATGGACGATCCGGCGGCGGCAATGCCCGCCCTCCCGCGTTTTATCCAGCGCACCGTTTTCGTTTTTGTCAAATTCCACGCCGTATTCCATGATGCGGCGCACGTCGTCGGGCCCCTCGTGGACCAGCGCGTCCACAGTCTCGATGTTATTGGCATGGTGCCCGGCGATCATGGTGTCGTTGATATGCAGATCGTAGCTGTCATTCTCAAAGCTCAGCACCGCGGCAACGCCGCCCTGCGCCAGATTGCTGTTAGAGACGGTGCGCTCGTACTTGGACAATACCAATACGCTGACGTCGTCGGGGAAGCTTAACGCGCCGTAACAGCCCGCCACACCGGCGCCGACGACAAGGACGTCATAAATTTCTTTTTTGGTCGTTTTCATTCCATATCCTCTTTTCGCAGCCTTATTCCTCGCTGTTTTCGCCGCGCATACTGCTGATCAGGTCGTTTTTAATATTCCAAAGCTTTTGCGAGAGGTCCACATAATAGTTATGCGGATATTCAAACCGCAGGACCTCTTCCCACAGGGCGTCCACCTGCTGGGCGCAGTAGTACCGGATCTCCGGCAGCGGCGGGAACTTATAAACGCATTTGCCGTTTTCAAACAGCGGCGTGAGCAGCTGCCGCGCCACAAAGTTGGTAACGGTTTTTCGTTTCCATGTATAATCGGGATCGAACAGGTGATATTCCCGCAGCCCGGAAATATCCTCGTCCTCTGTCGTCAGAAGATCCGCCACCGCCTTACCGGTCTCCATATCAAACAACCGCCACAGGAGCTTGGGACAGGGCGTGGCAATCTTTTCCACATTTTCCGCCAGCTTCAGCACCGGCGCCGCCGCACCGTCCCGCTCCCTTGCGACGATACGATAGATGCCGGGGAACGCGGGCACGTCGGCGGAGGTGATGAGCTTTTCCCCCACGAGGAAGGTGTCCACCCGCGCGCCGTGCTGGATCATCTCCCGCATAATATGCTCGTCCAGCGCGTTGGAAGCAATAATATCACAATCGGGAAAGCCCGCTTCATTGAGGATCCGCCGCACTTTTTTGGACAGATACGCCAGATCGCCGCTGTCGATCCTTACGCCCCGGGGACGCTTCCCCATGGGCACGAGCACTTCGTTGAATACCCTGATCGCATTGGGCAAACCGGCGCTCAACGTGCCGTAGGTATCGATCAGCAGCACGCAGTCGTCGGGAAACGCCTTTGCGTAGGCGGCAAACGCCTCGTATTCACTGTCGAACAGCTGTACAAAATTATGATTCATCGCGCCGAAAATCGGAATATCAAAGGCATAGGCGCTTTCGGCACAGGTCGTGGCGGCACAACCGCCGATATAGGCGGCGCGCGCCCCCAGTACAGCGGCAGATGCGCCCTGCGCCCGTCGGGCGCCGAACTCAATGACCTTCCTGCCCTGCGCGGCGCGAACGATGCGGTTCGCCTTTGTGGCGATCAGGCTCTGAAAATTCATCGTCTGCATCAAGACGGTTTCGATCAGCATTGCCTGAATGACAGGACCTTTGACCTTGACCACCGGTTCGCCGGGGAATACGGGCGTTCCCTCGGGCACTGCCCAGACGTCACAGGAAAACTTGAAATTTTTAAGATAGTCGGTAAACGCGGCGGGACAGCCCTGCGCCTGCAAGTAAGCAAGTTCACGGTCGGTAAATTGCAGACCGCACAAGATCTCCGCCGTCTGCTGCAGCCCCGCGGTAATGCAAAAGCCGCCCAATTTGGGCGTTTTTCTGAAAAAGAGATCGAACCACGCCATCGTTTCGTCAGGCTTACCGTCTTTCAACGCGCCCGCCGTCGCGGCGGCGGCGTAAAAATCCATCATCATGGATACGGTACGATTTTCCATATACATCAGCTCCGAAATCCTGCGAGATATTATTTACAGTTTACCACATTCCCGCCTGTTTTTCAAATATAATATATGCAATGCGCGAAAAAACAAGCATTTTTCAGGAAATTTTACAATTTTATCCGGTATTCTTGTCATTAATTCCTCCTATGAATATTATTTAATGCAACCATTTTTTGCAATATGAATATTTGAGGTGATTTTTTTGACATTTTACAAAAAAGAAGCATCTGTTCATTGATTTTTACAACACAATATGCTAAAATGTAGAGCAAGGCAGACAGGAAAGGAGACATAAATATGAGAATCAGGAAACAAGCGCTCGGTTCGAGGAATATCTGCGGCGCAAAGATCGAACAAAGGAGAAAAGCCATCGGCATGAAGCAGAAGGATCTTCTGACCCAGCTTCAGATCAAAGGGATCGACCTGAATGCCTCCGGGCTTTCCAAGCTGGAGGGACAGCTGCGCAGCGTGAACGATTACGAGCTTGTCGCCATTGCCGAGACCCTCGGCGTCTCTGTCAACTGGCTTCTGGGCAAAGAGGACTGAGATTTCCGCCCGCATTCACCTGCAAAACGCTGTGTTATAAGGGAGGAACAGCACGATGGCGTTAAAAGACAGAATCAGAAAATGCAGAATCTCCAACGGTTTTACACAGATGCAGGTCGCGCAGGCGCTGGATATCGAGCGGACGGCATATTCCAGTTACGAGCTGGGATACGCAAACCCCAGCATCGATAATCTCTGCCGCATGTCGCGGCTGTTCGGCGTAACGCTGGACGAGTTGACCAATACCTGCAGCGGAAACTACGAGCTGAACACGCCGCTGCCGCAGACGGACGAGCCGGATTATACGCCGCCCGCGCAGGTCGGTCAACTGTCAAAAGACGAAAAACGTGTTCTTATGTTGTACCGTTTATGCGCAGACAAGGAAGAGATCGAGGCATATTTAAAAACAAAAGCCGAAACTTTTGACAATCATTAAAAGTTTTTATATTCGGACATGCCGCTTCTGCCTGCGGCATGTCCTTTTATTATGTGATGGGAATTGACAGTCCGTGAAGATTATAGTAAAATTTAGAATGAAATAGTATAAAACGGGGTGAAAAGATGCAGCATTATGATATTATCATTATCGGCGCAGGGGCGTCGGGCTTATGCGCGGCAGCCGAAGCGCAGCGCACCGCCGAAGCGCGCGGCAGACATCTTCAAATCCTGATGATAGAAAAAGAAAAATCCCCGGGGAAAAAGCTGCTTGCCACGGGCAACGGCAGATGCAATTTGGGGAACAAACATATGGGAGCGGAATATTACCCCTTGGGCGACCCGTCGTTTATCGAAAATATATTCGCCGCCTGCCCGCCGCAGGAGAATCTTGATTTTTTCCGCGAGATCGGTATCCCGACGTTCGACGACGGCAGCGGTCGGCTGTACCCGCTGTCCCGACGCGCGGGCGCGGTGGTGCAAGCGCTGCGTACGGAATGTGAACGCGTCGGCGCGCAGCTGCTTTGCGAAACGGCGGTCACATCGATCAAAAAAACGGGACGGGACTATCTCGTCAACGGCGGCTATGCGGCGAATTGTTTGATTCTTGCCGCAGGCGGCAGCGCGGGGCTGCGAAAAACCGACGCTTATAACGGCTACGGATTATTGCAGCAAAATCCGGGGATACGCGTAACGCCGACATTCCCCTGTCTGTGCGGCTTAAAGCTGGCGGGCGGCTATCCGTCGGGGCTGAAGGGCGTGCGGAATATCAGCCGCGCGGCGGTGTACAGCGGCGATTCCCTGCTGTTTGCGGAAACGGGCGAGGTACAGTTCAACGCCGACGGCATCTCGGGCATTCCAGTGCTGCAAGCGTCTGTCGAAGCCGCCCGAGCGCTGGCCGACGGCAAGCCGGTCACGGTCGCGCTGGATCTGCTGCCTTCGCTGGACGCGGACGCCTTGCGCGCGTTTCTCACAGCCGTAGTCCGCCGCTATCCTGCCACGGCGGCGGAGCAGCTGTTCGGCGGATATTTGCCCAAGCCGCTGTGTGTCTATCTGTTAAAACGGGCGGGCGTCGCGCCGTCCGCGCCGTTCCCGCCGCAAAAAGTTCCCGCGTTTATCCAAACCGTCAAGCGCTGCGATTTCCCCGTTGCGGGCACTGCGGATTTGCCTGACGCGCAGGTCACCGGCGGCGGCGCCGACCTTGCGTGCTTCCATGCGGACACTTTGGAGGCAAAGCGGCTTCCCGGGCTGTTTGCCTGCGGGGAAATCCTGAACGTCACCGGACGCTGCGGCGGATACAACCTTATGTGGGCGTGGAGCAGCGGCAGGCTGGCGGGCAGAAGCGCGGCGAAAAAAATATGCAACCGACAGGAGTCATCATGCTGAGAATCAACGAGATCAAAGCCCCCATCGGCGCGGGGCATACATATATAAAAAACGAAGCGGCGAAGATTTTGGGCGTAAAGCCCGCGGACTTCCTGAGCTTTGAAATCGTCAGAGAATCCATCGACAGCCGCCGTAAGGACAATATTTCCATGGTCTATTCCGTGGACGTGCGGCTGGACGGGCAGGAGGAACAGTTCGCGGCGCGGTTCCCGCAAAACAAAGTGCTGCTGCGCGAGCCGTACGTCTACGCGTTCCCCCCGATCCGCCGCAACTCCGCGTTCCGCCCGGTGGTGGCGGGCTTCGGCCCGGCGGGTATGTTCTGCGCGCTGTGGCTGGCAATGCAGGGCTTTCGCCCCATCGTGCTGGAGCGCGGGCATGACGTGCAGACCCGTCTGCGCGACGTGCAGGACTTTTGGAACGGCAGACGGTTACATACGGAATCCAACGTCCAGTTCGGCGAGGGCGGCGCGGGCACGTTTTCCGACGGCAAGCTGACCACCGGCATCAAGGACGGCAGAACCCGCGAGGTCATCAACGTGCTGCTGAAATACGGCGCGCCTGCGGACATCGGCTATTCGGCAAGGCCGCATATCGGGACGGATCGTTTGGGAACCGTCGTCAAAAATATCCGGGAGGATATTATCCGCTTGGGCGGCGAGGTGCGCTTCGGCTGCAAGCTGACGGATATTTACGTTGCCAACGAGTTTTTACACGGCGTGTCCTATCTCGACGAGACCGACGGCGTTCACGATCTTGAAACCGACTGTCTGGCGCTTTGCGTCGGGCACTCGGCGCGGGACACGGTGGAGATGCTCTATCAAAAAGGGATAAAAATGGAGCAAAAGGCGTTTTCCGTGGGCACACGGATCGAGCATCCGCAGGAATTGATCAACAAAGCGCAATACGGCAAATTTTATAAAGACAAGCGGTTGGGCGCGGCGGATTACAAGCTGTCCAACCACCCGTTGCACGGCAGGGGCGGCTACACGTTCTGCATGTGCCCCGGCGGCACAGTGGTCTGCGCCCCCAGCGAGGCGGAAATGGTGGTCACCAACGGCATGAGCAACTACGCCCGGGACGGCGAGAACGCCAACGCCGCGATCCTGATCGGCATCGAGCCGGACTGTTTCAGCGATCCAACCCCGCTGGCGGGCTACGCGTTCCAGCGGGACATCGAGCGCAAGGCGTTTGCCGCCGGCGGCGGCGACTATACCGCGCCCTGCCAGACGGTGGGCGATTTCTTAAAGGGACAAAAATCAACGAAATTAGGCGCGGTCGTCCCCACCTGTCCCACCGGCACGACCCCCTCGGATATGCGGCTGGTGCTGCCGCCAAAGGTCACCGACGGCATTGCCGAGGCGATCACCGCCTTTGACAAAAAGCTGCGGGGCTTCGCGCTGCCCGACGCGGTGCTGACCTTCCCCGAGAGCCGCAGCTCGTCGCCCGTCCGTATTCTGCGGGACGAGTTTTTCCAGACCAACGTCCGCGGACTGTATCCCTGCGGCGAGGGCGCGGGCTACGCGGGCGGAATCGTCTCCGCCGCGGTGGACGGCATCAAATGCGCCGAGCATGTGTTTGAGGACGAGACGGACTATTGATTCCGCAAATTTCAACAATTTCAGACGTCGGCGATCAGTAAAATAGACGTATAACTTTCAGCAAAGGAGTGATCGTGTGCCAACGCTGTCCTTTTCCTACACCGCTCTGCCGTATTTGCTGTTTTTCGCGGCAGTCTTCGGCATATATGCCGTCGTGCCGAAATCGATGCGCGCCCCCTGGCTGCTGCTGGCGGGCTTCGGCTACGCGATTCTGCTCTCCCCGCAAAGCGCGGTCTTTGCGCTGGGCGTTCTGGCGGTGACCTACGTCGCCGGGCTGCTGCTGGGCGGAGATATATACAAAAAACAAAAACAGGCGGCGCTGACCGTCTCCCTGCTGGCAATATTCGGGCTGTTGGGCGCGCTGAAATACGGCGGTCTGCTGGCGGCGGACGCGGTCAAGCTGGTCAATTTCTTCGGCGGCAGTTGGCAACCGAGGATAAAAACCGTCGCGCTGCCTATCGGCGTTTCGTTCTATTCCTTTGCCGCCTGCGGGTATCTGATCGACGTATACAGAGGCGCGCGCCAAGCGGAGCGGAATTTTCTGAAATACGGGCTGTTCCTCGTGTTTTTCCCGCTGTTTGTCTCCGGTCCCATCGAACGCGCCGACAATTTTTTAGAGCAGATCGATCATATTGAAACCATCGAAATCATCGACGCTCCCCGTATCGGCGCGGGCGCGCTGATGATACTTTGGGGCTACTTTCTCAAGCTCGTGATCGCCGACCGGGCGGCGCTGCTGGTCAACAACGTATTTGACCGTTTTTGGGCGTACAATTCCTTCGCCCTGTTTGTCGGCGCGGTCACGTATGCAATCCAGATCTACGCCGATTTCGCGGGGGTCTCTTGTATGGCGCTGGGCGGGGCGCAGATCTTCGGTTTTTCGGTGACGGACAATTTTGACGCGCCGTATTTTTCAACATCGATCAAGGATTTTTGGCGTCGGTGGCACATCTCCCTGAGCCGCTGGTTCCGGGATTACCTTTATATTCCGCTGGGCGGCAACCGAAAAGGACAAGGGCGGAAATACCTGAATATTCTCATTGTGTTTTTGGTTTGCGGCATTTGGCACGGCGCGAACCGCACGTTTCTTGCATGGGGACTGCTGCACGGCGTGTATCAGATCGTCGGGGATTTGACAAAAGCAAAACGCCGCGCGCTGTACGACCGGCTGCATATGGATATGACCCGTCTGCCCTTCCGCGTGATCTCCACGGTTTGCAATTTCCTGCTGGTGACGCTGGCGTGGATCGTTTTCCGCGCGGATTCGCTGACAAACGCGGGCATTTATATTTTCCGCATGTTCACGCAGATCGATCTATGGAACGTGATGAACGGCAGCATATATAATCTCGGTCTGGACAATACGGAAATGAACATTCTGTTTATTGCAGCCGCCGTCATGTTCTTTGCGGACTATTGGCGGTATAAAAAGAAAAAGAACGTACCGCAGCTGCTGACGGCGCAGCCGCCGCTCGTCAAATACCTGCTGCCGGCGGCGCTGCTGATCGCGGTACTGGTGTTCGGCAGCTACGGCATGAGCTTTCCGGCGCAGGCGTTTATTTACGCGGAGTTTTAACCATGAAAAAAAAGTTATTTACAAAAATACTGTGTCTGCTGTTGGGGTTCGCCGTGATTTTCGGCGGTATTTACGCGGTGATGGACTACAAATACGCCGACAGCATCATTCCCATCAAGCGATTTTATCAGCAAAAAGAGAACAGTATCGACGTTTTAGGGCTGGGGACCAGCCATATTTACGAGGGATTATGCCCCGCGGTGCTGTATCGGGAATACGGCATCGCCGCTTACGATCTGTGCGCGCCGGCACAGGCAGTGTGGAGCACTTATTACTATTTCGTGGAAGCGCTCAAGACCCAACGGCCGAAAGCGGTGGTCTTTGATACCTATATGCTCAACACCAATACCGATTTTGACACCACGGCAAACGCCATCAAAACCACTTACGGCATGCGGTGGTCGCGCAACCGGCTGAACGCCCTGCAAGCCGCGTTTGAAGCGAAAGACGTCGTCACCGCGCTGAATCCCTTTAACCAAATACACTCGCGATATGACGATCTGTCAAGCGCGGATATTCTGCCCTACGCGGGCAATAAAGCATATTACGGCAAGAGCTTTAAGGGATTCGCCACCGGTGACGAGATCACGGAGATCACGATCCCCGATGTGACCCAGTGGACGGCGGAACGCACGTTTAACGAAAAACACGAGCGCTATTACCGCGCGATCATCGAACTGGCGGTCGAAAATAAAATTCCGATCTACGTCATCGCCGTGCCCTACGCCATTGCCTCCGATACGCAAAGCACCGTCAACACCGCCCGCCGGATCGCGGCGGAATATGACAGCGATTTGGTGCGTTTCATCGATTTCGACGCGCTGATCGACGAAATGGGCGTCGATACGAAAACGGATTTTTCCAACAAACAGCATCTGAATTATGCCGGCAGCAGAAAGTTTACGTCCTATTTCGGCAAAATCCTGAAGACAGAGCTGGAGCTTCCCGACCGCCGGACGGACGCGGTCTACGATTCCTGGGCGGAAAACGCGGATATGTTTTACCGCTGCTATGAAGATTTCCTATTAAAGCATACCGATTCGATGGAGACATACCTGCAAAAGGTGCAGGCGCTGGACGACGGATACACCGTGATCCTCGCGGAAAATACCGGAATCACGACCAATGCCGCCGCAGACGACGCACTGATAAAAAACGGCGGGCAGCCCGAGCGACCCGCCGCGCTGAGCGACGTACAGTATGGCGACCTGCTGAACGCGCGGGCGCAGGCGCAGAAAGCCGCGTTTCCCGACACGTTTTTTTCGCAGCGCTTCGGCATCGCGCGCCACAGCATGCAAGGCGGCATATGGCTGCGGGCTGCGGGCAATACCGCCTATACGCAGCTGACCGCAGGCGCGGAGAAATATACAAAGTATCTGAAATTTAAATTTACGGATTCCGCCTATCTCACCTGCACCGCGACGGCAACCGACGACGGCAAGCTGTACACCAACACGATCGCCTTTAACGGCAAAAAATACAGCGTCGGCATAAATGAGATCGGCATTTTCGTCTATGATAACCGCGCGGAGCAGTTTGTCGATTTCGTCACCATCGCAAAGAACGAAAAAACGGTGAAAAGGTAAAAACTGCTTTATCGGCGAAGCCGATAAAGCAGTTTTTAATGAATAATGAACGGTGAATGATGAATGATTTCGGAACCGCTCCGCGGTTGGATTTATAGACAAAATTGGGAAAACGGGTAGCACGGCGCAGTGCGCCGTTTAATCATGCGGCAAAAACACGATATTGGGTAAAGGCAGAATTTTCCCTTTGCCGTATGATTTTCTAATAAATGCCCGCAAGGGCTTAATCAAATTCCAAAGTCGGGAAAAGCATGCTGATCTACCTGGCTTTCCATACGGTGGGCGCTGACGCGCCTCATTATAAAAATTCCGCAACGAGGGGAATATGTGCCTCTACCCAAATTTATCCCGTCGTTGCAAAATTTAAACGGCGCAGTGCGCCGTGCTACCCGTTGCCGCCAATTCGTCTACAAATTCAAATCGCGCAGCGATTTCCGAACCTCCTACCTCGTTCCTCCTACCTCCTACCTGAAAACTGCTTTATCGGCGAAGCCGATAAAGCAGTTTTTCTTATCACATATTAAAATACGCTTTCAGCCGTTCCACGGAACAGTCCGTTTTTATTTTCTCTTTCTCGGGAATCTCCGGTTTGGCGACGCCCTCCAAGCTGTTGATTTCCGTTGGCAGTCCCTGCGCGCTCAAAACTTCCATACAGGCGTCAAACCAGCGTCTGTCGCGGTTGGCATACGAGAAGCAAAGCGACAGGATATTGTTGCAGCTGATGCAGGAACAGGTCACGGCAAGCCCGTAATTTCTGGTATCGCCGTTGACAAATTCCAGCTTTTGCAGCTTTCCGTCAAGCTCTGGGGGCAGGTCGCATGCGCCGAAATTTGTCAGGATCGTCGTCACAGCGCTGTGAGACTTCTTTTGCATCATCGCCAGCACGGGCTGCTTGATGAAGTAGGGCACGATTTTCAGCACGGGGTTGCGTTTCAGCGCGCCGTATTTATTCAGCGCCTTATTCAAATTTTCCTTTGTAAGCTGCGTTTTCAACTGCCCTTTGACGGCATTGCAAATATCCTCAAACGTATAATCCGCTCTGCCTGCGGGACGGAACGTCACATAGGACTGAATGACGAAATTGCGGATTGATTTTGTTTCAAAGAACCGCCGCAGATTCACCGGCACGGCAACGGTGATCGGCGCAAGGATCGGCGCGTCCGCAGCGCGGATCACCCCGAGGATCAACACCGCAAGCAGGTATTCCGTCACGGTCATGCCCTTTGCATGCGCAAGGGCGATCACCTTATCCTCGGGCATTTCGGCAAAAAGCAGACGGATAAAATCCTGCTCATACGTTTCATCAAAATGAAACGCTTTTTCGGAATTTTCCGTCGGTTTTTCTCCGCCCTTGACGTAATAGGCATCAAAGGCGTTAACCGCCGTTTCCTCCGCAGACGCAAAAGGCACATAAGCCTCCGTACCGCCCGCCGAGAGGTAGGTATACCGTTTCAGAATCTCCCCGAAAAATTTCATCATGCCTTTCCCGTCGCCGAGACTGTGGGACGCCTCCAGTGCAACACGGTTCTCATGGTACACAAGACGAAAATCCGGCAGCCCCCGATATGCTGCGGTGATCGGCAAAAGCGGACGCGCCGCTTCGCTTCTGACCTGCGGTCTGGCCTCGGAAACCACTTGATATGTCCAAAAAAAACCTTTGTGCAAGCTTGTGGAAGCGCTGGGATAATACCCGATCACGTCCCGCACCGCCTGCCGCAGCAGCGCCGGCTGTACGGTCTCATTCAAATAAGCGGCAAAACGAAACGTCCTGCCCCAGTTTTTTGTCGTCAGCGCCGAGAACATAATCGACGCCGTATCGGTCTTCATCCAGCGATGTTTTTTCATTTAAATTTCCCATACAAAAAAATTTGCTTTATTATAACATTCATGAATGCAAAAAGCAACAGAAAACTATAATATCCGTAATACTGACCGGAAATGACAGTTCGCCCGGGTCCGCCGACGCATATTTCGATTCCGATACAAATAGACTATTGGTATATTATGAAAATATTATAAAATATCACATATTTTTTTTGACAAATGACTTTCTTTATGGTATGATTGTTACATACTATTATTTAAAAAAGTTAAATAATTCACGGAGGGAACTATATGTGCGGAATCATCGGCTATTGCGGGAATGAGGACTCTGTCGTCCGCCTGATCGACGGTCTGAAGGCGCTGGAATACCGCGGATACGACTCTGCGGGCGTATCGCTGTTTGCAGAGGACGGGATCCTGACGGTCAAAGCCAGCGGCCGCATTGCGAATATAGACACGCGACTGGCGGACGAACACAGCGGCGTGCATGCGGAATGCGGCATCGGGCATACCCGTTGGGCGACCACGGGCAAGCCCAACGACATCAATTCCCACCCCCACAACAGCGGGAAGGTGAGCATCGTCCACAACGGCATCATCGAAAATTACAAGGAACTGAAGCGCGCGTGCGAGCAGCAGGGCGTCGTTTTCGCGTCGGAGACGGACTCTGAGGTCATTGCCGCGCTGATCAATTTAAAATATACCGAGACCGGCGACGTGATGCAGTCCCTGCGCTGGACAATGGCGCAGCTGACGGGTTCTTACGCCGTTGCGGCGCTGTTTGCCGACAGGGAAAAGCATGTATTCGCATTCCGCCATGACAACCCGCTGATCGCCGCCGCCACCGCCGACGGCAATTATCTGGCGTCGGACTTTGCGGCAGTCAGCAAATATACCGACCGTTACTACCTGCCCGAGGACGGCGACATTGTGGAAATGACGGCGGACTATATCAAATTCTTCGACGCCGACGGCAACGAAAAGCAGATCGAGCCGGTGGTTGTTACGGATATGAACCGCGCCGACGGCAAGCAGGGTTACCCCCACTATATGCTCAAGGAGATCCACGAGGTGCCCCGCGCGATCCGCGACACCTGCAAGGATCACATTTATGAAAATCTGCCCACATTTGACAAAGAGCTGACGGAAAAATTGGCAGGCGCGGGCCGCATCTATATCATCGCCTGCGGCACCGCGTTGAACGCGGGCAAGCTGGGCAAGACGTATTTTGAAAAATACGCGGGGATCCCCGTCTCCTGCGAGACCGCGTCGGAATTTCGGTATTTCCCGCCGATCCTCAATGAAAACGACAGATTCATCTTCATCAGTCAGTCCGGCGAAACGGCGGACACGGCGGCGTCGCTGCGCATGGTGAAGGCGCGCGGGCTGTACACCATCGCGGTGGTCAACACGCCCAATTCCACCATTGCCCGCGAGGCGGACAACGTGATCTACACCCGCGCGGGGACGGAGACCGCCGTCGCCAGCACCAAGGCGTACAACGCGCAGGCTTCCCTGCTGTTTATCCTCGCGCTGGGCGCTGCGCTGGAAAAGGGGACGGTTTCGGAGGAAACCGCCGCCGCGCTTGCCGATAAGCTGGTCAATCAACTGCCCGAGGCGGTGGAAACGATCCTCGCAGACACGGAAAAGATCAAAGCGCTGAGCGAAAAATACTGCACCGCCCACAGCTGCTTCTTTATCGGCAGAGGTCCCGACTTTTACCTTGCGGAGGAAAGCTCGCTGAAATTGAAGGAAATCTCCTATATCCATTGCGAGGCCTACGCCGCCGGCGAGCTGAAGCATGGCACCATTGCGCTGATCGAGCCGGACGTCCCCGTGATCTCCATCATTTCCGGCGACAAGATTCGCAGCAAAACCATCAATAACGCCGCAGAGGTCAAGGCGCGCGAAGCCAAGGTACTGATGGTGACAGACAGAGACACGGACGAAGCGGAGCATACCGCGGACGACGTCTATGTGATCCACTGCCCGGACAGCGATCTGTTCCATATCTGCGCCGCCGTTTTCTTCCAGCTGTTTGCCTACCATACCGCGCTGGGCAAGGGCTGGGACGTTGACAAACCGCGCAACCTCGCCAAATCGGTTACGGTGGAATAAACGACAATTTTAATACATACAACGATTGACACCTGTATTTCTTCCATGATAAAATATAGGCGTCAATCTTTTTATTTCAGAAGAAACTTCTCTGTTTCTCAGGTAAAAATACAACGCCCGCAGATCCTGCCCTTCGGACGGCGGCGATGGCGCGGAACGAAAGCGACAGCGCGCGGCGCGGCCGTTTTCTTGCAAGGAGGCTTTCTTTATGTTCACAAAAGCGGTAGCGCGTTTGATGGCGCTGGTTTCGGTGATTCTGCAATTTTTCGGGCTCCCCTATTACGCGGTCGGGGAATCCGTGGATATGGACAAATTTACCCTCGCATGGGCGGATGAGTTTGACGGTACGGAACTGAACGCGGATAACTGGTCGGGACATTTCGTCTGGGGCGGCACGGAGATACGCCGCGGCGGCTACTGGAACAGTAAAATGGCGACGGTCAAGGACGGCTGCCTCACCATTCGCACGGCATACCTCGCGGACGGCTTGGACGGCGCGCCTGCCGGATACTATTCCTACGGCATTGATACCAACGGCAAATTCGAGCAGAAATACGGCTATTTTGAGGTACGCTGTAAGCTGCCCAAGGGTAACGATCTGTGGGCGGCGTTCTGGCTGCTCAGCGAGGGCGCTTTCGACGAGGCGGATCGCGGCGTAACCGGCGCGGAGCTGGATATTTTTGAAAGCCCCTACTACGGCACGAAAAGGAGTAACGCCGTCAGCTCCAATATCCATATCGACGGCTACGACAGCGCGCATCAGTCCATGGGCGCGAAAAAATTCCTGGTCAAGGGCGACCCGTACAGCGAGTTCAATACCTACGGTCTGGAATGGAACGCGGACGGCTATACCTTTTATATTAACGGAAAAAAGAGCTTTTCCACCGCCTACGGCGGCGTATGCGCCGTGCCGGAATATATTGTGCTTTCGGTGGAAACCGGCGGCAATAACGGCGCGCCCAACACAGATGTGCTGAAGGGCGTCGAAAGCAGCGAATACATCGTGGACTATGTACGGGCGTATACGTATAAGTAAACGGAAGAAAAACGATTTTCGTACGTATTCCCTTTGCCTTATTGCAATGCAAAACCGGCAAGGTCGGGGCTTTTTCTCCCCGACCTTGCCGGTTTCGGTATTCGTATTAATATTCCACTTTCACCGTTTTGATCTCAAACGGTCTGAAGCGCAGGGGTATGCCGTTTTCAAACGCTAACGACGCCTGTTCGTCCTCCAGCATATTGGTGATGCGGACGTTTTTCGTATGCGCGGGCACGGTCAGCGTCGCGTTTGTCTGCGTACCCTCCGCCTCGTACAGCCGGACAATATACGCGCGCTGCGCGTCCTCGCAGGGCTTGACCGTCTCAATAATGATATTACTCCTGTCGATTCTCGCAAGCTCCGGCGCGGAATAATCTCCCTTTGCCGCAAGCACGGGGTAATTCAGCGCATACGCGGGGTTGACGACGGTATCGATTGAAAAGCCGTCTCGGCTGTGCGGTAAAAACGAGTACACCGTATGATGCATACCGTCCTTGTCGCCCTCATGGTCGGGACGCAAACCGCCCTTGTGCAGCGACAGCGTCAGTCTGCCGCCGTCCACGGTGATGCCGTATTTGGAATCATTCAGGATCGCCACGCCGCTGCGCGGCTCGGACAGATCGGTATACTTATGATTCAGCACCTCAAATTTCGCCTGCTCCACGGTGGTGTTGCGGGTCGTCGGGCGTTTCACATAGCCGAACTGAATTTCCTGCCGGGCAAAATCCTCGCGAATAGAGGTGTCGAAGCAGGTTTTCAGGAACCGGTGATCGTCGTTCCAATCCATGTAGGTATCAAACCGTACCTCGGCGGAGTCGACGAAGAAGATCACGTCCTGCGTCAGCGTGCTTTTTTCGGACAACCGATAGGTGTTTCTGATGATATAAGCGACCGCGCCGTCAGAGACGACCTCGCTGGAGAGCAGCTGCGCGCAGTCGCGGAACTTGCCCGCAATATCGGCGTCAACGTCCCAGTTGTCCCATTCGCTGGGAACGTCCTCCGCCATCAGGAACGTATTCAGCGCGTATTCGCCGCTTTGCAGATCTCTGTTATCCGCGACGAACGACGCAAACCCGCCTTTCTCGTTGAACCGAACAACCGCATGCGGCGTGATCAAGGTATCGTTCTGCCGTTTAAACGCAGAACCGACGCTGATTTTGTCGGGTTTCAACCGCATATGCACGGCGGCAAACGCGCCAAGGGAAACGCCGGCGACGATCAGTTTTCTGTTGCCTTGTATATCGATATATTCCTGCTGGCGGCAATCAAGATCAAAAATCATATCCTCCGGCGCGTCAATAAACATCGCGTCAGACCGCGCCATGGGCAGCGTATTTATCAGCGTAACGCCGTCGCCCGTTCCGTCGATCAGGGCGCGGATCTGCGCGTCCGCATCGGCGATCAGCTTGCCGGTTTGCGCGCGGGACTCCGCATGGGCGCGGTGGATACAGGTGCCGGGCAATATATCATGGAACTGGTTCTTCAAAAGCACCTCCCACAGCGGCGCGATGGCGCTGCTGTCGGCGAGTTGATCGTTTTTCAGCGCGTCCATGACCGTCAGCAGCTCCAGATCATGCAGCCGCTGCTCGCTCTTGCGGTTGTGCCGCTTGATGGTATGCTGGTTCGTCAGTGTGCCGCGATGCAGCTCCAAATACAATTCCCCGCGATAGGTATTGGGGTGACGCGCGGTTTGCTCCAGTCGCGCCATAAACGCGCCTGCGGACATGTTCTCGGATTTTCCGAGCCCGTCCAGATCGGCGATGCGCCTGCCGCTTTCCACCATATCGAAGGTCGGTCCCCCGCCGCCGTCGCCGTAACCGTAGGCGCAGTATTT
The DNA here is from genome assembly GCA_017480115.1 of Clostridia bacterium. Lineage (GTDB taxonomy): Bacteria > Bacillota > Clostridia > Oscillospirales > Acutalibacteraceae > RGIG2774. The sequence goes on from JAFVBH010000058.1 coordinate 59,422, forward strand.
CATGTTGGTGACCGCAGGCTGCTCGATCTTTGTAAACCGGTGCGCAATATCCTTGACGTTGGGGAAATGGTGCGTGGTATTGAAATGCGCCAGCACCTCGGAGCCGTCGATCCCCTGCCACAGGAAGGTATCGTAAGGGAAACGGTTGGTGTCGTTCCAGCTGATTTTGGTGGTCATAAAGTATTTGCAGCCGCAGCCCAGCATGATTTGGGGAATCGCGGCGGAATAACCGAAAGTATCCGGCAGCCAAAATACATCGGCAGTATAATCAAAATATTTTCTGGTAAACCGCTGTCCCCACAAAAACTGCCGGATCATGGATTCGCCCCCGGTGATATTGCAGTCGCATTCCACCCAGACGCCGCCGTTGGGCTCATATCTTCCCTCTTTGACGCGGGCGCGGATACGCTCGAACAGTTCGGGATAGTACCGGCGGATAAAATCGCTGTGGCAGGAGGAGCTTTGAATAAACCGGTATTCGGGATATTCCTCCATCAGCGCAAGGGCGTTAGAATAGGTACGGGCGCATTTTTTAACCGTTTCATCCATATGCCAAAGCCACGCCGTATCCATATGGCTGTGACCGGTCAGACCGGCAAAAGGCGCGCTGGCGGCGGATTTTTGCGAAAGCGCCCGTTCCAAAATCGGCTTACAGGCGCGCAGCGCGGCGCGAAACGCGTCGTCGTCCACAAGATCGGCGTCATAATACAAGATGTTATGGATATCATACAGCGCGCTGACGACCTCGCCGCGGCGGAAATCCTTTTCGGGCAGCACGTCCGCCAGCTGCAAAACCGCCTGCAGATCGAAATAAAACGCCTGTATCTCATGATCTTTTGTGCAGATATACCCGCCGTTGTAGTTATAGCGGTAGCTTTTCAACTCCTCATGCTCAAAGGGGTGACAGCCGGGGTACAGATGCCCGCAGTACAGCTCCAGCGTCAGCGCAAGAGTCTGCCCCGCAGCGGGCGTTTTGGCGATCAGATCGCAAAAATGGTTGCCGTGCCCGGTAAACTGCGCGTTGATCTTGTTGGCAAACGTGCCGTAGGCCTTGCCGTCCACAAACAGCATACCCTCATAGCAGCCGATGGCGGGCATCAGATAGAGGGGCTGCCCGGCAAGATGCGCAGGCACGGTATAGCTGCCGCGGAACCAGCCGTAATGGTTCTCACCGCCCCAGCTGTCGCCGTCCCGTATGGGCGCATATCCGCCCTGCGGGATCTCGGTCAGCCATTGCTCGGTCTCAAACAGGTCGAAATCGATTCTGTCCTGTTTTACAAATATTTTATCAAAAAGTGAATATTCAAAACGCCGAAGCTTGCCCAGCATTTTGCCGATTTGCGGATTGTTCAGCATGGTATTACCTCCGTTCGGCTTCTAATATAGCAAAAAAGACGGGGAGATGCAAGTAAATTCTGATTTATCGGCGTTGCCGATAAATCAGAATTTAGGGAGAAGGTAGGAGGGAAGAGGGAGGAGGTTCGGAAATCGCTTCGCAATTTGGATTTAAATTAAAATATCGGCCTTCGCTTGTAGGGATGGCCATTGGCCATCCGCCGGGTTATGCGCAAAATCAACGGATGCCCAATGGGCATCCCTACAAATTTGCGGAAACGGGTAGCACGGCGCAAGGCGACAATGTCCCTGACCGTCTCGCAGTGCGCCGTGCTACCCGTTTCCGCAAATTCGTCTATAAATCCAAATCGCGCAGCGATTTCCGAACCTCCTCCCTCTTCCCTACTACCTCCTACCTAACTTCTGAATTATCTCAATATTGACAATATCTACCTATTTTATTATAATAAAACTGTACAAATTTCCAATTATGGAGGTAGCTGTATGCAAAAATACATGAATTTTAAGGAAATCGCGGCGTATTCCCTCGGGTTATTCAGCTTTCAGGCGATTGTCGGTTTTCTGAACTCCTATCAGGCGGAATTTTATCATTCCCAAATGGCGGCGAATCTCGCCATCGTCGGCATTCTGATTCTGGTCGTCAAGGTGGTTTCCGCCGTTTTCGACCCCGTCGTGGGCAATATGATCGAGCGAAAAAACAGCCCAAAGGGCAAGCTGAAGCCTTTTATTGCCTACTCGCTCCTCCCGCTGTTGGTGATGACCGTGGTACTGTTTATCAAGGTGCCGCTTACGGGCATCGGACTTTATGCATACATATTTATTACGTTCCTGCTGTGGAGTATGGCAATGACGCTGGGCGACGTACCCTCGCAGGGCATTGCCTCCGTACTGACGCCGAACCCCACCGAGCGCACCAACGTGATCTCCATCGCAAATACTTTTAAGCAGATCGGCTTTTCCGCCGCTGCGGTGCTGGTTCCCGTGGTGTGCATCTTGGTACCCGGCGGCTCGCAGGTATTCGGGCTGGAAAAGGGACAGCAGGACGCGCCCATCAGCGCGAGCGAATACCTTGTAACGGCGATCGTTGTCGGCGTTCTCGGCTGTCTGCTGTTTTCGTTGATTTACTTTATCAATAAGGAAAGAGTCCCCTATACCTCAGAAAAAATGAGCTTCGGGGAAATGTTTGCCGCGCTGAAAGCAAACAAACCGCTGATGCTGGTCATTATCTCCTATTTCCTCGGCGCGGGCAGACAGATGGCGATGGCGATCCAGGTGCAGGCGTCCAGCGCGATCATGGGCAGTGAAAATTATGTGATCGTGCTGGGCATCATGACCGGTATCGGCACGATGATCAGCATGGCGATCACGCCGGTGCTGATCAAGAAATTCGGCGAGAAAAAGACCTTTATCGGGCTGTCGCTCTACGGCTTTATCATCTCCATGGCGGCGTTCCTTGTCTATGCGTTTATCACCGCCAACATGATCGTCATGTTTATCCTGCTGTTCCTCGTGGGTCTGCAATTCGGCGCGGTCACGCTGATGCCCATGATCATGGTGACGGACTGCGTGGATTATTACGAGTATCAGACCGGTAAGCGCGTGGAGGGCCCCGCGTTCTCCGTGCTGACGCTGACCATTAAAGTCTGTCTTGCCGTCGGCGCGGCGCTGGGACTGATCTTCGTCCAGCTTTCCGGCTATGACGCAAGCGCGGCGATCGTCACCCAAAGCACAAAGAATGTGGTCTACTTTGCCTATGTGGCGATGCCCGGCATCTTCAGCCTGCTGTCGATCTTCCCCATTCTCAAATATGACCTTGTGGGAGAAAAGAAACAGCAGATCGCCTTGGAGCTGCAAAAGAGAAGAGAAAACGCATAACGCATATCGTTATCAACATCGCAGAGCGTCAATCCTCTGCGATTTTTTTTTGATTTATTATGTTAAAAATAATCCGTCAACCCGGCGGCTTGCATCGCCTGCCGCATATCGTCGGGTAAGGCGCAGGAAAAGCGCATCTCTGCCCCCGTCACCGGGTGCGTAAACCTGACCTCGGCGCAATGGAGCGCGGCTCTGCCGATCAGCTCCCGCGACGCGCCGTACATATCGTCGCCCAACAGCGGCGCGCCCTCTGAGGCGAAATGGACGCGAATCTGATGCGTCCGTCCGGTTTGCGGCATGACCCGCACCAGCGAACAGGTATCCGACGCGGCAAGACTCTCCCACAGCGTCAGCGCGTCGTCGCCAACGTCACCCGCCGCTCGCAAGGTTTTCATGGGATCGGGACGGTAGATTTTTTTCTCGATTCTGCCGCTGCCCTCAAAGCGTCCCGACGGCAAGGCAAGATAGGTCTTTTGTATTTTTCCCGCCAGGGTCGCCGCCGCAAGCGCGTGCAGGGCGCATATAACGATGCCGGACGTGCATTTATCCAGCCTGCCGACCGCGCGAAATACCGGCGAGTCGCCCTTTTGCGAAAAATAAGCCGCAAACCCGTTGGCAAGGGTATCCCCCTGATGGTTATGGGTCGGGTGCATGGCAAGCCCTGCGGGCTTATTGACGACGAAAATATCCGCGTCCTCATAAATAATATCCAGCGGAATCGCCTCGGGCGCGATGCCGGTGTGATCCTCCGGCAGGGTCACGGTCAGGGTATCCCCCGCGCGGAGCCGATCGATGGTGCGGATATGCTGCCCGTTCAGCAGAATCCCGTCCGGCAGATTTTTCAGGCTTATCACCATATGTGATGATAAGCCTGCGTTTCCGCGCAGGAAATGAACGACTTTCCTGCCGTCATATTCGGTTGGGATCGTATAGGTAATTTTGCGTCTCATGCGAATTTAAAGGGTCTGCAATCTTGCCGCAACGCGCAGGGCGATCCGCGCGTCGGCGGAATTGACCACGTTGTTGCCGTCCAGATCGGCATAAATCAATATATCTTTGTCCAACAGGATCAGTCTTGCCGCTGCGCGCAGCAAGATGCGCGCGTCGGCGCTGGTAAGCTTGCCGTCGCCGTTCACGTCGCCCAAAGTACCGGTATAGGCGGGGATCGTCTCGGTCACGGTCTTGCCGCAGCGCAGGCAAACGCCGGTACGCACACCGTCCGCACCGATGGCAGCAGGCGTAACAACCGTCCAATCCTCAACGAAATGCCCATAGGCAGGGGTGACGGTATCCTCGATTACCGCACCGCAGATCGCGCAAAGGGTTTTGCTGTGCCCGTCGGTTTCGCAGTCCGCAGCAGTGATTTCTCTGCTCTGCGCGGGGATATGCGCCGCCGGCAGCTCCGCGTAGCGGTCGATGACCTTACCGCACACATTGCAGATCAACACCTTTTCCTGATCTGCTGTGCAGGAGAATTTCCCGGCAGCCGTATTGCTGACAGGCGAGGAAACGGCGGTCGTCTCCTCGGACGGCACGGTCGTGCCCTGTTCAGACGGTACAAACCGGTAAACAACGGAATCCTTATCCAATCTTCCGGCATTCACCGCGTCGATATATTCCCAGTTATTCCAAGCATGAATATGTTTACCGCGATCGATGGGAATGGTATGCTCCTTAGTAATCTTCCCGCAGACCATGCAGTACTTAACCGCAAGCCCGTCCGCCGTCTCCGTCACAGGCTTTACGATCACCCATGCGCCGTCCGTATGCCCGACAGGCGCAACCAAACGGGTATGCAGCAGCTCGCCGTGGTCAGTACAGTAAGCGCCCTCCATACCGTAATCGGAACAAGTCGGCGTTTTAATCATTTGCCACGCCCCCTCGTGATGCGCAGGCAGTGCAGGGGCGGTGGTGGTCGGAACAGGCGGTTCTGTCGTGGTCTCCTCCGGCACCGGCGCGGCAGTCGGCGCTTCGGTCGTCGGCGCCTCCGTGGTGGGCGGCTCCGTCGTTTCCGCTGTTGTCTCCGGCGGGACATAAGTACTCGAAACATCGGTAAACATATAGTTCAGTCCAGCTTTGCCTGTGACGCCGGCAATTGAATCGGAAGCCGTGTATTGCCATATATCATAGGTCTTGCTGAAATTGCAGTAATCGCCGTAATCCGCGATCCAGTGGGCATAGGCGCTCAGGTCGTCAAAGCTGAGGTTTCGCGGCGTCCAGTCGGCAGGCAGATAAACGCCAGCCTGATACCCCGCAGTTTCCACCGCTGAGCAAAATACCGCGGCAATCGCGCCGTTTTCCGCGGCGGACAAGGCTTTTTGCATATTTGTAGAAGGGCGATAGAACACAGGTAACGTCGGCGCAAAGCCTATGCCGCGCAGTTGGGCAACGACCCAGTCGGATTCGTCGGCGACCTCCGCAGCATTGACTGCGGAAGATGAAAAATAGAAACCCGTCTGCAACCCCGCAGCCGTCGCGTCACGATAAAACTCCGCAAGCTTCATATCAGCGGCGATGATGCCCGAACCGTTCACGCTGATGCCGAAACGCAGGATCACGCCCTGCACACCGGCAGCTTTCAGCGCGTCAAAATCCACTGCCGTACAGTCCGCCGAGCTGACGTCCGCAAGCAGCGCGGCACACTCGTATTCCGCCTGCAACTGCGCATAGCGGAACGCAAACCAGCCCTCTTGACCGTTCTGGCGTGTCCGCGCCCAGCCGTTGCGCACCTCCAGCACTTCAACGATTTCCCCGTTGGAAAAATAGTCGATCTGCTCCGCATCAGAAGACGGCTCTGCCCGACATACCAGCCGCTTATCCTCGGGAATGGAGATCATATATCTGCCCGGCGTCCCGGTTTCCGCAGCAAAGGCAGCGATCGCAGTGCAGCACAGGATCGCCAATACCAAAAGAACAGCGATCAGCGCCGATTTTTTATGTTTCATAAAAGCACCTCTCATCCGTTTTGCAACTTTTTCACAAAAAAATATTTTAAATTCGGTACAATTTTATACATTCAATTCCCGAGTATTTTTCAGTGTTTTGCATATTTTTTCCTGCAAAATCTGCATATACACGGTATAATACATTATGAAAAATAATTCCCATTTTTAATTATTTTTGTTTTTTTAAGCTTTTATAATTCTTTAAAAACATTTTAGTTTTCAACTTTTCAACATTTTCAACACACTTATCGACATTGGACAAATTATACAAAATTTTCGATCAAAATTTTCCACAAAAAGTTTTGTCCGAATTTTCTGCATAAACATGCGACATATATTGCATATTCATACTGCATATTCAGTTACAGATCATTGCGAAGCAAATCCTCATAACTCTCGCGACGAACGATCAATCTGTCTGTCTCTCCGCATACCATCACCACTGCCGGACGGGGCACGCGGTTATAATTTGACGCCATAGAATAGTTATAAGCGCCGGTGGAAAGCACTGCAACAATGTCCCCCGCCTCGACCGACTGAATCGCCGCGTTCTCTTGGATCAAATCGCCGCTCTCACAGCATTTCCCCGCAACGGTAACCACTGTGTCCCGGGGCTGATCCGCTTTATTGGCGCAAAGCACCTCATATTCCGCCTGATAAAGGATATAGCGGGGGTTGTCCGTCATGCCGCCGTCAATGCTGACGTAGGTGCGGATCTGCGGGATCGTTTTCACGCTGCCTACAGTATAGAGGGTCACGCACTCGGCGCCCACTACGGAGCGCCCCGGTTCGATCACGATGAACGGAACGTCCAGATCCTTTTCTGCGCATTTTTCCTTAACGACCACAGATACGCGCTTCATATATTCCGTAAAATCTTCAGGATTGTCGCTGTCCTTGTATTTAATGCCAAAGCCGCCGCCGAGATTCAGTTCGGTGATCACCGCGCCGGTCTGCGCTTTAATATCCGCGATAAAATCCAGCATGACCTCTGCGGCATGCTCAAAAGGCGCAATATCAAAGATCTGAGAGCCGATATGACAGTGCAGCCCCGTTAACGTGATATGATCGGACGCCAGTGCCTGCTTCACGGCAGCCAGCGCCTCGCCGGTCTCCAGCGCAAAGCCGAATTTGGAATCAATCTGCCCGGTGCGGATAAAATTATGGGTATGTGCGTCGATACCGGGCTTTATGCGCAGATGGATCGCCGCAGTAAGCTGCATCTGCGCCGCAAGCGCGTCGATTCTGCGCAGTTCTTCGATATTATCAACCACAAGTCTGCCGACGCCGTTTTCCAGCGCCATATGGAGTTCCTCATCGGTTTTGTTATTGCCATGGAAAAAGATATTTTCCGCCGGGAAGCCCGCTTTCAGCGCGGTGTACAGTTCGCCGCCGGACACCACGTCCACGCCCATATGCTCCTGCTTGCAAATGCGGTACATTTCCAGACAAGAAAACGCCTTCGACGCATACAGCGCCAAGCCCTTGCCGCCGTAATTTTCCTCGATAGAGGATACAAATTTACGGCAGTTGCGGCGAATACCGTCCTCACTGTAAACCATCAGCGGCGTGCCGTATTTCTCGGCAAGCGCTACCGTGTCGCAGCCGCTTACTGTCAAATGTCCATTTGCATTAACTCCGAGACTGTCAGAAACTAACATAACCATTATCCTTTCAGAACCTGCAATCTGCAGTTATTACGCTTGTGTAGAGACACCGTGCGGGCAAATATAGGAAGCGTCCGCGTTTTTTTTGCGGTTGACTGTGATCTCGTCAGCGCAGCCCTCTTCTGTCACAACGGAAATCACGTTTTTACCGCGAATCAGCTTCACGTCGTCAAAAACGAATACCCCGCTGACAGCAACCGAAGCCGGCGCCTTTACGGGTTTGCCGTTGACGGACAGGATCACCGTGCCGCAGTTGGAATAGACCTTCACGGTCATCTTCTTATCTGCGCGATTCTCAAAACGACTGCCGGCAATCTTGACGAATTTTTCCATTGCCCACTGGGATTTATAGAACATGAACGCATCTTTTTTCGCCTTACCGCCCGCTGTCAACAGCCCGCCGCGAAATTCCTCCGCGTCATAAAGCTCGGCGACAAAACAGCCGCTGATAAATTCACGTCTGGCGATGCGCTCCCACATTTTTTCGTGATACAGCGCCTGATATTCCTCTGTAAAATCGCCGTAAACGGGTTCCGCGCTGTGGTACCGCTCATCGCCTGCCGTCCCGTATTCGGAGATCAAAATTGGCGTTTCGGGCGAGGCGATATGAAAGCTGTCCAGCAGTGCTGCCCAGTCCTCCCCTTCCGGCGCGCCGGAAAGCTTGATGCCCGCCGCGTCTACCGCAGGCTGCGCCGTCTGCGTCCCATTGCCGCGAATAAAATCCGCGCCCACACAGATTCGGTTAACGTCAAAAGCGCGCAGCGCTTCATAAATACGTTTCTCCACCACAGCGCCCTCTGCGGTGCCGCCGCCGTCCGCGGCAACAAAGCAGACCGATGGACGATTATAATACTGCTTTGCCAGCTCGACATACTGCGCGATCAGATTTTCTGCGGATTCCTCATTGGCAGCGCTCATATCCAGCGGCAGCTCGCACCAAACCATGATGCCGTTTTTGTCGCACAGCTCAAAAAAGCGATCGGTCTGATAATAATTCACGGGACGCACCGCATTGGCGCCGATCTCATGCAGCAGCGCAATATCCTTTGCAAAATCCTGTTTGGGAACAACACTGTCCTGTCCCATGGAAACACCGCGGAGCCTGATACGTCTGCCGTTCAACTCCAACCCGTTTTCCGCCGAAACGGAAAGCTTACGGAAGCCGAAGCTAACCTCCCGTTCGTCCAAAATTTCACCGTCTCGCAACAGCTTTGCCCGCAGTTTGTATAGATACGCCTTCCCCGTACCGGGCCGCCAAAGGGCGGGGTTTTCAACATCGATCACCGCGCGGGGATCCTTGGGCGCCGCCGCTGCAGCGCCGATACATGCGCCTGCGGCGTCATACACGGTAAAGCTGACAATATCATAATTGACCGGATTGGAAATACGGGCGATCACCGCAACCTTTCCCATGCCGTCGGCGATCTTCGTATTGATGTAAATACTGTCGGAGCCGCCGTCGTCCAATGCAAAATGAGTCACGCCCGCTATGATCAGATTCACGTCGCCCCAAATGCCGCCGAAAAAGTCAGACCCTTCCAGCACGCTGCACATGGCGGAATAATCCGCATTATCAGCAACAACGGAGATGACGTTTGTCTTGCCGAAAGTGACGCTGCCGGTGATCTCAAAACGAAAGGCGGTAAAGCCGCCCTTATGAATACCGACGCATTTATCATTAATATAAACAAGGCAGGAATTGGCAACGCCTTTAAATTCCAAAAACAGGCGGATCGCATGCAGCTCTGCGGGAATGGGCAGTTCCTTGCGGTACACGCACTTGCCCTTATACGCGTCCTTGCCGCGGGCAGGCCATGTGCAGGGCAAATTGATCTGCTGCGCATCTGTCAGCGCGTCAATAATATTTTCCGGCACATGCGTGGAAAACAACCAACCCTGGTTTAAATTAAATACCTGTCGCATAACGATAACTCCTCTCTGCCATACCTGAAGATACAAAAAACAAATATTGATTAATAATATCACAGATTTTTCCGCGTTGCAATAAAATTTCTGTAAGTAATTCAGCTTTTATGCCGTTTTTTGGCGATAACGACTGCGGCGGCAAGCACAGCAATCCCCGCAATTCCGCCGATGATCGCGCCCCAAGGAAAATTGCCGCGCGTCCGCGATGCGGGCGTATACTCGCCCATGGAAACCGTTATCTGCTCCGGCGGTGCGGCAGTCGATCCGGGTTCATCCGATACTCCCTGCGCAGATGTTGCCGTGGACTGCCCGTCAACAACTACAGGCGCGGTCGTTGCCGACGCCAAGGCGTGCGTCCTGATCTCACCGGTGCTAATGTTCAGTTCCGCATCGACGGTTGCTGCCGTCGTTTGCGGCGCGGTAGGATAACCGTCGGGGAAAGTCAGCGCCGCCGCCAGGTCATTCACCAAAATATCTTGCTGGGTAATGGACGTATCATGCACAAAGTCATCACCGGAAGTCAACCGCAGTTCATATGCCCTGCCGTCGACCACAGTCTCATAAAATACCGCAAAAACCTTGTTCGCCGCCAAAACCTCATAACGCAGGAACAGCACGTTGCCGGACCGGAAGCGATCCGTTCTGCTGACGGAAAGCACATCGTCAATCTCTAAAAGATAGCGGGCGCTGCGCGCTTCCGATGCAAGCGCACTGTCGCTCATGGCGGCATAGTCGGGCTTCCCTGTCGCGACGTCCTCACAGATCAGTTTGATCTCATCACTGCTTTTACTGCTCTTTAGCCACAGGCAATAATGAAACGTCTGCATATACTCTTGGAAATATGTTTCCGGAAGATCGTTTCCGTCCATAAAATGCGCGTTAATGTTGTCCGGCGTAGAGACATACCAACTGCTGTCGATCACAAAGGGGATCATGATCCCGCCTACGGCGACGGTGCGCGGCGCCGCACTTGCAGAAAAGACAAAACAGCCAACTGTCAACAACAGCGCCAGGAACAACGCAAAAACCTTTTTCATAGAATCCATCCTTTTATACTATTTTCAAATCAAAACAATTGATCATTGTTTTGACCGCCATGGGCATCACCCATGGCGGTCGCACAAATTGTGCGACTGAAAAGCCGTTCAATACTTGATTCGGCAAGCCAAAGGCTTGCTGCCCACGGCAAAAAAAACTGCGGCGAGTAATAAAAATGATTATCAATCATTTTTATCAGAGATCAGTATTATATTCTACCCTTTATTATACACCATCGCTTACCGGATGACAACACAAAAAGAGCAGGACTTTCACGTCCTGCTCCGTCATTTACATACAGATTTATGCCTCTGTTCTTTTGCGGGTGCAAACAAACGCAGCGCCGGCAGCAACAGAAAGCGCAACGATCAAACCAATACCGGCATCGCCCGTCTTGGGGATACTGGGAACAACCGTTGTTGTGGGCGCGGTCGTCGGCGCGGTGGTCGGCGCAGTTGTGGGAGCTGTCGTCGGCGCGGTCGTCGGTGCGGTTGTGCCGGGATCGCTATTATTGTTATTTCTGACGGGAATCATATTCAGCAAATTTTCAAGGCTGAGATTGCCGAGGTTAAAGTTGCTGAGATCAAAGGGCAGATTGCCGAGGTTACCCAGCAGCTTGCTCAGATCCAAATTGCCGAAAAGATTGCCGATGTCGCCCATACCGACGTCGTTCAAAAGACCGGAGAAATCAAGACCGGTAATCATATCGGAAATCGCAGAGGGATCGAAATCGTCGAAAATCGGCGTCAGCTGACCGGAACCGTTCCCCAAGGAAACATCGGCGGCGTGAACGCTGACAACGCAAGTAACGGCAAGGGCGATCACAGCTAAGACAGCAACGAACTTTTTCATATTCAAACATCCTTTCATGATGCGCTCGTATTCTTATACAAGAATACTATTAAACGCCCTTAAAGTCAATGACTGTGACAGTTATTTTTTATTTTTTGTATGTATTAACAAAAAAAATGAAATGTTTCTATAAAATATGCACATACAAAAAATAAAAATTTTGTCTGTTTTTATTCATGTACAGCGGACTGCTCGGGCAGCTTTCCATATGCGAAACACAGTGACCGGCAACGCATCTCATAAGACAGCCGCACCTGCCGTGCCGTCCGCCTTTGCATTTGTCATTATATAATACAATTAATATGGATTGGTGATAAATTTGTAAACAACTTTGCGCCGCACCGCCGGAAAAATTTTCCGTTTCACGCATAAACGCCCCGTCTGCCGCCAACAATCTCTGCGAAAGGAGTCCTACACATGAATACCGACAAAAAAACATATTCCCGCCTTTTCGGGATCACCGCCGCGCTTTTAAGCGCGATCCTGCTTTTGGAGGGCGTCTTCTTCTACAGCGGCTATACAGATCTGCAAAACAATTTTTTAAGGCTGCACGTGATCGCCGCTTCAGACACAGACGCAGATCAGGCATTAAAATTAAAGGTGCGGGACGCGGTACTGCTGGCGGGCGCGACGATCTTTGACGGGTCGGTGACTGCTGCCGACGCGCAGGCGCGCGTGCAGCCACAGATCGCAGACCTTAAAGCCGCAGCGGAACAGGTTCTCACAGCCAACGGCTGCCGTGACCGCGTGACCGTGACGATCGGGCGGGAATATTTTCCCGAACGGCAATATGATACCATTACCCTGCCGCCGGGATTCTATCAAGCAGTTAAGGTGGTGATCGGCGCGGGCAAAGGACACAACTGGTGGTGCGTGATGTTTCCGCCCATGTGCCTGCCCGCAGCGGAGCAGGCAGATCCCGCCGAAACCTTTACGACAGAAGAAACGGATATGCTCACTCGTCCAAAAAAATATCAGCTCCGCTTCAAAACCGCGGAACTGATCGGCAAGGTGATCGATAAGGTAAAGCATGCGAGGGAAAAGTAAATTCTGATTTATCGCAGGAAGAACGTCACACGATCCTGTAGGGATGCCCAGTGGGCATCCGTCGATTTTGCGCGTAACCTGGCGGACGGCCAATGGCCGTCCCTACAGGATTGTGCGCCCATCTTTCTATAAATCCAAATCGCGAAGCGATTTCCGAACCTCCTACCTCTTCCCTCCTACCTTTTTCCTAAATTCTGATTTATCGCAAAGCGACAAATCAGAATTTACAGCTCAATCCCTCTTCGTGCCAATTCCCGGCAGAGAACGGCAATATCCTCTTTTGCGGCGTTAAAGCAAATACCGTCCATGCCGACAGCTTTCGCGCCGTCAATATTAACCTGCATATCGTCAACAAAGACGCAATCCTCCGGTGCCAGAGAAAACTTTTTCAAAAAAGCCAGATAAATCTCCCGCTCCGGCTTTAACAGCTTATAATCTGAGGATATAAAAATGCCGTCAAAATATCGCAACGCCGGAATCCCGCGGCGGTACTCGTAAAAATCCTGCCCTGCGTTGGAGAGCAAATAGATCGCGTATCCCGCGTCCTTTGCCTTTTTGACCAGCGCTTCCGTCGCCTTGATGGGCGGCATATTCTCGGCGGCAAAGATATGCCGGATCAGCATATCATCCGCCAGCGCCCGCAGCCGCACCGGCAACGCGTCGATCAGCGGAACAAATGCGTCCTTTGTGACCGTTCCCCGGTCATAGTCCTGCCACACGTCAGAGCGAAATACCGTTTTTGCGAACAGTTCAATGTCCTCCGGCGCGCTGATGCCGCGGCGGCGCAGGATCGAAACCGTATCAAAGGATATAAGCACATTGCCCATATCCAGAACCAACGTTTTCTTATGCATTGTCCTCAATAAATCTTACGACGTCACCGAGGGTCTTCATATTTTCCAGCACCTCATCGGGGATCTCGGTATCAAATTCCTCCTCAATATCCATCGCGAGATCAACCGCGTCAATGCTGTCTATATCAAGATCGTCCAGCGTGGATTCCATGGTTATATCCTCTTCCTTGATGTCAAACTGGTCGCATACGATCTCCCTGATTCTCTCAAATACCATTACAGTCAATCCTTTCATAAATCCGGCAACCGGTTGCCGTTGCTATTAGATAGTAGTAATTTTAGTATGCTTTGTCAATAGCTTTTATGAAATAAATTACAAAAAAGCGGCTGAACATACGCAGCCGCTTGTCTATCGGTATAAATTATTTTCTGGAACTGTTGAACATATCGAAAATGGCCTTCAGATCATCATCGTCATTGCCCAATCCCATGGGGGTCGGCTCTGCCTGCCGCGCGGTTGCGGACGCGTCCGCCGCCTTTGCGGGAGCGATCTTATTTTCATTGTTGCCGAAGCCGGTGGCAATCACGGTAACGTCGATCTCGTCCTCAAGGTTGGGATCGATGGAAACACCGAAGATGATGTTGGCGTCGGGCGCCGCCTCATCATGCACAAGGCTGGAGGCAATGTCCACTTCGTCCAAGGTCATATCGGGCGAACCGGTGATATTGATGATAACGCCCATGGAGCCCTCGATGGTGGTCTCGAGCAGCGGGCTGGAGATCGCCGCCTTGGCAGCCTGCTCCGCGCGCTCCTTGCCGGACGCCTTGCCGACGCCCATATGGGCATGTCCGGCGTCTTTCATGACGGAGGTCACGTCGGCAAAGTCAAGGTTGATCAGGCCGGGCACCTTGATAAGATCGGTAATGCTGCGCACGCCCTGGCGAAGAATATCGTCGGCAACGTCGAACGCATTCAGGAATGTGATTTTCTGATCGGTGACAAGCTTCAGCCGCTCGTTGGGGATCACGATCAGGCTGTCCACATGCTGCGCCAGCTCGTTGATACCGGCGATCGCCTGATCCATACGGCGTTTTCCCTCAAACGCAAAGGGCTTTGTAACGATACCGACCGTCAGAATGCCGGAATCCTTTGCCATCTGCGCGATCACCGGCGCCGCACCGGTACCGGTACCGCCGCCCATACCCGCAGTAATAAAGACCATATCTGTGCCCTTCAGCGCAGCGGCGATGGTATCCTCGCTCTCCTCAGCGGCTTTTCTGCCGACCTCAGGCTTCGCGCCCGCGCCCTGCCCATTGGTAATTTTCTCACCAAGCTGGATTTTCTGGGTCGCCTTGGATTTTACAAGTACATGCTTATCGGTATTGACCGCAATATAGTCAACGCCCTGAATGCCGGCGTCTACCATGCGGTTGACGGCGTTCCCGCCGCCGCCGCCGACACCGATCACCTTAATTTGGGTAACTTCCTCAAACTCATTTGAAATTTCAAACGCCATTTTACTTCCTCCGGTTCACTGTATTTTCTGCTATATCCATAACTTTTGCATAAGTCTATACTTAAACAAAAATATGATAACATGAAAAATCAAAAATTTCAATAAAAAACGCTATAATTTTGAAATTTTTTTAAAGCAATTGTTTTATTCTGCCGATTGGCGACGATCAGTCCTAATCGTCGTCGTAATCGTCATCATCGTCGTTATAATCATCATCGTAGTAGTCGCCGTCATCATCGCCAACAGGCTCGTCGGCATTCGGATCCTCCGGCGTCGGTTCAGAAGTGTCCGGCGCCATGGTGGTATGCTCCGCAGGGCGGGCATACGCTTTTAAATCATCGGCAATATCGATGATCAGCACTTTGTTGGGATTGGCGGCGACTTCCCGTTCCAGCACCTCCACCGCGGTCAGCGCCTTATTGGCAAGATTGTTGATACTGCCCAGCTTCAGCGTGATTCTGCCGCCGTAGACGACATGTATATCATATTCGTCCTCAATATTGATATACGTCAGCCCCGTGAGCCCGTTTTGCGCGCAGGTATCGATCAGCGTGCGGAACAGGCGGTATTTCGGGCTGTCGGCATCGCAAATTTTGCCGCCGGGCGTGGAATGAATCTCGCCCAACCCCGCGACCACAGTGCAGTTTTCCGGCAGATCGGGCCGATTCTGCGCCAGCACCTTGCCGCCGCTGCTGAAAATTACAAATCCCGCGCCGGTATCCACCGCGTAATCGTCATACGCGTCCGTGACCGTCAGCACGACCGTGCCGGGCAGATCTCTTTTCACATGTACGCTTTCCGCGTACACAAGCGCGGCGGTGATCCGCTCCGCCACCTCACCGCCGCGGATCAGCAGCAGGCGGTCGCCGGTTTTCACTCCTGACGCCTCGATGATCTGTTCGGCGGAGTATCGCTCGGTACCGTTGACGGTGATTGTATCCACGCGGAAGAATACGGTGATCGCGAGGATCACAAAGATCACGACGATCCCCACAAGAGAAAAAACCGTCAGCGCGGCGTTCTTGCGCCGCTTGTGCTTGCGGATTCTGTCATTATTCATTTTAATGCGCTCATTTTTGGAAAGATACGCTTCCCTGCGCCCGTTCTCCTGCATGGTATCACCTGTTTCGTTTACGTTCCGTCAATTTTCACGATTGCCGCGCCCAGCGAGGTAAGCGCGCCGCAAATATCCTCATATCCCCGTTCCACATGCCGTATCCCGCCGACGCGGGTAACGCCCTCCGCCGCCAGTCCTGCCAGCACCAGCGCAAAGCCGCCGCGCAGATCCGGTGATTCCACCGCCGCACCCGTCAGCCGCGGCACCCCCTCGATAATGGCGGTTCTGCCGTCGACGCGAATATCCGCGCCCAACCGATTCAGTCCCGCCGCGTGCTTATAGCGGTTTTCAAATATGGTTTCCGAGATCACACTCGTACCCTCGGCAACGCATAGAAACGCCGACACCGGCGCCTGCAAATCTGTCGGGAATCCCGGATAGGGCATGGTTCTGATATATTTTACCGCCCGTGGACGCATAGGCGCCCGAAGGGAAATGTCAGCTGCCTGCACATCAATTTTACACCCCGCGTCCCGAAATACGGGCAGCACGGTGGACAAATGAGACGGATTTACATTTTGCACCGTAATTTCGCCGCCGGTCGCGGCAGCCGCCGCCAGATAGGAACCGGCAACGATTCGGTCGGGGATCACGGCGTGCTGTCCGCCGTGCAGCGCCGGAACGCCCTCGATGACCATCTCCCCGCTGCCTGCGCCTGTGATCCGCGCGCCGCAGGTATTCAGAAAATCCGCAAGATCGGTGATCTCCGGTTCCCGCGCCGCGTTGCAGACCGTCGTTTTGCCCGCGGCGGTCACAGCGGCAAGCATAATATTTTCCGTCGCGCCCACAGAGGGAAACGCCAATGTAATATCCGTGCCCCGCAGCCCCTGCGCGCAGGTACAGCATATTCTGCCGTGGCTCTCCGTAATTTGTGCGCCGAACGCCCGCATGGCGTCCAGATGCAGATCGATGGGGCGCAAGCCGATGTCGCAGCCGCCGGGCGCGCTGAGCACCGCCTGCCCGAACCGTCCCAAAACCGCGCCGAGGAAGATGATCGACGAGCGCATCTCATGCATCAGCCGGTCAGGAATCGGCGTATCGTTGATGCCGCGGCTGTCCACCCGCAAGGTATGCCCTTGCCGCGAGACCCTGCAGCCGAAATGCTTGAGTATATTGACCGTGGCGTCCACGTCGGACAATCGCGGACAGTTACGCAGCTCCGCCTCTCCGTCCACAAGGACGGTGGCGGCAAGAATGGGTAGTGCGCTGTTTTTCGCGCCTTGTATTTTTATCGCGCCCTTCAGACTTCTCCCGCCTGTGATCTCAAAGAAACCGCTCAACAAAAACACCCTCTCTGCTGTTACGGTTCATTGTATGAGCGTTTCGGCGAAACGTTACTTTTTCAGAAATAACGGCGCGTTTTTACCGCCTTTTTCAGCGATCGATCAAATCGATAATAATATCGGCAATTTTATCCTTTGCGTCAGTCAGCGCCAGCTTGCGGGCGTTTGCGCCGATAGCGGCAACCCGCTGCGGGTCGTCCAGCAACGCCTCCACAAGAGACTGCACCTTGTCCGGCGCGGCAGCAAGCTCTTTTTCCTCCACGATCAGCGCCGCGTCACTGTTTACCAATGCCATGGCGTTGTGATATTGGTGATTTTCCGCCACATTCGGCGAGGGGATCAGGATCGCCGCCCTGCCCAGCGCCTCAATCTCCGCAACGGAGGACGCGCCTGCGCGGGAGACGACGATGTCCGCCGCGGCAAGGCACTCGTCCATATCGTATATGTATTCCCGTACGTCAAACTTCCGGTCGTCGGCGGCGATACCGTGCGCCGCCAGTTTCTCCGGCACCCAGCCGCCGTACTGCCCGTAGCCGTGAATAAAACATATATTCTCTCTGTCTTTCAACGCGATCATCAGATCGGTCATAACGGTATTGATCGTCCGCGCGCCGAGACTGCCGCCGGTGGAAAAAATCACCGTCTTATTGCCGACGCCCAGTTTTCCCCGCGCCTTGGCTCTGTCCGCCCGGAGAATGGCTGCGCGGATCGGCAGACCGGTCACGACCGGAGGATTTTTGCATTCCAGATATTGTTCCGCCTCGGGGACGGTAATCAGCACCCTGTCCACGCGTTTGGCAAGCGCTTTATTCGCCATACCCGGGAACGCGTTTTGCTCGTGGATCACGGTATGCAGGCCCAGCTTTGCCGCTTCCCGCAGTACCGGCCCGCTGACGTAGCCGCCGAAGCCGATGACCGCGTCGGGCTGATATTCCCGCAGGATCGCGCGGGAATCCCGCGTTGATTTTAAGAGCCGGAACACGGTTTTGACGTTTTCGACCATATTTTTCGGCGTGGGCTTGCGCTGAAAACCGCTGATGTCGATGCTCCTGAAATTGAAGCCCGCAGCGGGTACAAGCTTTGCTTCCATCTTCTTCTTCGTGCCGATAAAGAGAATTTCGGCGTCGGGGTAGCGTTTCCGAATCTCCCCTGCGACCGCGAGCGCGGGGTTGATATGACCGCCGGTACCGCCGGCAGCAAATACGAATTTCAAAGCCATCACCTTTTATACAAAATCACATTTTTACCATGCGGGAATCCTTGGAGACCGCCAGCACCAGGCCCGCCTCCGCAAGGAAGGTCAGCATCGCCGACCCGCCGGAGCTAAAGAACGGCAGCCCGATGCCCGTATTGGGGATTACCTCAGTCACAACGGCGACGTTCAGCACCACCTGCAGACCGATATGCATGACCACGCCGATAGCGACGAATTTATTGAACCGCGTCTTTGCGCGCAAGCCGATCAATGTACCGCGAATAATCAGCGCCGCGAACAGAATCAGCATCAGCGCCGCGCCCACAAAACCCAGCTCCTCGCAAAGAATGGAGAAGATCATATCGTTCTGCGGCTCGGGCACATAATAATACTTCTGCACCGAGTTGCCCAGTCCCACGCCCAAAAAGCCGCCGGAACCGATGGCAAATAGCGCGTTGTTGATCTGCCAGCGGGTGCCGATGCTGGCGTAGTCCTTGACAAGCCAGCTCATGATACGCCCTTTGGAGTCGATCTTTTCCAACAGCTCCGGATTATTTTTATACAGATAGAAGATCAAGGCGGCAACGGCGATAAAACCTACCGCGCCGAGAATGAACCACCCGCGCTTAAAGTCGCCGATATACAGCATGACAATACCGATCAGCAGCAGAATGATCGCGCCGGAATTATGGTTGCCGGCAATAACCAGCAGCGCCGGCAGCAAAATGATCGCGCCACAAAGGATCGTTGGAAACAGCGCCTCTGTGATCGGCTCGAACCCCAACCGTTTGATAAACGAGAACGGGAATACCCGCCGCACGCTTGCCGCCATTTGGCTTTTCGCGGGGTGACGGCTGACGATACGGCTGTGATACTTCGCCATGACCACGGCGAGCATCACGATCAGCCCCGTTTTCATAAACTCCGAGGGCTGGATGCTGAAGCCGCCGAAGCGGATCCAGCGATGGAACCCCGGATAGTTGGGGTCGTTGATAAACAAAACGATGGCGCAAAGCCCGACGCACGCGGCATACAGCAGCCAACCGTATTTGCGCACAAGGCGCATATCCAGCTGAGAGATCAACAGCATCAGCACCAGCCCCGCCACGACCCATTTCAGCTGCCCGAGAAAGATCGACGCAGAACTGCTCTGCTCCACCGCCGAGGTAGGCATACTGGCGGAATAGACCATGATCAGCCCATAGGAAAGCAGCGCCAGCAGCAGAACGAAAAAGGGAACGTCAAAACCGCCGAGCGTCAACAGATCCTGCCCGAATAACCGTATATTCTTTACCCCTCTGACCTTTTCAGCCATAGCCTCTCCCCCGTAATAGTGCGTTTATTTTGCGCCGCCGAAATATACCAGCAGGATCGCGAGAATGCCGCCGACCGCGTTGACCGCGGAGAACACATAGCAGATTTTCTTTTCTTTCCAGCCGCACATTTCAAAATGATGATGGATCGGCGCCATTTTAAAAATACGCTTGCCGTGGGTCGCCTTAAAATAGACGATCTGGATCACGTCCGATAAAAATTCGATCACATAGATGATACCAACCAGCAAAATCAGCCACGGCATATCCAGCGCATAGCAGACGGCAATAATCATTCCGCCCAGGAACATGGAGCCGAGATCGCCCATCATGACCTTTGCGGGGTTCCAGTTCCAGATCAGATATCCGCACATACCGCCGCACAGGCACGCCGTCAGCAGACTGACGCCGAAATTATGCCGCAGGATCGCGATCACGGTCAGCGAGATCGCCGCCACCGCCGTCACCGAAGAGCAAAGCCCGTCGATCCCGTCGGTAAAATTGACCGCGTTCACAGTGCAGTACATTACGATCAGCCCAAAGATGAGCGAAAACCATTTCAGATCCACATTCCCGATAAAAGGCAGATACATATAAGTCGCGCCCACGGAGTACAGCGTCCCAAGATACACGCCCATGATCAGAATTTGGGCAATGGATTTTTGCGGGATTGTCAAGCCGAGGTTCCGCTTTTTGGCGACCTTGATATAATCGTCCGCAAAACCGACGAAGCCGTAGCACAGCGCCATGAGAATACCGCCGTAAAACTTGACCTTCGCCGCGCGCCGGTCCATGGCTTCCCCTGCGACAAGATCGCCGCCCATAATTTTATCTGTGACCAAAACGGCGATTAAAGCCGCGATGATACCGATCACAAACAGCATGCCGCCCATGGTGGGCGTACCCTGCTTATTTTTATGCCATTTGGGGCCAATATCCAAAATCGTCTGTCCGAATTTCAGCTTATGGAGCCAGGGGATCAACACATATCCCAACAGGAACGCCGCCAGAAAAGCGGCGACAGCGCCCAGCGCCAATGCAGCAAAATGATTCATGACTTTCACCCCTTTGAATTTATACGTCCTGTTTGCCGAACACGTCGGCAATGATGGTTTCCATACGCATACCGCGGCTGCCCTTGACCAAAACGGCGTCCCCGGCAGCGACGGTTTGCCGCAATTGCGTTGCCAATGCCGTCTTATCCGTAAACGCCAGTACCGGTACGCCGCCTTCCGCCGCCGCGTCGGCAGTGAATTTTGAAAGCGCGCCGTAGGTCAGCAGCAGATCGGCGTTGCCCTTGACCGCCGCGCCCACCTCCCGGTGCAGCGCTTCGGCATAATCGCCCAGCTCCAGCATATCGCCCAGAACGGCGATGCGTTTGCCGTCCCGAAAGCCGGATAAGACCTGCAGCGCCGCCTTGACCGACGCGGGCGCCGCGTTATAGCAGTCCTCGATCACGGTGATATTATTATATTTCGCAATGTGCTGACGCATGCCTGCGGGCGCGTAATTTTCCAGCGCCGCCGCAATATCCGCAAGAGCGATCCCATGGACGCTGCCCACAGCCGCCGCCGCGAGAGCGTTACTGACGTTGTGCGCACCGGGCACATGCAGACGCACGTTTGCGCGCTCGTCCCCGTGCCGTAAAACAAAGGAACAGCCCGCCGCGTCAGATACAACGTCCGTTGCCGTAAAATCGAATGTATCGTCGCCCATGCCGTACCGGATTATGTTGTAATTTTCATTTTTATATGCCCCCAGATACTTGTCGTCGCCGTTCAGGATCAGCGGCGCTCCCGGCTGCAAGCCCTCGAGGATTTCCAGCTTCGCCCGGAAGATATTTTCCTGCGAGCCGAGGTTTTCAATATGGTTCATGCCGATGTTGGTGATCACTGCGACGGTGGGGCGGCAGATCGCCGTCAGACCGGAAATTTCCCCCGCGTGATTCATGCCCATCTCAATCACCGCCGCCGTATGGCAGGGATCCAGCCGCAGCAGCGTCAAGGGCATGCCGATATCGTTATTGAGGTTGCCCTCGGTTTTCAGCGTGTTGAACTTCGCCGACAGCACGCAATGAATCATTTCCTTGGTGGTGGTCTTGCCCACGCTGCCCGTCAGCCCGACCACGGGAATATCAAACCGCGCGCGGTGATACCGCGCCAGCGCGCCCAACGCCAGCCGTGTATCTTTTACAAGGAGTTTGGGCAGCGTGGTAGATATATCTTTTTCCACCAGCACGGCGGCAATGCCGCTTTTTTCCAGCGATGGAATAAAATCGTGCCCGTTAAAGCGATCCCCCGTCAGCGCGACAAAAAGCCCGTGATTCAAGGGCTTTCTGCTGTCGGTAAACACGCCGCTTACCGTTGCATTTTGATCTGCGACGCCGCCGACGGCGGCAGCCGCTTCGTTTAAATCGAATTTTTTCAAGTGTATCACCCGATGTATTCAGATCGTGCCTTCAAGAATGCCCTTGACGATCTCTCGCTCGTCATAATGAATCTTGCCGGTATTCAGGATCTGATAAGTCTCATGTCCCTTACCCGCCAGCACGACGGTATCGCCTGCCTGCGCTTCGGACAACGCCTGCCGGATCGCCTCGGTACGGTCGACCTCTACATGCATCGGCGTCGCAGCGTCCGTTAAGCCCGTCAAAATATCCTGCACAATGGCGGCGGGATCCTCTGTACGGGGATTATCGGAAGTGACAAAAATTTTATCAGACAGCTCCGCCGCCACAGCGCCCATAATGGGACGCTTGGTCTTGTCGCGGTCGCCGCCGCAGCCGAACACCGTCAGAATCCTGCCGACGGTAATGGGACGCACGGCGGTCAGGATATTTTTCAAGCCGTCGGGCGAATGCGCGTAATCAATAATCACGGCGTAATCCGTGCCCGTGGGAACAACCTCGATCCTGCCCTTGACGCCGCGCACTTTACCAATGGCGTCGATCACGGCGGTCTCGTCAAAGCCCAGCTCCAGCAGCGCGGCGATTGCCGCAAGGGAGTTATATACGGAAAAACCGCCCGGAATGCCCACCTTGATATGGGGAACTTTGTTTTTATTCAATAAATCATATTCCACGCAGGTATGCAGCAGCTTCACCCCGGACGCGGTATAATCCGCCGGGTCGCGGGCGGAAAAGGTCACGGCAGTGCCCGCGCAGCTGTCCGCCATCAGTTTCCAGTAGGGATCGTCCAGATTGAGGATCGCCTTTTTTGTTTGCGTAAACAGCAGCGCTTTCGCGGCGGCATACGCGCCGAACGTGCCGTGATAGTCCAGATGATCCCGCGTCAGATTTGAGAATACGGCGGCTTCAAATTCGCAGCCTGCCACTCTGCCCTGCGCCAGCGCCTGGGAGGAAACCTCCATTACGCAGTATTCGCAGCCTGCTTCCGCCATTTCCGCAAACAGTTTATTCAGCGCGAAGCTTTCCGGCGTGGTCAGCGCGGACGGCTCTTCCCGATCGCCGATCATATTCTTGACCGTACCGATCAACCCCGCCTTGATCCCGAGAGCATCGAAAATTTCTTTGATTAAAAATGTGGTCGTGGTCTTACCGTTGGTACCGGTAACGCCGATCAGCTTAAGCCGTTTGGACGGCTCGCCGAAAAAAGCGGCGCACATCAGGGAAAACGCGGTACGGGTATCCTCAACGATTACCTCACCGTCGCAGCAAAAGCTGTGCTCGCAGATGACGGCTGCCGCGCCCGCCTCGACTGCCGCCGCCGCAGCGTCATGACCATCAAAGCGTTTCCCTTTAATGCAGACAAAAGCGCAACCTGCGCCGACCTTGCGGGAATCATCGGTAATAAACGTGATTTCCCGGTCTGCATACTCATTTTTCACATGTACATTTTTAAGAAGCTGCGATAATTTCATTGCCGTCACCCTATCAGTTGGAACTGTCCGCAACGCCCACCGACGTTCGGAAATAGACCGTGATCATCGTGCCTGCGGTCACGCCGTGCCCGGCTTCAATGCTCTGCCGGTATGCAGAAACGCCGCTGCCGGACAGCGAGTTGCCGGAAATGCGGATATTCAATCCCGTATCCGCCGCAAGCTCGTATGCCTCGTAGATGCTGCAGCCTGTAAAGTCCGGCACAGTCACCATGGATGCGTCATAATCCTCCTCGGTGTACAAAATAATTACACCGTTTTTGGAGATCTGATTCCCCTCGGCGGGCGTCTGCACCAGTACGGTATCGCCATCGCCGCGCACCTTGACGGTAAAGCCCTGGCTGCGCAGGTCGGACGCCGCGCTCTCCGCCGATTCACCGACGACGTTCGGTGTTTTTACGATATTCTGCTGCTCGCTGTCGTTATAGGAGGCTTCAATATTCAAATGCGGCAAAATCGTGCCCAGCACCTCACCCGCGACAGGCGCCGCAATCACGCCGCCGCCGTGATCATTGTTGGGATCCGGCTCGTCAATGGCGATCAGCACCGCTACCTGCGGATCGTCCGCCGGCGCGAAGCCAACGAAGGACGCGACATACTGCCCTTTATTCTGCAATTTTTCCGATGTACCGGTCTTGCCCGCCACACGATAACCGGCGACGTAGGCGTTTTTACCCGTGCCCTCGGAGACGACCTTTTCCATCAGTGTCGCCACATGCTTTGCCGTGGATTCCGAGATCACCTGTCGGCGCACCTTGGGTTCGGTCACGTTGACGGTGTTCCCTTCCTCGTCCAGCTCTTTGGCGACCACATAGGGCGTCATCAGTTTTCCGCCGTTGGCAATGGCGGAAATAGCAGTGATCATCTGGATCGGCGACACCTGAAATGTCTGCCCGAAAGAGTAGCTCGCCAGCTGCGCAATGCCGAAATTGGAACGGCTGTGATAGGTCGCCGGCGCGTTGGGAACCGCCTCGCCCAAGAGGTCGATCCCGGTAGTCTCCGTAAAGCCGAACGCCTCAAAATATTTATAATAGGTCTCACTGCCTACCATACGCGCCAGTGTGATCGCAAAGGGGTTACAGGAGTTTTTCAGCAAATCCTCCAAATGCTCCGAACCGTGTCCTCCGCTTTTCCAGCAGTGATAATCCCGATCGGCAACATGGATCGTGCCGGTACAATCAAAATAAAAATCGTCCGTGACCAGCCCCTCTTCAATCGCGGCGGAAAGCGTCACGCACTTGAAAACGGAGCCGGGCTCATAGGTATCGCTGACGGCGCGGTTACGCCAATAGGCGTTGCGCACATTTTTCTTTGCCTGAATCCACTTGTCCTCCTGCGTCATGGCATTGTATTCCGCCTGTTTTTCCTCGGAGGCCGTTTCCATGGACGCGGCGATCTTGTCATATTCCGCCTGCACGTCCTCATCGGGCACGGTATAAGGATCGTTCAAATTATAATCCGGCAGCGAGACCATACCCAGCACCGCGCCGGTTTTAACGTTCATCACAATGCCGTAGGCGTAGGACGCGCTTGTGTCGATCATGGACTGCCGCAGCGCGTTTTCCAGCGTATACTGCACCATTTCATCAATCGTCAGCACCAGGCTGGTGCCCTGCTGGGTGTCATAGGTTACGGAATAACCGTCGGCAAGTTGGTTCTGATAGCCGTCCTTGGCGGTAATCAGTCTGCCGTCTACGCCGGTGAGAATATCATCATATTCTGCTTCCAACCCGGAAAGCCCCTGATCGTCAATACCGGTAAAGCCGATCAGCGCCGAAGCAAGGGTGGAATTGGGATAGTACCGCTTGATATCGCCGGTGATGCCGATCACTGCGCTGAACCCCAGTTTTTTTTCGCCGCTTGCGCGAAATTCCTCCGCGCGGAAGGACGCGACCTTTTCCATCACGGATTTTTCCACCTGACGGGCAATCGTTTCGTTGTTGGAATCCGACTTTTGCAGCTTTTGCATGATCTCATCGGCGGGGATTCCCAAGATCTCGGACAGCCCTGCGGAGATTTCTACCCGCAGCCGCACGTCCTCGTCCTTATCGCCCCGCGCCATGGCGGGATTGACATAGACGCGCCAAAGGGAGGCGCTCTGCGCCAGCACGTTCATATTGCTGTCATAAATAGTGCCTCTGACCGCTTTCAAGGATGTATCCGACAGTTGATTCGCCTCGGCGAGGGCGCGAAACTCCTCCCCCTTGACCACAGCCATTCTGCCGGTCTGAATCATATCCGTAAGAAAACCGAAGATAAGCAAAAAAACGAGCAGCCATACGCCTCTGTCAGGCCGCGCACGCCTGACCCATTTTACAATCGCTTTGATTTTTCCCATTCTGCTCAACCCCAATCATGGTAAAATTTCGGGGGAAACCTTACCCCGTTTGCAAATCAATCCATCTACGTTATAAGCCGTCAAAAGGGCGAAACTGTGTTTCACCCCTTTAGAACAATCTTATGCTTAATTTTCGGCGCGTATGCCTTACCCATCCGCAGCCGACTGCATCTGCGCCGTATCTGCCGCGGGCGCCAGCGGCGACGAGGTATTCACAACCCCGGCGACCTGCTTGCCGTCTGCAATAACGACCGTGTTTGTTTTCGGCAATTTAATATGTATCGTACTGTAAGTATCCAGCTTAATCATTCCCAACACCTGTTCGGCGTAGTAGACGACCTCTTTTTTTGAAAACATGGAATCCAGCTTATTATCCAGCGTGATCGAATCGATCTTTTCATATTCGATCTGCCGGCTCAGTGTCTTGATTTCGTCGTTTAACTCGTCCTTTTTCGCGTTGAGATTGAGCATAAACGCGCATGCGGCAACGGTGACGACGGCGATCAGCAAACACACTGCGGCTTTGACTGCCGGGCGAATCCCACCGACAGGCTGCGCATTACGGGAGGGCGCGGGTCTTTGCGCGGGGGTACGGGGCGCGGGCGCTTCCGGCGCAGGGACGGCGCTTGCCGTTACCGCGCGGGCGGCGGAACCGCTGCTTTCTTCAAACAGCGAAAAATCATATCTTGCGTCTGACGCATAACTTGCCATTGCGCGCACCTGCCTTTCCGTAAACTGTGTGATTTATTCGTTCAAAAAGCCTGTAAGATGTATTTTCTCCACGGCGCGAAGCCTTGCGCTGCGCGCTCTGTTATTCTCCTCAATCTCCGCCGCGTCGGGAACGACGGAGCGGAACACCGGCTTTCCGCGGGGCGTTCGTCCGCAAATACACTGCGGCAGCGACGGATCGCAAATACAGCCGCGGCAAAACGCCGCAAACCGATGCTTGACTTCCTTATCCTCCAGAGAATGAAAGGTAATGATTGCCAGTCTGCCGTGCAGCGCCAGACAGTCAAACATTGCGTCCACACTGTCGCCGAGATCCTCCAGCTCGCCGTTTACGGCAATTCGCAGCGCCTGAAACGTGCGCTTTGCCGGGTGGGAACCCCGCAGCCGGCTCGCGGGCATGGAGCGTTTGATGATCTCTACAAGCTCGAAGGTGGTCTCGATGGGCGCTTTCTGCCGCGCAGACACGATATTACGAGCAATACTGCGGGCAAATTTTTCTTCCCCGTAGGAAAAAATAATCCTTGAGAGCGTTTTTTCGTCAAGCTCATTTACAAGGTCTCGGGCGCTGACGCCGGTTTGGCTCATGCGCATATCCAGCGGCGCGTCAAAATGATAGGAGAATCCCCGCTCCGGTGCGTCTACGTGACGGCCGCTGATCCCCAGATCGGCGATCACGCCGTCTACGGCGCCGACGCCGTGCGCGTCAAGGATACTTCTGATATTTTTATACTCATCGTGAATAATCGTCACGCGGGGATCGTCTGCAAAACGGGCGGTCAAATAGTCGATCGCGTCCGGGTCACGGTCAATGGCGATCAGCCTGCCGGTATCGCCGATGCGGCGCAGAATCTCCGCGCTGTGATCGCCGCCGCCTGCGGTACAATCCACGTAGATACCGCCGGGCTTCGGCGCGATGGCGTCCACCGTCGGGATCAAAAGCACTGTTTTATGATAGGTTGACATCGCGTAACACCCTCACCGGATCAATAGTTGATCTCCGGGAACATGTCCTCGTCCTCAAGACCGTTCTCGGCGGACAGCATGCTCGCCATCATGGTATTCCAGCGATCCATATCCCAAATCTCGATTCTGGTGGTCATACCGAAGATCATGACCTCTTTGGAAAGACCGGCTTTTTCCATCAGGATCGGGGTCAAGGTGATCCTGCCCTGCTTGTCCGGCGCCACGGTGGTCACGCCGAAAAACGCGTTACGCTGGCGAATACGATCCTGCCGGGTCTGGGACTTGGCGCTGATCTGTTGCGCAATGTCCGCCCAATGCTCCTCTGTGTACACAAACAAGCAACCGTCGGGAGACGGGCAGACCACAAAGGACTCGCCCAGCTCCTCGCGAAACTTCGCGGGAATGAAAAGCCGATTCTTCGCGTCGATATTATGCACATGATTTCCCTGGAACACGGACTTTTCACTCCTTACTTTTTTACTGAGTTCAGATGTTATCGTGGGATTCTGCAACTTTTCGATGCATTTTTCACCACTTTGACCCACCTAACAACATTTAGTATAAACGATAATACCCGCAAATGCAATAGAGAATTTTAATTTTCAGAGAATTTTTTGCAAATTCTGATTTAGCGTAGGAAGATCGTCACACGATCCTGTAGTCCGTCAGATTATGCGCAAAATCAACGGACGGCCGATGGCCGTCCCTGTTATGTAAGGTCTCCAGTCAAGGGGCTGAACATAAAGTTAACAGACACTTAACAAACAGACCTGAATGTGTTGAATCAAAGAGCATAGCGGAAAGGCTATGATAAAACAGAAATTCGGTGATTGG